>JBEVNX010000197.1:0-14888 GCA_040507895.1 Binatia bacterium | reverse complement strand
CCCGCGCGGCTGCGCGGCCCGAACTTTCTCGCAAGCGAGCCGCCGCCAGTCTATCCGGCGAGCGGCACCTCTGGCGCTCAAGGGCCCTACGTGGTGAAGGGCTCGGCGTGTAGCGCGCGCCGGATCTCAGGGCAGTAGCAGAAGCTTGCCGGTTGAGCGGCGAGAAGCGAGGAAACGCAGCGCATCGGCGGCCTCATCGAGCCTAAACGTCCGGCCGATGGGTATGGTGAGCTTGCCCTCGCGGGCGAGGGCGAAAACGGCTTCGAGCCCCCTGCGGTGAACGTCCCGCATGCCGTAGACCATCGGCACCACGAAGCCGCTCACTTTGAGCGATTTGGCAAACAGACGCATGGGCTCGATCGCAGGCGCCGCGCCGCCCGCGCCCCCGTAGACGATGATGTGGCCGAACAGCGCGAGGCAACCGAGGCCCTTCTCGACGGTCGGCTTGCCGACGGCGTCGAGGATCAGGTCGACGCCGCGGCCGTCGGTGAGGCGCAGCGCTTCCGCGGCGAAGTCGCTGACCGAATAGTTGACGACGTGCTCGGCGCCGAAGCGGCGCACGAGATCAACTTTGTCGTCGCTCGAGACGGTGCCGATCACCCGCGCCCCGGCCGCCTTGGCGATCTGCACCGCCGCGATGCCGACGCCGCCGGCGGCCGAGTGCACCAGCACCCACTGGCCCGCGGAGGTCTGGTGGCAGGTGTGCAACAAATGCCACGCGGTCAGCACGGCGATCGGAAATGACGCCGCCTGCTCGAAGCTCACGTCGTCGGGGAGCGGCATCACCCGCGAGCGGCGGATGCGCGTGTACTCGGCGAACGCGCCCATGCCGATGTAGGCGACGCGCGTGCCCGGGGCGAGATCCCGCACGTCCAGCGCGACGGAGTCGATGACGCCAGCCGCTTCCATTCCCGGCACGTCGGGAAACGCCGGCTTCACGAGGTACTCGCCGCGGATGAAGAACAGGTCGCCGAAGTTGACGGCGATCACGTGGTTCCGCACGACGACCGCGCCTGGCTGAAGATCGGGCCGGGGAACCTCGCGGAGCTCCAGCACTTCGGGACCGCCGAGGCGGTCGAACTGGAGGGCTCTCACACCGCCCCGGACTCACGCACTCGCACGATGTCCTCCCACGAATAGCCGGCCTCGAGCATGATGTCCTCGGTGTGCTGGCCGAGCTCGGGCGCGGGGGGCGAGGAGGTGCGCATCTCGCCGTTGAGAGAGATCGGCGGGCCGGTCGCGGCGATCTTGCCGGCGAACTCGTGCTCGACGTCGACGACGTAGCCGTTGGCGCGCGCCTGCTCGCTCGCCAGCACGGCGCGATAGTCGACGACCTCGGTCGCCAGGATGTCGGCATCGTGGAACTCCGCGAGCCACTCGGCGCTGGTGCGCTTGGGGAAGATCTCGACGAGCACCTTCTCCATCTCGTCGCCGGGGATGAGCCGGGCGAGGCCAGCAAGCTTCGGGTCGTTCTCGAGATGCTGGATGCCGGCGATTTTGCAGAACGCCGGCCAGTGCTTGTCGTCCACCGTGCCGATGCAGATATGGCCGTCGCGCGTGCGATACGCTCCCCACACGCCGTGCAGGAACTGATGGCCGACGCCGGCGCGCTCCGGCTCCTTTCCGGTGAAGCCGACGTAGCCGATCTCGAAGGTCTGCATGGCGATCATCGTGCCGTAGATCGACACGTCGACTTTCTGCGCCTCTCCGGTGCGCTCGCGCGCGAACAGCGCCGCGAGGATTCCCGTGGCGAGACTGAGGCCGCCGCTCTGATCAGCCACGGCGAACGGGGCCGGCATCAAGGGATCCGTCCGGCGGCCGCCCTTGGCCACGATCCCGCTCGCGGCCTGGGCGAGGAGGTCGCGGCTCGGCCGCTGCACCCACGGCCCGCGCGGCCCCCACGAGCTCCCCTGCGCGAAGATGATGCGCGGATTGCGCTTCTTCAGCTCCTCGAAGCCGAGACCGAGGCGATCGAGCACGCCGATCCGGTAGTTGGTGAACAGAACGTCGCAGACTTTCGCCAGGCGTCGCACCAGCTCGGCGCCTTCCGGATGCTTGAGATCGACTGTGATGCTGCGCTTGCCGCGGTTCATGGCGTGGAAGTAGTGCGACAAGTCGCCGTTGCGCACGCCGCCGCCGCCGATGAGCTTGGCGAGGATCGAGCGGCTGAGATCGCCGCCTTCCTTGTTCTCGATCTTGATCACGTCGGCGCCGAGATCCGCGAGCACGAGCCCTGCGAACGGTCCCTGGATCTCTTGGCCGACTTCGATCACCTTGACTCCTTCGAGTGGTCTCGACATCTCGGGTTGCCTCCGTAGAAGAATTTTCGCCACTCCCCATCGCATCTCTCGATCGTCGGGTTCAAGCGGCTGCCGAGTCGTTACCGCCGGCGCGAGGCTCGCCACGAGCAACGGCATCCTCGCCGGCGTGATGCTGATGGCGCGCTACTCGGCGTGGTTCAACAGCCTGAAATCCCGGCGAAGGATCGCATCCGCTTCGCGCTCGCCAGCTACAATTGCGGCCCCGGCCACGTGCAGGACGCGCGCGAGCGCTCGCCAGGGACATGGGCCTCAATCCGAACAAGTGGTTCGGTAACGTCGAGCGGTCGATGCTTCTCCTGAAGAAGCGCGACATCGCCAAGAAGATGCGCTACGGCTTCTGCAATTGCGACAAGCCCGTCAACTACGTGAGCCAGATCCAGAGCCGCTACGACAGCTACGCGAAGCTCGTGCCGCTGCAGTGAACCGCGGCGCCGGGGTCAAGGCCCGATGAAGCGGACGGGCTCTTTGCCCTCGATGTGACGCGGGGTGAGCCTGTAAGACCCCTCGACGGTGGCAGCCCACACCGATTTCAGGATCCTCCCCAGCCCGTCAGTGGTCCCTCGCGCGGGCCAGCGCGGCGTCGAGGTCGCCAAGCCCGTTCGACACGAGATCGGGGCGGACCACCTCGATCGGATCGCGGAGGTCGTCGACGTAGCCGAGCGCGTACGCGCCGCGTGAATAACCCATCAGCCGCAACAGGTCGACCGACAGCGTGCGCGCCACGTCGAGCGGTACGGCCAGATACTGATTCTCCTCCTGGCGGAGCCAGGACACGCTGTAGGTGATGTTGACGCCGCGGCGTGTGTCGGCCGAGCGGTTGGCACCGGCGCCGTGATAGAGGCTCCCCGTGTAGAGCAGCACCGAGCCCTTCTCCATCTCGGCAGGGACGGTCTCGGCGCCGTCCAGCTCGAGGCGGTCGTCGAAGCGATGGCTTCCGGGGATCACCCGCGTGGCGCCGTTCTCCTCGGTGAAGTCGGTCATCGCCCAGAGCGTGTTGCACGACACCTCGTAGCCCTTGGGAAACGGGAAGAAGGCGAATGCCCACTGATCGCGGTGGATCTTCTGCGCGCGTTCACCGGGATCGATGGAGATCACCTGAGTGAGATGGAGCTGGAACCCGGAGGAGTGCGAGAGCAGCTTGTCGACCCCGCCAAGCACGAGCGGCTGGACGACGAAATCCCGGCAGGTCTCGGAGCGGGCGATCAGCCCGCCGGTTCGCTTGGTGCGCCGCCCCGCGAAGGAGTCGGGCCCGAACGGCGTGGCGTCGAGGAACGGGTCGAGCTCGCGCCGGACGCGATCGAGCATCGCCGGGTCGACGAGCCGATCGACGATCGCGGCGCCGTCCTCGCCAAGAACGGCGGCGAGCTCTTCGGCGGAGGTTGTAGGAGGTAAATGGCGAATCTTCATTTCGTGGTTCTCCGATCCTCGTCGCTGTCTGCTTCGCCTCGTAACCGATGTCGCGGTCGAATGCCAACGTGAGATCGCGACCGGCGGCTTGAATAGCCGGGCGCTTCATCGCACGATTGCCGCGGCAACGGAGGTGCGGCCAAGATGCCTGGCATCAACGAGTAGCCTATGCGGAAGACTTCCCGCCTGCTCATGGTTGCAGTCGATGCCGGCGAGCTCTCGTTCATCCGCGGCGCGCTTCCGAGCCTGCCCACGTTCCGCCGGCTCTTCGACGAGGGTGTCTTCCACCCACTCGCTTCGAGCGCGGAGTACGTGAGCGCCTCCGTGTGGCCGACGATGTACACGGGCACGATGCCGGGCGAGCACGGCATCAGCCAGCACATCCAGTGGGACCCGGCGGCGATGCGCATGCGCCGGATCGCGTCCGACTGGCTCTATTGCGAGCCTTTCTGGTACGACCTCGCCCGCGCCGGTCTCGGCGTGACCGTGCTCGACGTGCCGTTCACCTTCGAGAATCGGGAGCCGCGGGCGCTGGAGGTCTCGAACTGGGGATCGCACGACCTGATGGGACCCTTTCAGGCGAGCTCGCCGGCGCTCCGACGCGAGATCCGCCGGCGCTTCGGTCGTCATCCGATGGGCTACGAGATTCCCGTTAGCAAGGATGCGGGGCAGCTCGCAACCACGCGTCGAGAGTGCGTTGACGGTGCCCGGACCAAGGCCAACCTTGCGCGCTGGCTGCGCGACACGACCCGGTGGGACTTTTTCCTCGCCGTGTTCGGCGAGTGCCACCGTGGCGGCCACATCCTCTGGCGCGACCACGACGAGGCGCACGGGCACGTGCCGTCCGGCGCGCTGCTTGACGTGTATCGCGCCGTCGACGCCGGGGTGGGCAGAGTGCTCGACGGCGTGGATCTGACGAGCACGACGGTGGTCGTCTTCTCGCTGCACGGGATGGGCTACAACTTCTCGCAAGAGCACTTCGTCCGCCGGGCGATGGATCGCATCAACGCGACCTACCGCCGCGAGGACCTCGCCCGCGATGATCTGCCGGCTCCGAAGCGCGGGCTCATGCGGGCGCTGCGCGAATCGATCCCCGCGCCCGTGCAGCACGCGATCGCGCGTTCCGTACCGGTCCAGGTTCGCGATTGGGTGGTCGCCCGCGAGGTCACTGGCGGCCTCGATTGGCGGCGGACGCCGGGCATTGCACTGCGCTCGGATCTGTTCAGCTTCGTTCGCCTGAATCTCCGCGGGCGCGAGCGCGACGGGGTCCTCGAGGCCGGGAGTGAGGAGCACCGGCGGTACGTCGACCACGTGACGCAGAGCTTCCTCGCGTTGCGCACCAGTGACACGAACGCGCCGATCGTCCGCGACGTCGTGCCCGCGCACGAGCGCTTCACCGGCGCACGCCGGGACCTCCTGCCCGACTTGATCCTACGCTGGACCGACGAGTACCCGGTGACAACCGTACACTCGGCAGCGCTGGGGACGATTCAGGCCGCTCCCGACTCGGGACGCACGGGCGAGCACCGCCCGGACGGATTCGCCGTCGTGCTGGGCGCGGGGGCGGCAAAGGGCGAGTTCCCGCCCCTCGCCCACAACGCCGATTTCCCGCGCTTTGTCGCGCATCTGCTCGGCGTGCGCCTCGGCTCGTGAGCGCGCGGCGCGGTCCCGCCGAGCTCCGCCTCGGCGTGGTCGGCTTCGGACGGCTGGTGCGGGACTTCTATTTGCCGGCGCTGCGCACGCTCGGCGGCTTGCGGCTGGTGGCGGTGGCCGACCCGCTCGCCGAGAGCCGGCGCGCAGCCGCCGCACGGGTTGCGGGCGCCGCGATCCACGCCGACCACCACGCGCTGCTCGCAAAGACGCCACTCGATGGCCTGCTCATCGCCTCGCCGCCGTCGACGCACCTCGAGGTCTGGCGCGCGGCGACCGCGCGCGGTATCGCCGCCTTCGTCGAGAAGCCGCTGGTGCTCGCGTGCGAGCTCCCCCTGCTCGACGGACGGGAAAGCGACCGGCGAGTCATGGTCGACTTCAATCGGCGCTTCTGGCCGCCCTACCTACGCCTGCGCAAGCTGGTCCATGACGGCGCGCTCGGCCGGCCGGTGCACGTCGATTTCGCGCTCTCGCTCGACGTGCTTGGCTGGTCGCGCGTCACGCGCCACCGCCTGGACGAGCGCGAGGGCGGCCTGCTCCACGATCTCGGCTGTCACGCGATCGACCTCGCCACGGAGCTGCTCGGCGAAGAGCCCGACGGCGTCGAAGCCGGGACGTCGAGCAGCCGCTGGCCGGGCGACCACGTTCGGCTCCGGCTGGTCTTCCCGAGCGGAGCGTCGGCAGCGTGCGAGCTCGCCTACGGAGCGCGCACCCGCGAGCGGCTCGCGCTGCGGGGCCCCGTCGCGGCCGCCTGGCTCGTCGAGCCCAACGCGGCGCTCCACGTGGAGCCCGCCGGGGCGCGGACGAGCCGGCTTGTTGCCACAGTCCTCGACGCGGCGGTCCTCGGCTACCGGGCCATCCGCCGGTCGCACGCGATCGGGCGGGCCAGCATACGCGGCGCGCTCGCCGCGTTCGAAGCCTCGCTTCGCAGCGGTGCGCCGTTCTCGCCGGGCCTGGAGGACGGCGCCCGCAACGCACGCTACGTCGCGGCCGCCCTCCGCTCGGCGGCTCGCGGCGGCACCATGACGCCCGTCTGACGCGGCGGCCTTGCGGTCGCGGCGGGCTCTGCGCCGCGCGCCGCCACGGAGCCGGCGGCGAGAACGGTCGCGCCGCCGACCCGAGGCCCTCGACTTGGCTCCGCGTCTGAGCGAAAGAGAGCGTGAATGAGCATAGAGCTAAACGGCATCGCCCACATCCAGCTCACGGTGAACGACCCGGCGCGCTGCGTACCCTTCTGGGAGAAGCTCTGCAACTTCCTCGAGATGCGCACGCTCATTAAGGGCGACGACATCGTCTACTGCATCGGCAGCCGCACGGGGATCCTGGTGAGCGGCGTACCCGGGGGCCGCGCTCGCACCCCCTTCGATCAGCTGCGCTCCGGGCTCCATCACTTCTGCTTGCGCGCGCGCAGCCGCGAGGACGTCGACGCGGTCCATCGATTCTTACGGGACGAGCTCGCGGCGCGGATCGTTCATCCCCCGGAAGACGGCCCGTTCGCTCCGGGCTACTACTCGGTGCTGTTCGAGGACCCCGACGGCATCCGCGTCGAGGTGAATCACGTGCCGGGGAAGGGTCACCTCGGGCCGGGCGGCAGGCTCGGGCCGGAGGGGGAAGGTCCGGCGACACGCTACGGAGAAGACGGCCTCAAGGGCCCGAAGGCAGGATGAGGTCAGCCATGGTCGACACGACGCTCCGTTATCTCGCCGACATGAACGAGCGGCCCTTCTATTTCCTCTACGAGCCGCCCGCGGGCACCCCCTGGCGGAACACGCAGGGAGAACGCCGAGCGATGACGATCCACGACGCGCGAGCCCTAGAGCCCGCTCCCTCGCTCGACCGTGAGGGATTCGCGCTCGTGCGCTTTCAAAGTGCGATCGAGAGCGTCGAGGGAGCCGCGATCCCCGCCTACTATCGCGAGGTCGAAGAGCTGGTGAAACGCACGGCCGGCGCGCGCCGCGTCGTGGCGTTCGACCACAACCTGCGATCGTCGGCCCGAGGAGTGCGGCGCGGCGATGGGCCGAACGAGCCGGTCCGCTTCCCGCACAACGACTACACGGAAGCCTCGGGGCCGCAGCGCGTGCGCGATCTGTTGCCCGACGAGGCCGACGCGCTTCTGCAACGGCGATTCGCGGTGGTGAACGTGTGGAAACCGGTTGGCTGGCCGGTCGAGGTCGCCCCGCTCGCCGTGTGCGACGCGCGCACGATCGGGCCCGGCGATCTGGTTCCGACCGATCTCCTCTATCGCGACCGCAAGGGCGAGGTCTATTCCATGCGCTTCGCTCCGGGGCACCGCTGGTACTACTTCCCGCGCATGCGGCCCGACGAGGCGATGCTGCTCAAGTGCTACGACTCCGCGCGCGATCGCGCGCGCTTCACGGCCCACAGCGCCTTCGACGATCCGACCTCGCCTGCGAACGCCCGCTCTCGCGAGAGCATCGAGGTGCGCACGCTCGCTTTCTTCTGATCAGCGCGAGCCGCATCCCTCACCAGACGTTCTGTGAAACGCGCCGATCGCGCGCCTTCTGCGGCCGTGCTCGCGCGACCCTCCTCGACGACCTGTGAAGTACGCCTGCGTCGGGTCGCGTCGCGCTCGACCGCAGCGGACAGACGCTCGACGTGCTTCCCGACGAACGCTGATGAGGGTGCGGGCTAACGTGATCGGGTGCGGAGCTCTTGCTTCAGCACCTTCCCCATGGCGTTACGCGGCAAGCGGTCGAGGAACACGACGTCGCGAGGGTGCTTGAAGCGCGCGACGCGGCCGTCGAAGAGGGCCAGCACATGGGCGCGCGTGAGGACGCTGCCGGGCTTCACCACCACGAAGGCGACCGGGACTTCGCCCCAGCGCTCGTCGGGGCAGCCGACGACCGCAGCCTCGAGGATCGCCTCGCTCTCCGCGAGCACGTTCTCGAGCTCCGCCGGCCGGATGTTCTCGCCCCCTGAGATCACGACGTCCTTCTTGCGATCGTCGACGTAGAAAAACCCTTCGCCGTCCTGGTGCCCGAGGTCCCCGGTGCGAAGCCAACCGTCGAGGAACGAGGCCTTCGTGGCGTCGGGATCGCCCCAGTACTCGCGAAACAGATTCGGCCCACGCAGCAAGATCTCGCCGATCTCACCGGGCGCTGCCTCGCGGCCCGCCTCGTCGAGGATGCGCGCCTCGCAATGGACAACCGGCTTGCCGCACGAGCCGGCCTTGCGCCTCGCGTCCTCGCGCCGCAGGCAGATCGCGACCGGCGCGCTCTCCGTCAGCCCGTAGACTTGCGTGACGGGGATGCCCCGCTCGTGCCACGCGCGGATCACGGCCGCGGGGATGATCGACGAGCCTGTCGTCACTAGCCGCAAGCTCGAGAGGTCCGTCGAGCCCCACGCCGGGTGGTTCGTCATCGCCAGGCTGACCTGAGGAACCACCAGCAGCAGCGTCGGATGATCGGCGTTGATCGCCCGGAGCGTGGCCGCGGCGTCGAAGCGCGCGTGCAGCGTCACGCGCGCGCCCGCCGCGAGCGCCGGCGTCGTGTGGATGTTGAGTCCGCCGACGTGGAACATCGGCAGCACCGTGAGCACGTGATCGGCGCTCGTCAGGTCGTGGGCGACGATCGAATTCCGGGCGTTCCAAGAGAGCGCTTGCTGCGTCAGGAGCACGCCTTTCGGCCTGCCCGTCGCCCCGGACGTATAGACGAGCAGCACCGGTGCGGAAGGCCGGGCGGCCGGAAGAGCAGCGCCGGGCCCCGCCGGGAGCTCGACTGCGTCGGTCCCGACCGTCTCGATTCCCGCGCCGAGCTCGTCGGCGTGGGAGCGCAGCTCGGCGCCCGCGAACAGGACCTTCGGCGAGCAGTCGCGCAGGATCTCGCGGTGCTCGGGCGGCGCCAGGCGCCAGTTGAGCGGAACAAAGATCGCGCCGAGCCGCGCGCAAGCGAAGAGCAGCTCGAGAGCCAGCGGATGGTTGAATCCGAGATAGGCGACGCGGTCCCCGGCCGCCACCCCCCAGCGCTCGCGTAGCGCGGCCGCCAGTCCGACGACGGCGCGCTCGAGATCGCCGTAGGTGATCTCTTCGCCCTCGAAGCGGATCGCGACCTTCTCGGGGCTTTCCGAGGATGGAGTCAGAGCCGGTCTTCCTTGATTCCGCCTCCCGCGCGCTCCCCGCGGCTCAGGCGTCGCTCTCGCCCGGCTCGTAGAGGCTCTCGCGGCCGAGGCGCTCCGCGCAGATCTCCGCGGTCCAGGGCAGCATCACGGAGCCGCAACGGCTGTCGCGGTAGAAGCGCTCGAGCGGCATCGAGCGCATGATCGAGCGGCCGCCGCAGGTGCGCAGCGCCAGCCGGCAGAGGTCGTTCGCGGCTTCCATGACGGTGTACTGCGCGGCGTAGGCGCGCAGCCGCTCCTCCTTGCTCGGACCGTACTTGGCCTCGCTCAGGACGCGCAGGAAGAGAGCCTCCGCCTGTTCGAGCTTCAAGCGCATGTCTGCGACCGCGAGCTGCTTCGTCGCGCTGGCGCGCGCCCCGGGCGGCGGCGCGCCCGGCACCTCGCCCCGAAGGTAACCCACCGTGAAGTCGAAGGCCGCGCGCGCGATGCCGAGAAACGTCGGGCAGAGAGTCAGGAACATGTACGGCCAGTGGTACGCCGCCTGGTAGTACGCGCCGGGCGGCAGCAGCAGCGCGGAATCGTCGACCCGTACGTCGTCGAGCTCCAGGTTGCGCGACACGGTGGCGCGCATGCCGAGGGGATCCCACGACCCCGTGACGCGGAAGCCTCGGCTGTCGGCGGGGACGGCGAGGTAGAGCGTGTTCTTGACGTCGTGCACGCCGTCGCCGCGGTCCTCGGTGCAGAGGATTCCGTAGTAGTGAGCGGCGCCCGACAGCGAAGCAAAGTGCTTTCGGCCGTCGATCCGCCACCCGCGGTCCACCCTGCGCGCGGTGGTGCCGAAAGGCGCGCGGCCCGCGGCCGCGGCGTGGCTCGGCTCGGAGAACGTCTGGGCGAAGATCGCGCCCTCCGAGAGGACGCGGCGGTAGACGGCCAGCCGATTGCGCTCGTGGCTCTCGCGGTCGGCCGCCGACAGGGGCAGGTCATCCGCCATCTGGCTGGTCCACAGCATCGTGGCGGCGTGCATGTTGAAGGTGAGCGCGGTGGCGCCGCACCAGCGGCCGAGCTCGGCCGAGACGAGGCAGTAGGTCGCGAAGTCGGCGCCGAGCCCGCCGTAGCGTTCGGGGATGGTCAAGGCGAGAAAGTGGGCGGCACGCAGGTCGTCGTAGTTCTCGAACGGGAAGCTCGCCGCCTCGTCGTACTTGGAGGCGCGAGGCGCGAAGCGGTCGCGGCCGAGACCGCGGGCGATGCCGACGAGCTCGCGCTGGCGTTCGCTAAGCGAGAGATCCACGGCGCGCCGACTCAGCCCGGAAGGCCCGTCAGGAACTCTTCCAGCGCCGCGTCGAAAGCAGCCGGGCGCTCGAGGTTCGCGAGGTGGCCGACGCCGGGGAGCACGCGATACGCAGCCCCGGGGATGGCCCGGGCCATGCGTTCGACGATCGCGGGCGAGGCGACGCGGTCGCGCTCGCCGGCGAGCGCCAGAGTCGGGCAGCGGATGGCGCCGAGGCTGTCGCGCTGGTCGAACGTCACCAGGCAGTGAAGAGCCGCGCGGTAGGCGTCCGGCTTGATGGCCGACATGCACTCCACGGCGCGCGCGATGCCCTTGGGGTCGGGCTCGTCGCCGACGATGCCGGCGACCAGCGCGGGCGCGAGGTCCGCCGGCGTCTTGCCTTCGTCGAGCGGCCGCAGGCGATCGGCCAGAAACTGGCGCTGCCAGTCGCTGCCCGAGGCGCCGAATGCGGGGCTCGTCGCGTAGAGCACCAAGGCCGCGACGCGGTCGGGAAAGCCCGCCACCAATTCCTGCGCGATCATCCCGCCCATCGAGTGTCCGACCACGACGGCGCGCTCCACGCGTCGCGCATCGAAGAGCGCCACCAGCGCCTGCGCGAGCCCGGCGAACGTCATGCGCTCGAGAGGCGGGCTCGCGCCGTAGCCCGGCATGTCCCAGGCGATCGCACGGGTGCTCGCGCCGAAGTGTTCGAGCTGTTCGTCGAACGCTCGATGGTTGCCGCCGATGCCGTGTAGGAACACGAGCGTGCGGCTTCCCCGGCCACGCTCCGCGCAGGCCGGGACGGGCGTCACCCGAGCTCTCCCTGCAGCCTGCCTGCATCGACGACGACGCGATCGTCCAGGGCGACGGTGCAATTTCGCAGCGGCAAGTCGAAGTGGCCGAGCGTGTGCCGGCCCGCCACCTCGTTGGCGCCGGTCGAGTAGAGGAAGTTGCCGGCGAACGCGCGTAGCTCGGTGCCGTTGAAGTCGTTGCGATCGTACATCGTCATCGCGTCCCAGCGCGCGGCGGGATTCATGCCCCAGCCGACATGGCTCACCGCATAGGCCTCTCGATCCCCCCAGGCCGCGAAGTAGCTCCGCGTGAGCTCGGCATCGAGGCCTTCCCCGGCGACATCGGTCACGTAGTCCGCGGCGATCGTCAGCCGTACCGGGCTTTCCAGGTAGCGCTTGAAGGTCAGATTGACGTCA
Source organism: Binatia bacterium (assembly GCA_040507895.1). Taxonomy (GTDB): domain Bacteria; phylum Desulfobacterota; class Binatia; order JACPRU01; family JACPRU01; genus JBEVNX01. The sequence goes on along the minus strand of JBEVNX010000197.1, from coordinate 2,961 downwards.
CCTCGGTCGAGCACGAGCGTGCCGTCGACGCTGCGCGCGCGGGGGAAGCATAGGCAGAGCCCACCCGGCCAGTGAGTGATCGTGCCCGGCTTCGTCGTGTACCCCCAGCCGCCTCCGGCGACCGCGCCCTCCAGATCGACCATGAGATCCGTGCCGGCGCGCGACGTCACGCGCATGCGCTTCGCGCCGCGCAAGAGCTTGATCCCGGCCTTCACCTTCTGCTCGTGCTCTTCGGTCGGCAGCAGGCGCTCGAGCGCCTCGGGGTGCTCGTTCGACACCATGAGGATGCGGGCGCCCGCTTTCAGGACTGCCGGCAGCTCTTTGGCGTGGAGCATCCCTTCGATCGTGCAATCGACCACGAGCACGGCGCCGCCGAGGGCGGCGATCACCGGCTCGAGCCCTTGGATGGCGTCCGTCGCGCCGGTGGACCGGATCGGCACCGGGCTCGTCTGTTTGGGCGTCGGGACCACCACGTGGAAGGCGCGCGCGCCGAGACCGAGCGCCGCGAGCTCTGCGAGGCGAACGTTCAGTTGCCGGGATTGCGTCTCGGAGAGGATCGCCACGGCGTCCCCCGCGCGCACGGCGCACATCTCGAAGACGCGCCGGAAGGTGTCGATCCACTTGCTCTCGAGGCGTGGCTCCATCGCTCGCCCGGCCTATAGCACGAGAAACTCGCGAACCGTACGCAGGAAGATCTCGAGCTGGTCGTGATGCACCCAGTGGCCCGCCTTGGGGACGTTGACCAGGCGATAGTCGCGAAACGCCGTCGCCCGCCCGTCCTTCTCGGGGTCCGAGGCCCAGGAGTCCAGGCCGCGGAGCAGCAGCACGGGGCAGGTGATGCGCTCCCAGAGCGAGCGCGCCTCGCGCAGGTTGAAGAGGTAAGGCGAGGCCGCCCGCACGTAGTTGTCGAACTTCCAGAGGTAGGTGCCGTCCTCGTCGCGGTAGGAGCCGTGCACGGTGAGATGACGGGCTTGCTCTGCAGAGAGATGGGGATTCGCCTCGCGCATGCGACTCACCGCCTCGTCCAGGATCTTGTAACGGTGCGGATGTCGCCGCGCGAGCGCCTGCATCTCGCCGATCCATCCCCGCATGCGCTCGTGCGCCGGCTTGTCCGCTTGGATCATGTGTGGGGGAGGCCCGAGCCCCTCGATCGCCACGACCTTCTTGACGCGCTCGGGATACGTGCCCGTGTACTGCAGGGCGATCGCGCCGCCGAGCGAGTGTCCGATGATGGTAATCGGGAAGAGGCCGAGCGCGTCGAGCAGCTGGGCAACGTCGAGCGTGTAATCGATCATCGCGTAACTCGAGCCGATCGCCCACTGCGAGTCGCCGTGACCGCGCAGATCCGGCGCGATGATGTGGTAGTCGCGGCGCAGGTCCGAAGCCACCCAGTCCCAATTTCGCGCGTGGTCTCGGCCGCCGTGAATGAGGAGGAGCGGCGGCTTCTCGTGGTTGCCCCAGTCCACGTAGTGGAGCTTCAGGCGAAGCGAATAGAAGTAATGCGACGTCGGCCCGATCATCTCAGCCATGTGCGCGGGAAGATAGTGTGAGAGGCGGGCTCAGACAACTCTTCTTGGCAGGACCCCCTACCGAAACTCGCGGGGGTGGCGTCGGCGTCGGGCGCCGCGCCGCGCGCAGCGAATGCGGGGCGAAGTCCCGGGGAGGTTGGTATGGCTGAGAGGGGCGCCCAGCGAGCACGGCGCGGGCTGCGCCGATGACGGGACCCGCGCGAGTTTCGGATGGAGGGTCTCACGGGATTCGAGTCTTGGCGCTCGGAGCCGTCGGGCCCGGCTTCGCGTCTCACGCCGCGGCGCGCTCCTCGCTCCGCTCCACGGTGCGTGCGAACGCGATGTAGGTCGCGGGCACGACGTAGATCGTGAACAGCGTCGAGAACAGCATGCCGCCCACCACGGCGATGCCGAGCGGGGCGCGCGCCTCGCCGCCCGCGCCGAGGCCGAGGGCGATCGGCAGGATGCCGAGAATCGTCGACAAGGCCGTCATCAGGATCGGCCGGAAGCGGAGTCGCGACGCCTCGAAGGTCGCTTGCTCGAGCGGCATGCCGCGGGCGCGCAACTGATCGGCGAACTCGACGATGAGGATCGAGTTCTTCGTCACCAGTCCGACGAGCAGGATGAGCCCGATCTGGCTGAACAGATTGACGGTCGATCCGGTGAGGTACAGGGCAACGAGCGCGCCGGTGAAGGAGAGCGCCACGGCGACCAGCACCACGATCGGGTGGAGAAAGCTCTCGAACTGCGCAGCGAGCACGAGATAGACGATCACGATCGCCAGCGCGTAGGCGAACAGCAGCGCGTAGCCCGACTCGTAGAACTCCTCCGATTGCCCCGAGAACGTCAGCCGGTAGCCCTGCTCCTTCGGCAGAATCTCCTCGGCGAGCTTACGAAGCGACGCGAGCGCGCCGCCGAGCGTCGCGCCCGGCGCCAAGCTCGCCGAGATCGTCGCCGCGCGCATCCGGTCGAAGTGCGGCAGCCCGCGAGGCGCCACCGATTCCTTCACAGTGACCACCGAGGAAAGCGGCGTGAGCTGACCGTCGCCGCCGCGCACGTAAACCCGTGAAAGATCCCGCTCCTCGCCGCGACGCTCGCTCGGCAGCTCGACCATCACCTTGTAGGTTTCGCCGAAGAGCTTGAACGTCGAGAGGTCGAGGCCGCCGAAGAGGATCTGCAGCGTGGTGGCGACGTCGCGAACCGAGATGCCGAGGTCCGAAGCACGATCGCGGTCGACGCTGACCTCGAGCTGCGGCTTGTTGACCTGCAGGTCGTTCTGCGGCTGAACCACGCCGGGCACGGTTGCAGCGCGCTGCACCAGCTGTTCCGCCATGCGTGCGAGCTCGCGCGCGTCGGGTCCCTGCAGCACCAGCGAGACGGGTTGCCCGAAGGAGTCCTGACCGAGGGCGGGCGGGTTCATCGCGAACGCGAACATTCCCGGCACGGTCCAGAG
>JBEVNX010000183.1:0-6746 GCA_040507895.1 Binatia bacterium | reverse complement strand
CGCGGTGCTCGTCCGCGTGCGCTGCGAAGGGAAGGTCGGCCCGGCACACACTCAGGACACGGCCTACTACTTCTTCGCGCCGGGCACGGGCGTGGTGGCCATGATCATGCAGGAGGACGCGGAAGCCTTCTGGATCATCCACATCGACAGCACGGTCGGGAAGGTGCTGACGGCAAAATGAGCACCGCGCAAGGGCGGGACCTCGCCACTATGCGACGTTGACTGATCCTGCAGGGCAGCTAGCCGAGATTTCGACGCAGCGTCGACGTGAGCTCGAATCAAGCGGCTCCGTCTCCTTTTTCAGTGCTCACTGCTCGAAGGCGAAGATCCGCTTCCAGTCGTTCTTCATGCTGACCACGATCCACCCCTTCTTCGTCGCCTCGGTCATGAGGGCATCCGGGAATGTGCCGACCTTGGACTGCGGCCCATAGGCGTACTCGCGCGCGGCATCGTCGTGATGCACGAGGACCATCAGCCGCGCACCGTCGCCTGCCTGGGTATACTCGAGCATCTCCTTGTCGCCGATCGAGTTGCCGAACGCGGCGACCGGCCGGCGGCCGATGACGAGGTGAATCCCCTCCGGTTTCCCCGCCTTGTCGTCGTTCAGCAGCAGCTTGGGCATCTTGGTGAGGGTCGGCTTGCCGTTCTTGTCGTAGCCGAACTGCGTCGCGCCCGCCGACCCGACCACCTGCTCGGGCGGGATGCCATACACTTGCTCGGAATACATCCGTACGAAGTCCTGGCCGCCGCCGGTTACGAAGTAGGTCTTGTAGCCGTTGTCGCGGAAGAGTCGCATCACCTCCAGCATCGGCTGGTACGTCAGCTCGGTATACAGCCGCTTGAACCGGTGGTCCTTGGCGGCCGCCAGCCAGCCCTTCACGCCGGCGTCGAACTCTTCGACCGTCATGCCGGTGAGAGTGGCCGCAAGGATCTGCTCGAGATCCTTCATCGTGAACTTGGCCATCGCCTCGCGGTCGCCGGAGAGAACCGTCTTGAAGGGCTCGACGTTCTTCAGCTCCGGCTTTTTCTCCGCCACCACGCGGACCTGCTCCAGGCAGTAGACGACCTGGGTATACATGGGCTGCTCGACCCAAGTCGTCCCGTCCTGATCGAACGTGGCGATGCGCGCCTCTGGTGGCACGAACTTCGGGCTCGATTTGTCCGCGGTCGCCTGCGCGAATTCGATGATCGCCTTCTTGGCCGGACCGTCGTTCCACGATGGCAGCGGATCGGTGCCTTGCTGCGCCGCCACAGGCGTTGCCAGGAATCCGCCGAGCGCCACCGACAAGACCAACAGGCGTGTCCGGTGTCGCAGTTGCGTGCGTGGGCCCATTTGTCCATCCCCCCGTGTCGTAAGTTGACTCGCCTGTGCCTTCCCCGAGCAGAGGGGTGCAGCATTTCGGGGCATCCCTCTGCTCGGTCAGCGACTCTGCTTGTGTCAGGCGACCAGGCCGCGATCAGTTCCCCGTCGGTCGCGGGATGTTCACGCCTTCCTTCTGCCTTTTCGCACCGCAAGGCCGGATGCTCTTCGAATGGCATGTGCCATCGTGCTTCCTCGTTCGGCTTCCTTCACCGTCGTTAGGCATTTCGGGCCGGAGTCATATCACTTCGCGCGACCGCTTCTAGAACCGAACTGCGAGGCGCCCCTCGCTCGTCCCTCCTTCGGCGCGGGACTACGCCGGTGCCATGCCCGATGCCGACCTCCTTGACTCGCTCCACACCTCGGCCGAATCTCTTCGCGTGCGCTGCACCAGCTGCAACAGCGAATTGGTCGAGGGCAAGCGCTTTTGCCATGCTTGCGGCGCGGCCGTGTCGCGACGTTGTTCGAGTTGCAGCGCCGAGGTCGGGGCAGAGTTTCGCTTCTGCACGGATTGCGGGAAAACGCTCGCCACGGACGTCCCGCCATCCCCTCCGCCGCCCTCTGCGGCCGACGACCGCTTGACGCGGCACATACCCGCCGAGCTTGCGCGCAAGATTCGCGACGCCGGCGGCGGCGCCGCCGGCGAGCGGAAGCTCGTGACCGTGCTTTTCTGCGACCTGGTGGGGTCGACGTCGATCGCCGAGCGGCTCGACCCGGAGGAGTACCACGATCTTCTCGACGAGTATCTCGAGCTGGCCTTCCGCGAGGTCTACCGGGTCGAGGGCATCGTCAACCAGCTGGCGGGCGATGGCTTCATGGCTCTGTTCGGGGCACCCGTCGCTCACGAAGACGCTCCACAGCGCGCGGTCTCGGCGGCGCTCGCCGTTCGCGACGCCGTTGGAAGGTTTTCGGATCGCGCCGGGCGCCGTCGCGATCTCGATCTCCTCGTGCGGATCGGTATTCACACCGGGCCCGTCGTCGTAGGCGCGGTCGGCAGCGATCTCAAGACCGACTATTCCGCGATCGGAGACACCACCAATCTCGCCGCCCGCCTGCAATCGCTGGCGGAGCCGGGGACGGTGCTCGTGAGCCAAACGACGGAGCGACTGGTACGGGGCTTCTTCGAGACGCGGGACCGCGGACCACTCCAAGTCAAAGGCAAGAGCCAACCGGTCGCCGCCTTCGAGGTGATGCGCGCGAGCGGAATCAGCGCCCCGATGGCGATCGCCGAGGCGCGCGGGCTGACGCCGCTGGTCGGACGCGACGCCGAGGTGTCCCAGCTCATCGCCTGCTTCGGCCGAGTGTCGGAGCGCCTGCCTCAAGTGATCGCGGTCGTCGGCGATGCCGGCAGTGGCAAATCGCGTCTCGTCTACGAGCTCCGCCAGCGCCTTGCGAGCGAGGAGCACCTCTTCTTCGAGGCGCGTTGCTCATCCCTCAGCCAGGCGCTCCCGTACGCGCCGATCGCGGGAATGCTGCGGCAGTTCTTCGAGATACTGCCGGGCGAGCCAGCCGCGGCGGCGCGCGAGAAGATCGTCGCCCGGATCGGTGCCGTCGAGGGCTCGCTCGAAGCCTGGACGCCTTACCTCTGGAACCTGCTCGGCGTTTCCGGCGACCGCTTGGACGACCGGCCCGCCGAAGAGATCAAGCAGGGAACGATCGAGGCCGTCTGCCGGCTGACGGGCGCCGCGGCCAGGCGCGCGCCGGCTGTGCTGGTTGTCGAGGACCTCCATTGGATGGACGAGCCCTCGCGCGAGATGATCGAGGTCGCGGTGTCGCGCTTGCGGCGAGACCGAATGATGATCCTCGCGAGCCACCGACCCGACTTTCAAGCACAGTGGCGGACGCAGGCCGCGTTCACCCGGTTGACCCTTCGGCGCCTGGCCCCGGACGAAGCGACGGAAATCGCCCGCGCGGTGGCGGGCGGGCCGCTGCCTGCCGAGCTCGAGCGCTCGATCGTCGAGCGTGCCGAAGGCAATCCGTTCTACCTCGAGGAGCTCACCCGAGCCCTCCTGGAGGAAGGCGTGCTGCTCCGCGGCGAGCGCGGGGCGCGGCTGACGCGGCCGCTCGCGGAGATCCGCGTGCCGGCGACCGTCCACGAGATCTTGGCCGCGCGCCTCGACCGCTTGGGTGCGGCGGCGAAGCGCGTGGTGCAGGTCGCGTCGGTGCTCGGGCGGCAGTTCTCCCGCTCCGAGCTGCAAGCCCTGGTCGGCGCCGAGGGCATCGCGATCGATCGCGAGCTCGAGGCTCTGGAGCAACGCGGCATCCTGCACCGCAAGACCGCGGCTCACCAAGACGAGTACCGCTTCGGCGAAAGCCTGACCCAGGAAGTCGCCTACGAGGGCTTGCTACTGAAGGAGCGCCGCCAGCTCCACGACCGAGTCGCCGCCCTGGTGTTGGCGAGCCCGGGCGAAGCAACGGCCGAGCGATCCGCGCTGATCGCACACCACCTGGCGCGGGGTGACGATCGCGCGCGGGCGATCGAAGCGTTGCTCGGTGCCGCCAAGAGCGCCGAGCGGCTGCCTTCCTACCGCTCCGCGGCCGGCTTCTATCGCGAGGGCTGGGAGATCGCCGACCTCGCTATCGAGGAGCGCCGCGACGGGGCCGAGCAATTCCGCCGCCTCGCCGCGCAGTGCGCGCTAGGTCTCTGTCGCATGGCGGCGATCTACAATGCGGCGGATCTACGGTTGGTCGAGCCCGTCGTCATGCGCGGCATCGAGATCGCTCGCGAGCTCGGTGATGCCGAGACCCGCGCCGCGCTGCTCTCGCTTCTCGGCAACGCGCTCACCGGCGCCGGGCGCCAGCGCTTCGCCGAAGGCTTGCGTCTCGCCGAAGAAGGCATCGCGGTCGCCGAGGAGGCCGGGTTGAACGCTCCGCTGGTCGCGCGCGGCGCGTCCTGGATCAACTTCATCGACGGGCGGTTCGACACGGCGGAGCGGGCCACGGAGCGCGCGATGGAGGCGAGCGCCCGGGCTGGTCACCGCGAGCGGCTGACCGACCTGTATTTCGCCGGAGTCTTCATGCACAACCACCTGTTGTTTCACCGCGGGCGCCTCGATCAAGCGCTGGCTGCGATGGAAGAAACGTATCGCCTCGCGGTGAAGGCCGGCAATCGCACCGTGCAGGCAGGGACGACGGGACTGATCGCTTGGATGCACTTCGAGCTGGAGCAGAATGTGGAGGCGAACGAGTTGGCCGCGCGGAGCCTCGAGCTCGCGCAAGCGATCGGCAACGTCGGCGGCACGCGCACCGCGGCGGCCGTTCTCGTTCTCGCCCGCGCCGCGCTGGGCGAGCCGCCGCCACCGGCAGCCGGCGAGCTGCTCGAGATGGATGGATTGAATCCGTCCGACCTCGCGATCAAGAGCCACCTCGTGAGCGAGGCACTGATCGCGATCGGTGATCTCCGTCGCGCGGCTGAGCTTGTCGACCTCGCCTATCGCCATGCCGGCGGCCGGCTCCGCGAGCTTTGGGCGACGCTGGCGCTCGGCGAGGTGAAGAGCCTCCTCGGTCCGACCGCACGAAAGGAGGCCGAGGAATGGATCCGCCGCGCCTCCGCCCTCGCGACCGAGATCGGTTCGCGCTGGGGCATCGCCGCGACCAGCCTGGCGGCGGCGCGCTTGAGCCTGGAGCGCGGCGACCGGCGTGCGGGCGAAACACTCGGCGAGCGTGCCGTCAGCGTAGCGCGCGAGTTCGGTTTGGCGCGCCTCGCGGGGCGCGCCGAACGACTCCTCGCCGAGCTCCACGCCACCGCGGTCATAGGAGCCCGAGCGGTTTCGTCCGCAGACTGAGTCGCGAAGGTGATCCCTCCGTAACTCACAACTCACCTACGATTCAGCGAACCGCAACTCTCTCCGACTAGATCTCCAAGGCGAGGCCCGATGAGGGATTGCGTGCAGGGATTCGCAGCGACCGCCATCACGGTACTCATCGGGACGGCACTGCTAGTGACGTCATCCCGTGACCGCGCTGGAACGCGTTCGGGGTCCTTTGCTAGAAGGGCTCGTGGAGAATCGCCCATGGTGAAGCTGATCATCTGCGCCGCCCGCAAAGCCGGCATCACGCACGAAGAATTCAGTACCTACTGGCGCGAGAAGCACGGCCCCTTGGTGAAGAGCGTGACCGAGTTCTCACGCCACGTACGAAAGTACGTTCAGTGCCATCTCAAGGACACCCCGGTGCCGTTCGGAATTCCGGGAGCGTACGACGGCGTGGCGGAGCTCTGGTTCGACAGCGCGGAAGCGGCCGCGGCGGCTTTCCGCGAGCCGAAGTACATGGAGATCATCCGGCCCGACGAGCTCAAGTTCGCCGACCCACAGAGATGCATCTCCTTCGTCACCGAGGAGAATCAGGTCATCTGAGGACCGCGCGCGGCGGCCGTCGGGCGGACCACGGCGCCGCCTGTTCGATCTGCGAGGCCAGCCGCAGCAGCAGATCCTCGCGCCCGTAGGCCGCGACGAACTGGACGCCGACCGGTAGGCCTTCCGGCGTGACGTGCAGAGGCAGCGAGATCGCCGGCTGGCCCGCGATGTTCCACGGCGCGGTGAAGGGACTGATTTGGTTCAAGCGCACGCCGATACTTCTCGCAGGCTCGCCCTCGCGGACCTCGAAGATCCCGAGCTCCGGCGCTGGCTGCGCAACCGTGGAGGTGACCAGCACGTCGAACCCGTCCCTCCACCAGGCAGCCGCCGCGCGCGAGAATTCGTTGAACCAATCGCATGCGGCCAGGTATTCGGCCGCCTTCATGCGCCGCCCACGCTCGACCAAAAACCCAGTCCACGCGGCGAAATCGTCCGCCTGGACCGCCCGGCCGAGCATCCTCTCGGCCGCCGCCGCCTGCCTCGCCGTGCCGCACGCGACGACCTTGCCGAAGGCCGAATCCACCCGGGCATCGTCGAGCGCCGCCGGGAAGCTCGCCTCGACGTGGTGGCCGAGCGACTCCAGCAATCGGGCCGTGTGGCGCACCGCCTCGGCACATTGCGGATGGAGCCCCGGATGATGTGCCGGGGCGCGATCTAGAAAGCCGATCCGTAACAGCCCAGGCGGCTTGCCGACTTCATCGCGGAAAGGACGGGCCGGCGGCGGCGCCGTCCACGGGTCCCCCGGCATGTATCCCGCGACAGCTTCGAGCGCCGCGGCGGCGTCGCGCACCGAACGCACGAGTGCTCCCTCTTCGCAGAGCCCGTGCCAGAGCTCCGCGTGCGACGGTCCGAGCGAGGTCCGGCCGCGCGAGCCCTTGAGCCCCACCAGCCCGCAGAAGGAGGCCGGAACTCGAATCGATCCTCCCGCATCGTTGGCGTGAGCGATCGGCACCATGCCTGACGATACTGCGGCGGCAGCGCCGCCGCTCGATCCGCCGGCGACTCGTGTCGGGTCCCAAGGGTTTCGCGTC
>JBEVNX010000181.1:0-25384 GCA_040507895.1 Binatia bacterium | reverse complement strand
GAGCTTTTCTATTTCCGCCTGCTAATCGCCGAGGAGGGCGCGCAACACCGAATCGGGGGCGGCGCCGCGGAGCGGCGCCGGCTTTCGCACCTTCGTCCGCGTGCCCGACATCGTCCACGGCACGCCCGCGTGGATGCGCTTGCCGACTTCGGCGTGCTCGAGCGCGACGAGGAATCCGCGCTCCCGCAAGTGCTCGTTCTCGGCGAGATCCTTGTTGCTGAGCGGCGGATAGGCGGCGACGCCCGCCCGCTGCAGAGCCCGCGTCGTCTCCCAGCGATCGCGAGTGCTCGTCCAGCTCGTGATGATCTCGTCGAGCGCGGCCTCGTTCTGTTTGCGCAGCGCCATCGTTCGGAAGCGCGCATCGTCGGCGAGCCCCTTCTGCCCCATCACCTCGCAGAGCGCTCGCCATTCCTCCTCGCTGCCGACCGAGATGCCGACCCACTTCTCCTGGTCGCCGAGCGCCTTGTACGTGTTGTGCGGCGCCATCTGCGGATCGTGATCTCCGATGCGTTCGGGCGTACGGCCGGTCATCGCGTGCTCGATCAGCCCTTCGCCCATCATCATGAGCGCCGCTTCCCACTGGGACAGATCGATGTACTGTCCCTCACCCGTCGCCTCGCGGTGGAGCAGCGCCGCGACGATGAGGTTCGCGGCCCAAACGCCGGCGTTCGGATCGGCGTACGAGATGCCGATCTCCGACGGCGGCAACCCCGGATATCCGCTGGTCGAGAAGAACCCCGACAGCGCGCCCGCGGGCGGCCCGTAGCCGATGTAGCTGCTGTACGGTCCCGTCTGCCCGTAGCCGGAGATCGACAGCATGATGAGGTCCGGCTTCAGGGCGCAAAGCGCGTCGTAGCCGAAGCCCATTCGCGCGATCACCCCGCCCGCGAAGTTCTCGACGACGACGTCGCTGAGCTTCACCAGGCGCTTGACGATCTCTCCGCCCGCAGGCGAGCGGATGTCGAGCGTCACGCTCCGCTTCCCTTGGTTGTACTGGTTGAAATAGCCGGCGCGGTTCGGCCCTGGTTGATTGTCGGCGAAGGGCGGGATCGCGCGCGTCACGCAGGGCCGTTTCGCGCTCTCGAGTCGGATGACCTCGGCGCCGAGATGCGCGAGCTGGAGCGTCGAGAACGGCCCCGCCCACGCCCACGTGAAGTCGAGCACTCTCACACCGTCAAGGGGAGGACTAGCCATCGGTTCTCTCTCTGAATCCGTTCTAGCGAGCCGCTTTGCCCGCGAGCAGCTCTGCGTTGTGCTCTCCGAGGCGCGGCGCGGGCCTGCGGACGGCGTAGCTGCCGACCCTCGAGCGCAACGGCATGCTCGGGATCCGGTAACTGCCCGCGATCGGATGGGTCATCTCGACGAAAAATCCTCGGCTCTTCAAATGCTCGTCCGCGTAGATCTCACCCATGCGATTGACCGCGGCGAACGGGATGCGCCGCTTCTGTCCCTCGCGAAAGAGGTCCTGCACCTTCCAGGTGCTCGCCCACTCGCTCATCAGCGCGTAGAGCGCGTCCATGTTCGCGCCCCGAGCGATCCGATCCTTGAAGATCTCCTCCTTCGCCCACTCGGGGTTTCCCATGAACTCGACGAGCGCCTGCCACTGGTGCTCCTCGACACAGACGACGAAGCACTGGCCGTCGGCGCAGTCGAGGATGAACCAGGGGCCGAGCAGGCGGTTGCCGCAGCGCGACGTCTCACGGCCTGCGTAGGTCCAGTGCATGAAGTTCATCTCGAGCATCGCCGCCACGCACTCTTGCTGAGACACCTCGATCGCCTGTCCCTTGCCGGTCTTGCGCTTGGACACGAGCGCGGCCAGCGTGGTCAGGCTCGCGTGCAGCCCCGCCTGCATCTGGTGCTGGCTGCCGAAGGCCTTGAGCGGCGGCAGCTCGGGATGAGGCGAGGCTCCGGGGCTGAGAAAGGCCCAGCCCGAAGCGTTGGCGACGGTCAGCTCGTGCGCCTCGTAGCTCGCGTGCGGCCCGGTGTCGCCGAAGGGCGAGATCGCCGTCACGATTAGCGCCTGATGCCGGCGGGTCAGGTCGCCGCTCGCGAGGCCGAGCTCCGCGCGGCGCTTCGGCGCAACGTCGTGGACCAACGCATCGGCATCCTCCAGCAGCGCGCCGAAGGTCTCGCGGTCTTCGCTGCGACGAAGATCCAGGGTGACGCCGCGCTTGTTGACGTTCAGGAAGAGGAAAACGCCGCTCGCCTCTGGATTCGCTTGGTCCCGGTGAAAGGGCCCGCGACGGCGGAGCGGATCCCCCTCGGGCGGTTCGACCTTGACGACGTCGGCGCCTAGGTCGGCGAGGACCTTCCCCGCGAACGCTGCCGATACCCCTTCACCGTACTCGATGATCCGAAGACCCTGGACTGCTTTTCCGCCTGCGGGGGACTGTTGTGCCACGGATCCTCCCGTGCGACCGATCGCACGATTCGCGCCTAGCGCACCATACGCGTCATGGTCAAGCTACGATTTGCGGGCTTCCACCGGAGAACGGAGCCGTCCAACACCCCGGACGACGGAGAGATGCCCGACTGACTGACGGCGGGCGCACCATCGATCAGCGGAGTGGGGCATCTCGGCTATGAAGGGCGGCGAATCCCAACCGGTTCTAGCTCGATGGCTTGAATGAGCTCGCCGCAAATGCCGACGCAGCACGCGCAAAGGCCGTCGCATCGCCCGCTTGCGGACTGACCGCGACCGTGTCGACTCCGCCCGCGTAGTCCTCACGTAGCCGCGCCTGGCAGAGCGCGGCCGATCCGAACGTGCAGATCCGGGTCACCATCGCATCGCTGATCGCGTTGGTCGTGCGCCTCCGGTCACGCGTCGCATAGCCCGCGCGGATTGCTTCAACCGATTCGCCATAGCCCAGCTCTCGCATGATCGCCTGATAGCCCGGCGCGGATCCGTAGAAGGCTAGATATCTCCGGAAGAAGCCGACCGCTTCGTGGACTTCGTCGTCATCTTCCGCGAGCACCACGGCGCGGCGCTTGACGATCTCGAGATCATCCGCGCGGCGGCCGCCGCGCTTCGCGCCGATGTCGATTTGCTCCAAAGCCCACGGCAGGCGGTCGGGCGGCGTAAAGTCGTTCAGAACCACGCCATCGGCGATCTCGCCGGCGAGCTGCAGCATCCTCGCCCCCATCGCTGCGAGATAGATGGGCACGGGTCCCGACGGCAGGCCCTGCAGCCGAAAACCCTGGCTCCGCAACGTGAGGCCGGCGAAGTCGGTCTTCTCGCCGAGGAGGATCCGCCGCAACAAGGCGACGGTTTCGCGCACGCGGGTCAGCGGCCGCTCAAATGGCAGCCCGTACCACCGATCCACCATGTTTCCTGTGGACGCGCCGAGTCCCAATACGAAGCGACCGGGAGCCCGCTCTTCGGCTGCGATCACCCCCGTCGCCAACACGGGCGGCGGACGATTGAACACCGGTACGACACCCGTACAAAGCCGAATGCGCTGCGTCGCCACACCGAGCGCGGCGGCCAGCGCCACCGGATCCTGAAAGCCCTCGCCGTCCGGCAACCATAGATCATCGAAGCCGGCCTGCTCTGCCCATACGCCGCGCTCGAAGCCGGCATCGAGGGCCGGCGCCGGCCAGAGCATCAGTCCTATCCGTTTCGCACGCGTCATCGGCGGCGGCGTGAACGGTGGAGCGGCCGTCCGCTTCCCTGGATCGCGATCAGGTTACGCCGGCCGAGAACACGGACAGATCCTGCGGCCCGCCTCGTTCGATGGCGCGCTTGTATCCGTCGCGCGCGCGCAGCCGTGAGAGGTAGGCGCGCAAGGCCGGGAACGTCTTCAGGCGACCGCGGCACTCGCTGAATTCGAGCGTCCAGCCGAGGTTGATGTCCGCGGCCGAGAAGCCCGAGCGCAAGACGTAGTCCTGATTCTTGACCGTGTCTTCGACGTACTTGTGGTTCTTCATGATCTCGACGTCGAAAAACCCCATGAAGGTCGCGTTGCCGCCGCCTGTCCAAGCGTAGATGAGATCGACCGCGAGGCCGGGGAACAAGGTGCCTTCGGAATAGGCCAGCCACTGCAGGTACTGACCGTAGTCTGGCGACTTCGGGCCGCGACCGAGGCGACCATCGGCGCACACGTTGCAGATGTATTCGATGATGGCGTCGGTTTCGATGATGACCTGGCCGTCGTGTTCGATGGTCGGCGCCTTGCCAAGGGGGTGAACCTTGTTCAACGAATCCGGCGAGCGCTGGGTTTCCGGGTTTCGCTGGTGCTTGACCAGCTTGTACTCGATGCCGAGCTCCTCGCAGAGCCAGACGATGCGTTGCGAGCGTGAATTGTTCAGATGATGTACCGTCAACATGGGTGACTCCTGCTGAGTGAGGGGAAGGGACCGTCATCGACGCGGATCCGCAGTGATGACGGATGGCTCCTTTAAACCAGGCGCCCGATCGGCAAGTCAGCGCCGCTTCAGCTCCACGAGCACCGCGCGCTATTCCTTGCCCTTGCTGTGCGCGGTCTCGACGTGACCCTTCGGAATGAAGTCTGCCGTGCCGGGCTTTGGACGAAACGTGAAATGCTCACCGAGCTCCCCGCCCGTGCGCTCATGAAAGGCGACTTCGATCGGGCCATGCCCGGTGACGTTCAACAAGAAGGAGTCGTTCGTGTGCGCGTGCTTTTCGATCTTACCGCCCGCTGGCACGACTTGATTCCAGACTCGAACGTATTCGTCTTCGTAGATCACCTTGGTTGCGATGGGTGAAAGCTCGTCGGCCGGCATTCGTCTCTCCTCGGTCATCGTCGATCGCCGACAGTGTTCGCCCTTCCGTGGAGACTTTCAAGTCACGGTTGAGCCACCGCGTTCGCACCCGCGGCCAGAGCTCGGCGGTGGACGACCGGAGTCGAAGTGTGAGCGACATGGCTCGACCGTGCCCTCGAGGCGGTATGTGGATGGTCTGAACGAACTCGCAGCAAAGGGCACGCGCGACCACTCAGCCGCTCTTTCGACCTGGAGGTCATATGGTTTCGTTCGCAGTCAAGACACCACCGCAGCACGGCACGTGGGCCCAATTCCTCGATGTGTGGCGCGCCGCCGACGAAATCGACGTGTTCGAGTCGGCCTGGACGATGGATCACTTCTACCCGCTCACGGCGCCGATGGACGGGCCCCATCTCGAGAGCTGGGCGATGCTGGCGGCGCTCGCGCAGGCGACGAAGCGCCTGCGTCTCGGTTGCATGGTGAACGGAATGCACTACCGCCACCCCGCAGTCACGGCCAATGCTGCGGTCACCGTCGATCACATCTCCGGCGGCCGGTTCTGCCTCGGGCTCGGCGCCGGCTGGTTCGAGCCGGAATCGAACGCCTACGGCATCCCCCTCGGCACTCTGAAGGAGCGCGCGGATCGCTTCGACGAGGGCATGGAGGTGATCGTCTCGCTGCTCGCCAACGAGCGCACGACGTTCCGGGGCCGCTACTACACGTTGACGGATGCTCGCTGCGAGCCGAAACCGCTGCAGGCACGTATCCCCATCGTGATCGGCGGTAAGGGCCCTAAGCGCACGCTACGCACGGTCGCCCGCTTCGCCGACCATTGGGACATGACCGTCCCCGAGAGCCCGGCCCACTGGAAGCAGTTGAGCGACGTGCTCGACCAGCACTGCGTGGCGATCGGGCGCGACCCTGCAACCATCCGCCGGTCCGTGCATCTGATGTGGCCCGCCGACGCGGATCCCAACGAGCTGGCTGATCGAGCGCGCTCGTTCGGCGCGGCGGGCGTCGGTCTGGTGATCTTCTCGATGCGCGGGCCGTACCAGGCCCGCCTGCTCGAACCGTTGGCCGACGCGCTGCTCCGTTGACGCGTCACGGGAGAAGCCAGCTCCTTGTCGCCGATTGCAACGCTGATTCCTCGCTAGTGACATCGCCACTCGGCATCTCGAGCGGCTGGACAGGCCGTCGCCCCGCTCCATCATGCGATTCATTGGCCGCCGCTAGAACCCGATCGCCTTCGCCGCCATGTCGAGCACGCTCGGCAGCGCATAGGTGGTACGCGCGAGTCGCAAGTCCTTGCTGCGTCCCTCGGCGAAGAGCCCGCTGGCGCTGATCCAGAAGACGGCGGTCCGCATCATGTAAAGCACGTCGTAGTAGCGACAGACCTCGAAGTCGATCTCGAGGCTGGTCAGACGCTCGTACTCCGCGACGAAAAATCCGCGGTCGACCACGTAGGACAAGAGCGGCGTGCCCTCGCGATTCAGGTCCGACAGCACGTAAGCGACGTCGTACATCGGGTCGCCGATCACCTGGAGCTCCCAATCGAGGATCGCGGCCACGCGATCCTCGTGAATGATCAGGTTGCCGGTGCGATAGGCGCCGTGTACGAACGCGAGCCGCTGGGCCTCGGGCGCGTTCGCCTTCAGCCACGCGAGGATCTCGGCAAGCACGGGCTGCGGCTCGGCCGACGACTCGCGGGCGAGACGCTCCCACTTGGCGATCTCGCGGCGAGCGAAGTCACGCCCCGGCCCCGGCACGCCGAGAAAATCGAGTCCCGCCGCTCGCCAATCGAGGTTGTGGAGCGTCGCCAGCGCCTCGACGAAGCTACGCGGCAACGTCCCGCGTGCCGCCGCTTCCGCGTACACCTGCTTCCCGGCCTTCGACCACGGGTTGGGCACGTCGCCTTCGATCTTCTCCATGATGAGAAACGGGCCGCCGAGGATCGCGGCGTCAGGCTCGTACCAGTATGCTTTGGGCGCCAGCGCGGGCGTCGATTCGAGCGCCTTCAGCACCCGGAACTGCTCCTCGAGGCTCGACAGCTCGCGCAAGAGTCCGACGCCCGGATCCTTGCGCAGACAAAAGCCGCGCCGGACCCCGCGGCCGTCTTCCTTCCAGCTGGCATCGAAGATGTAGGTCTCGTGCGACCATCCTCCCGCCGTCTGCACGAAGTTCTCGAGCGCGAGGTCGCGGACGCCGGGCAGCCTGCGCTGCAAGTCCTCGCGTATGCGATCCTCGATCGCGCTCGCCGCCACTTTCACTCCTTGCTCGCGGCGATCTTCAGATCCGCGTCGAGCAGATCGCGAAGCGTCTGGCGCACGCGTCGATTCGCCGCCGCGAACCGCGCCTCGCCCAGTCGCTCGCGATCGGCATAGAGCGACTCGACGAGCTTGGCCAGACGCTCGTCGTCAGCGACGCTGCCTCGTGCTTCCGTCATCGCGCCGACGCCGAGCGCCCCGAGCTCCGCGAACAGCCGCTCGATCGAGCGCCTCTTCGCCTCGGCGACGTCGCTCCGCTCTTCGATCGCCCGCGCCAAGGTCTCCAGGATGACAGCCGCCATGTACGCTTGCGTCTTCGGATAGGGAGCGGAGATCGCCGGCGCGATCACGCCACGAAGCGAAGCGATCACTTCTTCGAGCATCCGCCGGGCGGGGATCACGCGGAACCTTAACCCGATGACGTTCTCGCGCACAAGCTGGATCGACGGCTAGACAAACGGCCGTCTTGCGCCCTAAGCAAGTCGGCCATGGCAGACGAACCGGTCTTCACCGCCCAGGACGACCATTCCCACTTCGATCAGATGAGCAGCGACTGGTGGGAGACCGAGACCGCGTGGTTCTCGTTCTACAATGCCGAGCGGCGCCTCGGCGGTTGGTTCTACACGCTGATCCGCCCGAACATCGGCACGGTGACGGGCGGCGCGTGGGTGTGGGACGACCGCGCTTCGCTGCCGTGGGAGGTCCCCTACTCCGCCAACTACTCCGCTCTCGAGCTTCCCGCCAACGCGGATCTCGCCGACGTGCGGCTTCCGACCGGTGTCTCGATTCGGGTGATCGAGCCGACGATGTCGTACGCCGTCGGCTATGAGGACGGCGATCGCTTGCGCGCCACGCTCCGCTTCGATGGCGTGATGCCGCCGCGACCGCTGACCGCCGGGGGATCGACGTTCGGCAAAGCGCGCCATTTCGATCAGTTCGGCCGCGTGACGGGCGAGCTCCGGCTGCACGGCGAGAGGATCGCCATCGACTGCGTGGCGATGCGCGATCGCACCTGGGGCCGCCGCCCCGAAGACCGCCCGCGGCGCGCGGCGTACGTGACGGGCGCCGCCTCGGCCGACGAGGCATTCCTCGCCGTCAGCAATCCGAGGCCCGACGGTGACCGCGTCGCCTATGGCTTCCTGCGGCGCGATGGGCGGACCGAAAGCTTGACCGGCGGAGAGCGGCGCGTCGAGCGTGACTCGGAGCTCGGCTGGGTGACACGCGTTTCGCTGAACAGCGTCGATGCCGCCGGCCGCGAGCTCACCGCGGTCGCCGAGCCGGTCAGCCGAATCATCCTCGAGCGCCACACGTTCATCGACGTGAACAGCCTGCTCCGCTGGAGCGTCGGCGGACGCGTCGCCTGGGGC
The DNA here is from genome assembly GCA_040507895.1 of Binatia bacterium. Lineage (GTDB taxonomy): Bacteria > Desulfobacterota > Binatia > JACPRU01 > JACPRU01 > JBEVNX01. The sequence continues at coordinate 17,031 of JBEVNX010000181.1, read as the reverse complement.
GAAGATCAGGACATGTGGCCCGTCCACGACTGGTCGGCGTTTCGCCGCGCGGAGCGCGGCTCTCGGGCGTGAAGCCCGGAAAGGATCTCACCGAATGAAGTTCGCGCTGTTCATTCTGCCAAGCATTCCCGCGACCTCGCGCGAGGAGCGCGCGCGCCTGCGCCCGATCGGCCGCAACCGCCAGCGCTACCAACAAATGATCGACGAGGTGCGCCGGATGACGTTCGCAAGGCACATGATCCGGGCGTTGCGCGACTGAGGGCGGTCGACGCGCGGCTCGCCACGCTCGCATTTGCGGCCGTCAAGTCCTTGGCTTCGCCGTCAATTCGCTCGCCAAGTCCCTCGACGATCGCTTCGCCCGACTTGAATTGTCCTCGGATCGAGGCTTGGCGGCCTTCGCCACGGCGCGTTCGAGCGCAAAGTCGTAGCGCGCGGTGCGGAAAGACCCCTCCAGCCCGCGTTCGCGCAGCTCCGCCGCATTTTGGTGACGATCGAAGTGGATTACCAGCGGCGGCTTCACCGCGCCGACGACATCCGAATCGATCCAGGGATCGTCGGCTACGAAGAGCTGTGTCGTGAGTGTCGCGAAGCCGGGATGTGACAGCCGGAAATGCACGTGCGCGGGACGCCACGGATGCCGTCCGGTCGCCTGCAAAACCGCCCCCGTCGGGCCATCGTTCGGGATCTGGTAGGGCGATGGAAGCCAGGTCTGAATCTCGAAGCCGCCATCCTTGTCGGTGCTGACACGCGCGCGCAGATTGAAAGGCGCTTCCTTCTCCGGGATGTTGAAGTGTGAGTAGTTGCCCTCGGCGTCCGCCTGCCAAACGTCGACGATCGCGCCGACGAGCGGCGATCCGTCGGTAGAGCGAACCGACCCCGAAAGAAACAAGACCTCACCCGGCTCGTTCGTGCGATGCGGAAGCACGGCGGGTGACTTCATCTCGGGCGCGTTCGCGACGTAAAAGGGACCTTCGACCGAGCTCGCCGTACCCGTGCGCCCATCGCTATCGACCTGATCGACGGTAGCTTCGAGCAGCACGTCCATCAGCAGCGGGATCTCACCCTTTTGCGCTGTGTCGAGCATGAAGGCGACGGCTTGCCGGTACTCGTCATGATTGATCCGATGCTCGCGGATGAACTCGCGCAGCGTGACCAGCAGCTGATCGAATACCTTCTTGAGACGTGGGCTGGGGCTGATCCTTTGAATGTCCATGAAAGCCTCCGTTCGCGAACCTCGGCAAATCGAGTGTACGACCTTTTCAGCGATCGCGTGAGCCCGTCAACCCGGTGACGAGCAAGCCGGCGCTCCCCTCGATGACGCGGCAGAGCTTCTCCGCGTCGACGCTGGGTAGCCCGACCGCGGCACGGCACGTGACCCCGACGTTCGGATGACGTCGGAACGATGCGCGGCGGCACTGGCATGGAGGTCAGCCGTCCGAGTTCACGTACTTCCGATTCACTTCGCGGTTTGACAGCCAATCGGCCCCCGCCCTACATGGCATGTCCGGTCCCCGAACCATTCTGCCATCGCCCCGAAGCGCGGGCCGGTGGCCGTCCAAAAGGAGTCTCAATGAGCCAGCTCACCACGCGCTTCGGATCGCTCGATCGCTGGGAGAAGGGCGGCGTCGAGGTCATCGACGACGACCCCAGGCACTACGTCTTCTCGAACGTGTTCGAGGTGGCTTCGAAGGCCAAGCCGTACGAAAAGGTCGCGGTCGGCAAGAACGTCGAGTACGTGATCGAGGCGATCCGCGCCGAGGGCGTCTCCGCCTGGCGCGCGCCGGCCCAGGACGAGTTCGCCCTGGTGATGGACGGCGAGGTGGAGATCCACCTGTTGAAGCTCGCGGATCCCCGCGTCGTTTCCGCCGGCACGAACGGATCGGTCGAGGTCGGCGCGGCGCCGGCCGGCAAGAAGATGGGACGGATTCGAGCGCGGCGCGGCCACATGACCTTGCTGCCCGTCGGCGCCGCGTACCAATTCCGTGCGAGCCGCCCGAGCGTGATCTTGCTGCAGACGCTCGCGGGGCCCGACACGGTCGAGCGCTGGGACGAAATCTGCCAGACCAGCGCGACACGTCGCTCCTGAGGAGGCCGACATGACCACCGAGAATACACCCAACCGCCATGGTTACCGCGCCTTCACGCTGGGGGCATTCCGCTTCGAGCGCGACCAGTACTTCGCCCACATCATCTGGCCGAAGGGCCGGCACGTGATGCCGGTGGACGCGTTCCTGCGCGCGCTGCAGCGCGACGTCGCCTGGGGGTTCTTCTACGGGATCGTCAACTTCGACGGCGTGATCGGCACCGTCAACCACTATGGCACGGTCGAGCTCTTTGCCGGGCGGTTCAACGCGCACTACCGAAAGGGAGGCCTCGACTACACGGAGAAGGTCGAGACGTCGGTGATCCAGCCTCTGTTCGCGGCCATGCTGGAGGATTGGACCAACGCGGCCTTCGACCCCTTCGCGGCGCCGGCCGAGACGGGCAGCGCCTTCGGCCCCAAGAGCGGAAGCAACAAGCGGGCGATCACGCGCCGCCGAGTCACCGCCAAGCGCATGGTCGGCTGCCCCGGCGACGAGCTCATGCGCAGCGACGAGAGCGGCTTCCCCGTGAACCGCCACTTTGCCGACGTCGGCCAGGACGCCCCGGAAGTCGAGGCGGAACCGGGCTTCGAGAGCGAGGTCGTCTCCTTCAACCTGTTCGCCTATCTGTCGCGCTCCGACGTCACCTGGAACCCGTCGGTCGTCTCGGTCTGCAAGAACAGCCTCTACTGCCCCACGACGGAGGAGTACGTGCTGCCGGTGATTCACGGCAACGATCGGGTCGAGTGGTTCGTGCAGCTCTCCGACGAGATCCAGTGGGAGGTCGAGGATCGCGACAGCGGCGCCCCGCGCGCCCGCGTGGTGATGAAGGCCGGCGACGTCGCGGCGATGCCCGCCGACATCCGCCACCGCGGCTTTTCGCCGAAGCGCTCGATGCTGCTGGTATGGGAGAACGGCTCGCCGGAGCTGCCCGAGCTCTACGCCAGCGGGAAGATGCCACCGGTGCCGGTCGAGTTTTCGTCTCGGCCGCATCGGAGCTGATCCAGCCCTCGACGAACGAATCCCGCAAGCCGATCCACAGGCTTGGGCGGACCCGGCTAGCGCGAGCCGGAGCGACGTGGGGCGCCGAGCGCTGCCAGCACCGCCCGCAGTTTCGAAGCCTTGGTCAGCGCCTTCGCCAACGCGGCGATGTCTTGCGGATCGACGATCAATGGCGAACGCTGGAAGCGGCCGCGCGCGTCGTAGTGGCAGAAGCGGATCGCTCGCTTCCCCGCCGCGGGTCCGGCGGTGAACTTGAGGAGCTGGATCGTCGGCACGTGATACGGTGTGGCGATCTGCACTTCTTCTTCGATGACGCCGCTTCCCCAGTGAAGCGAGAAGGTCTTCTCCGCGTGCGCTTCGCGCCGCGTCTTCGTGCCGCTGGTCTTGCCGCGCATGACGGTCACTTTGCCCACGTCAGGAGCGTGCCTTGGCCACGATGAAGAGCCGTCGAAAGCGAAACAGTGTGCGCCCGTCCGCGCGCGGCGGATAGGGCACTCGGAGCATCTCGGCGTAACGCTCCTCGAATGCGGGACGCTCCGCTTCGTCGAGGGCATCGAGAAGGGGCCGGAGCCAAGTGCCTTTGACCCATTCCTTGACCGGGTCGGCACCGCTGAGCACGTGCAGATATTCCGTCTCCCAGATGTCGAGCGATGCTGTTCGCCGCGCGAGCAGTTCGTAGTAGAAGCCGGGGTCCGCCACGGACGCCGAGGGCAGCAGCGGCTCGAGCTTCGCGCGCCACGGGCCACTGCGTGCGGCATCCGCGATGAGCGTGTGCGAGGGAGCCGAGAAATTGTGGGGCATCTGCACCGCCAGCGTACCACCGGGCGCGAGCACCTCCAGAAGCGCCGGGAACAGTCGGCCGTGATCGTCCACCCAGTGGAGCGCGGCGTTGGAGTAGACCACGTCTGCCGGGCGTGACGGCGCCCACGTCGCGAGGTCGGCGAGCTCCCAGCTGATCATCGGCTCTGCGGCTCTTGCCCTTGCGAGCATCTCCGGGGAATCGTCGACGCCTGTGACGTGCGCGCTCGGCCAGCGTTCCCGAAGCAATCGGGTGACGTTGCCCGTACCTGCGCCCAGATCATAGACGCTTGCTGGCTCGGTCGCCTCGATCCGGGCGAGCAACTCGAGCGCCGGCCGCAGGCGATGGTCGCCGAATTTCGAATACTGCGTGGGGTCCCAAGGCACGGAACGGTCAGCGGCCCGCGGTCTTCTCCGCAAGCCGCACGTGTACGCAGGCCTTCTACTACCACGTCGGTTTGGAGACCAGGGAATCTCTGCCGTCGTGAGGCTCAGGGCTCGGCCCCGCAGACGGGCGCGTCGATTTCCGTTGAGAGACGGTACGCCTCGCGAGGGCTCGTGACCGGCCGGCGAGATCCGCACCGTTGACGGGCGCCGTCGGCGAGAGAGACAATCGACCCGACGCTCGCGTACCGGGGTGAGCCATGGAAGGTTCGGTCGGTGATGCAAAGAGCGGCGATGTCCGCCTTCAGCCACATGATCTTCGCAGACGGCGATCGGGAACCCACAGACTCAAAGGAGTCCGCGGTGAGTGGTGTCCGTTCGTCATCCAGTAGAGATCGGCGGAAAACCGGACGGCCCGGAGCCGGTGGGTGAAACAGAGCGAACCGCGTACGTTCGGCTCCGGTTGGATCAGCGGCGTCGCCTCCATCGTTCTCGGTGCGATGGCTTTCGGCGCCGTGCTCTGCCTGCTCTTCCCTGCCCGGCTCACCACGCCCGAGCTTCGCGCGATCTATCCGATGGGCCTGGTTCGAGCACTGATTCAAGCCGTCATCGTCGTCGGCTTCGTGCTGGGCCTCTTCAGCGTCGTCCTCAGAAGGAACAAGCGGCTCGGCCTGGCCGGTATTTCGATCGCGGTCGTCTCGGTCTTGCTCGGAGGCTCTGGAGTGCCGGTCGAGGCTCCCGTCGCGCAGTCGAAGCACTTGAGCCTCGACTGGTTTCTCCTCGACCTTCTACTCATGGCGATCCTCTTCGTCCCCCTCGAACGCCTCTTCACGCGCGTGGAGCAGCCGATCGTTAGGGACGAGTTCTCGACCGACCTTGTCTACTTCGGAGTCGGCCACGTGCTGATCCAGGTTTTCGTGTTCCTGACCATCGCGCCTGCCACGCTGTTCTTCGCTTGGGCCCGCAGTCCCGGCTTCCAGGCCGCGGTTGCTTCCCAGCCCCGCGTCATCCAGTTCTTGGAGATCGTTCTCGTCTCTGACCTGTTCTTCTACTGGACCCATCGGCTCTTCCACCGCGTGCCCTTCCTGTGGCGCGTGCACGCCATTCACCACTCGCCGCGGCAGATGGACTGGCTGGCCGGCTCCCGTCTCCACGTGCTCGAGATCGTAATCGTGCGCGCGGTGATGTTCGTGCCCCTGTTCGTGCTTGGCTTCTCGGAGTCGGCCGTGCAGGCCTACGTGGTGTTCGTGGCGATTCATGCGGTGTTGCTCCATGCCAACGTGCGCTTCCGCTTCGGGCCGCTCGAGTACTGGGTCGCGACGCCGCGCTACCACCAATTCCACCACGCCTGCGACGGCGCGGCCCTGGACACGAACTTCGCCGTGCACCTGCCTGCGCTCGACCGCGTCTTCGGAACGCAGTACCTGCCGAGGAACGCGTGGCCGGAGCGCATGGGAGTGGCCGGTGCCCAGCCGCCGCACGGATACTGGGCTCAGCTCCTGTATCCGTTCCAAGGTGGCGCTAGCGCGTAGTACTCGCCTCGCTGAATGCGAATACTCTCAAAAGGGAGACGCCATGCGTGACGCCTCGAAATTCGGACGCGATACGACCACCAGAGAAGTCCTCGAAGAAATCGACTTGAACGGCAAAGTCGCGCTGGTCACCGGCGGCTCGAGCGGCCTCGGACAGGAGACGGCGCGCGCTCTGGCGGAGAAGGGTGCCGAGGTCATTCTCACGGCTCGCGATGTGCCGAAGGGTGAAGCGGTCGCGGCGGAGATCCGCCGATCGGTCGGCAACGGGCGGGTCGGGGTGGAAGAGCTCGAGCTCGCGTCGCTCTCGAACGTTCGCGCTTTCGCACGACGATTCCTCGAGCGTCATCCGACTCTTCACATCCTCGTCAACAATGCCGGCGTGATGGCCTGCCCGTTCGCGAAGACGGAAGACGGCTTCGAGATGCAGTTCGGCACCAACCACATCGGCCATTTCCTGATGACCTGCCTACTCGCGCCGGCGCTCCGCAGAGGCGCGCCGAGCCGCATCGTCTCGGTGAGCTCGCGCGGTCATCACCTTTCACCGGTTGTGTTCGAAGACGTGCACTTCGAGCGGCGGCCGTATCAGAAGTGGCTGTCTTACGGTCAGGCCAAGACCGCCAACGTTCTGTTCGCTGTCGGCCTGGAGCGCCGCCTCGCCGCCCACGGCGTGCACGCCAACGGGTTGCACCCGGGGGCGATCGTGACCGAGCTCGGCCGTCACCTCGAGCCCGAGGACCTCGAGTTCCTGAGTTCGCGCAACCCCATCTCGCAGTTCAAGTCAGTCGAGGCGGGAGCCGCCACCTCGGTGTTCGCCGCGTCGGCCCCGGAGCTCGAGGGTCGCGGAGGGCTCTACCTCGAAGATTGTCGCGTGGCGGCGGTCAACGACGCGCCGGACGCGCGCGCAGGCGTGAGGTCGTACGCGCTCGACGTGGGGAACGCCGAGCGCCTCTGGACCCTGTCGGAGAAAGCGGTGGGTGAGCGCTTCGAGCTCGCCTGAGACCGTTGCGCCTCGGGATCTTGGCCCGGCGGGTGAAACGCCTCCCGGCTCAGGGAAGGCCCGCGCCCGGCACCTCCACCTCGACCGTCTCGATCCGGCCGCTTCGCTTTGCGAGCGCTTCGGTCGGATCATGTGTCTCCGACGTCACGAGGAAGAGCGTGCGGCGGTCGGCCCCGCCGAGCATGCATGCATAGGGGCGAAGCGACGGCTTGAACCGATGGGTCACGACGCCGCCCTCACGAACGCGGAGCACTTCCTCGGAGAGTGGCGAGGCCACCCAGATCGCCCCCTCGGCGTCGAGACAGATGCCGTCCGGCACCATGTTTTCGACGGCTGCCCAGACGCGGCGGCGCGCTAGCGAGCCGTCGCTCTCGACGTCGAAGGCGGTGAGCTTGGCGCCGAAGCTCTCGCCGACTACGAGGGTCTTCCCGTCGGGCGTGATGACGGTGCCGTTCGGAAAATCGAGATCCCGCGCGACGACGCGGGCCCGACCATCCGGCGTCGCGAGAACGAGCTCGGCAGGCTTCCGCGGAGCGTTGGCGTGCAGGTCGTAGCCGAAATTGCCGACGTACGCGCGCCCGAGCCCGTCTACGACCATGTCGTTGCAGTCGAACGAAGCGAGCTTCGAGAGGTCGGCGTGCGTCGTGAGCTTCTTCCCCTCGAGCCGCAGGAGCTGCCGGTCCCTCATCGAGACGACGAGGAGCCGGCCGTCGGAGAGCCAGCCCAGCCCCGAAGGGAGGTTCGGAACCTCGACGATCTTCTCGGTGCGTCCCGCGGGGTCGACCGTCATGACCCAGCGTGCGTGCATGTCCGAGAACCAAAGCTTCCCGTCGTGCCAGCGAGGACCTTCGCCGAACACCAAGCCTTCTACGAGCGTTCGGGTCTTCATTCCGTCGCGCATATCGGCGTCTCGGGCTCGTTGCAAGGCGCTGCCCGTTCTACGAGCGAGAGACAAAGAGGGTCATGGGCAACGAGGTGCTGCCCTCGTCGCAGACTCTCGTATACTGTGGAGCCGTGGCACGCAGCGGCGTTTGGACGGGTAGCGGCACCGGATGTCCCCGTGGGCTGCGTCGGAGAACCACCGGCAGTTCGAGCTTGGCTAACGACACTCGGGATGGGGGCTCAGCGAATGGTGAAGGCCGTCAGCGAATTGTCGTCCGTGATGATGCGCGAAATGCTCACGATGGTGGATCTCGGAGCGTTGATCGCAGACCCGGTCTTCTATGGGGTGGGTGTCCCCCACGGGGATGGCAAGGCGGTGGTCGTCATTCCCGGTCTACTCGGCAACGATCTCTATCTTCAGCCGCTCAGACAATGGCTCGGCTGCGTGGGCTATTCCCCGGTTCGTTCGACCCTGGCCTTGAACGCAGGGTGCCTGCAGCGGTTGCGCGAGCAGATTGGTGAGGAAATCGCGCGTCGGACGAAGAGTGATTCGGCCCCGGTCGCGTTGATCGGGCACAGCCGGGGCGGAGTCCTAGCCTGGGCGCTCGCCAGCCAGTTGCAAGAGAAAGTTTCGCACCTCGTGCTGTTGGGTTCGCCGGTAGCTTCGTTCAGGGCTTCGGTCGCGAGCGGCAATCCGTACGCGCCGGCCGGGACGGTCGGCCGGATGTTGATGCGCATCAGTGAGCAGCTACGCGATATGCTCGATCCGGATTGTAAGTACCCAACGTGCGGCTGCGCGATGGTGCATGACGTAGCGAGCCAACTCAGCGCGCGCACGGCTGTTCTCTCGATCCATGGTAGCCAGGACCTGGTCGTCAGAGAGACGGCACAGAACGTGGATCACGGTCAAAGCGTACGGGTCCACGCGAGCCACGTCGGGCTGGTTTACAACGCCCAGGTCTATCGCACCTTGGCGCGCTTCCTCGCTCGCGGCGCCGCCTAGAACGTTCGAGCCGGGGCGTTAGCCCCGCTCGACCCGCTGTGCAGGGCGAGTTTTCGAAGCCTCGCAGCTTCCCGTCGTCAGATCTCCCTCTGCACTAGCACCCCCGCCTCGCGAAGCCCTTGCACCTGTGCAGCAGAGCGCCCGAGGTATTTCGTCACGATCTCCTCGTTGTGTTGACCGAGAGTTGCGGCCTCGAGCGGGAGATCTGCGGGGAAGCGCGAAAACTTGAGAGGCATCCCGGGCATGTCGAAATCGCCGTGTAGACGATCATGCACCGTGCGAACGGTTCCGCGTCGACGATGATGTGGATGGTTAACCGTTTCGGCAATCGAGAGCACCGGCGCCACCGGGACCTTGAAGTTCTCCAAATGCGCCACCGCGCTGGCGACGTCCGGGAAAGTCTGGAGCCAGTCCTCGATGATCTTGATGACCGCCACGCGGCGCTGCAACCGCGCTTGATCGGTACTGTAGCTCGGATCGTCGACCCATTCCGATCGGTTCATTGCCGCGCAGAGATCCTTCCAATGATGCAGGAACGCCATGATGACGAGATAGCCGCCCCGGCCGCGAAAGACGCCGCCGGGACACATGTACGTCATATGCCGGCCGGCGCGAGTGGGTTGGACGGTCCCGCCACTGCCACTGTACGTATGCACGTTCACCTCGTGGTAGTGGTAGTAGACATCGAGCAGGGCGATGTCCAAGTGCTGCCCCTCGCCGGTGCGATCGCGGTACCGCAAAGCAGATACGATCGCCAATGCCGCGTGTACGCCGCAGCTGACGTCTCCCATGGCGACTAGTGGAATGTACGGCGCGTCGTCCGGTTCGCCGATCATCGAAGTGACGCCCGAGTAGGCTTGGGCAATGTAGTCGTAGCCCGGCTTGGCGGCGAGCGGGCCACTCTGACCGAGCGCCGAGATGGAGCACAGAATGATGTCGGGCTTCATCTGCTTCAAGCGGTCGTACCCCAAACCCATCTCTGCGATGACACCCGGCTTGAAGTTCTCGACCACCACGTCCACGTGCGGAACCAAGCCGGTGACCAGCGCCATGCCGCGGGGATCCCGCAAATTGACACAAAGGCTCTTCTTTCCGAGATTCTGCTGGATGTAGTAGAGGCTGCGGTTGTTGCGGTAGTTCGAGATGCGCCGGGCCAGCTCTCCGTTCGGCGCGGGTTCGACCTTGATGACCTCCGATCCCATCTCGGCCAGCATTCGCGTACAGCTCGGCCCGGCCAGCGCGCGCGTGAGGTCGAGCACTCGGAGATCACTGAGTACGTGGTCCATTCCTTGTTGCATGTCGTTACCCTCGAGCCGTGGCGTGTCACTATGAGCTCGCAGGAGTCAAGCGCCGAGAGCCGATTGCGGGTTCGTTGCGTCGCGATCGCGATCCGAAGCAGCGGCTCGCCGGGCGCGGCCTCCGTTGCTACACTCCGCCCGTGCCGCTGCCGCTCGAAGGAATCGTCGTCGCCGACCTCACCCAGAACGTGGCCGGGCCGTTCTGCACGCAGACCCTCGGGGACATGGGCGCCGAGGTCATCAAGGTCGAGCGTCCGGGACGGGGCGACGACGCGCGTGCCTGGGGCCCGCCGTTCTGGGCCGGCGAGAGCACTATCTTCTTAGCGTTCAATCGCAACAAGAAGAGCCTCGCCGTCGACCTCAAGCGCCAAGGGGCCATCGACGTTCTCAAGCGGCTCATCCAGCGCGCGGACGTCTTCGTGCAGAGCTTGCGCGCGGGCGTCGTCGAAGAGCTCGGCCTCGACTTCGCGGCTGCCGCGCGTCTCAATCCGCGGCTGGTGTATTGCTCGGTCACCGCTTTCGGCACCGAAGGGCCGCTCGCCGCGCAGCCGGGCTACGACCCGTTGATGCAGGCCTACGGCGGGCTCATGTCCATCAACGGCCACCCCGGCCAGGAAGCCGCGCGAGTCGGCACGTCGATCATCGACATGGGAACCGGTATGTGGGCCGCGCTCGGCGTCGTCGCCGCGCTCCGCCAGCGCGACCGGACCGGGCGCGCAGTCGAAGTCACCACCGCGCTCTTCGAGACGGCCCTCACGTGGATCTCGTACCAGGCGGCGGGCTACTTCGGCGACGGCGTCGTGCCGCAGCCGCAGGGCTCGGGCATCGCCATGGTCGTACCCTACCAGGCGTTCCCGACCGCCGACGGTCAGGCGATGATCGCCGCGGGCTCCGACGCGCTCTTCCGTCGGCTCGCCGACGTGCTCGGCGACCCGGAGCTCGGCACCGACGCGCGCTTCGCGGACAATCCTGGGCGCGTGAGGAATCGGCGGGCGCTGGTGGCTGCCATCTCGGGGCGAACGCGCCGGCTCGAGACGGCGGATCTGCTCGAGCGACTGCGCGGGGCCGGCGTGCCGGCGGCGCCGATCCTCACGGTGGACCGCGTGCTCGAGGAGCCGCAGACCGCCGCGAGCGGGATGATTTTGGCGGCGCCGCACCCGCGGTTGCCTGACTATCGCACCGTCGGCCTGCCGATCCGCTGGGACCGACAGCGTCCGAGCTTGCGAAACGTGCCGCCGCTGGTCGGCGAGCACTCCGTCGACGTGCTCACGTGGCTCGGATACACCACCGACGACGTCCGGAGCTTGCAGGCACAGGGCGTCGTCGAATGACGTCCACACGCCGACGATGACAGACCCGTACCGACATCTTCTCGTCACCCGGTCCGACGACCGACACGTCGTCACCGTCACGCTCAATCGGCCCGAGCAGATGAACGCGATGAATACCGCGATGGGCGAGGACATCGCCGCGTGCTTCGAGGCGCTCGCGCGCGATGCCGAGGCCCGCGTCGTCGTCTTCACCGGCGCCGGCGAACGCGCGTTTTGCGCCGGCGGCGATCTCAAGGAGCGCAACGGCATGACGGACGATGCGTGGCGCGCCCAGCACGTGATCTTCGAGCAGGGCGCGATGCGCGTGCTCCGCTGCCCGATCCCGGTGATCGCCGCGATCGAGGGCTTCGCTCTCGCCGGCGGCTGCGAGCTGGCGATCCTCTCCGACTTCATCGTGGCGAGCGAGACCGCGGTCTTCGGCGTGCCGGAGACGACGTTGGGAATTTTTCCGGGCGTCGGCGGCACGCAGTTGTTGCCGCGGATTCTCGGAGCGCCGCTCGCCAAGGAGCTGATCTTCACCGGGCGGCGCATGAAGGCCGACGAGGCGAAGCTCGCAGGGTTGATCAACCACCTCGTCCCGGCGGGCCAGGCCAAGGCCGCGGCGACGGAGATCGCGACGACGATCGCGCGCAACGGGCCGATCGCCGTGCGTCAAGCGAAGAAGGCGATCGCGTACGGCAGCGAGACGGACCTCGAGACCGCGATGATCCTCGCCATCGAGGCGTACAACGCGACGGTAGTGACGGAGGACCGGCTCGAGGGGGTGCGCGCGTTCAACGAGAAGCGCAAGCCCGACTTCAAAGGGCGCTGATGGCCTGCCCAGACTGGAACGGAAGCGAAAGCGGCGAGCCCCGCCGCTGTGGCCGGCGGCGAGTCCGGGCCGCTCTCGCTTCATTCATTGCGGGGCGCTAGAGGACACGATGGCGATGTCTTTCCGGCTGACCGACGACCAGCGCGCGCTCGAGAACGGCGTGACGGAGATCTGCAAGCGCTACCCCGGCGAGTACTGGCGCGATCTCGACGCACGGCGCGAGTATCCCGAGAAGTTCGTCGACGAGCTGACTCGGGCGGGCTATCTCGCGGCGCTGATCCCGCAGGAATATGGCGGCGCCGGACTGCCGATCTGCGACGGCGCGCTGATCCTCGAGACGATCCACGCCAACGGCGGCAGCGCCGGGGCCTGCCACGCGCAGATGTACATCATGGGTACCGTGCTGCGACACGGCAGCGAGGCCCAGAAGAAGAAGTACCTGCCGAAGATCGCTACGGGGGAGCTCCGCCTGCAGGCGTTCGGCGTGACGGAGCCCGACGCCGGCTCCGACACCACCCAACTGAAGACCACGGCGATCCGCAAAGGCGACCGCTATGTCGTCAACGGCCGCAAGATCTTCATCTCGCGCGCGCTGCAGTCCGACCTGATGCTTCTGCTCGCCCGCACCACTCCCGTCGAGCAAGTGAAGCGCCGAACCGACGGCCTCAGCGTCTTCCTAATGGACATTCGTGGCATCAAGGGCCTCGAGATCCGCCCGCTGCGCATGATGATGAACCACTCCACCAACGCGCTCTTCTTCGACGACATGGAGATCGCCGCCGACAGTCTCGTCGGCGAAGAGGGCAAGGGGTTCTCCTACATTCTCTCCGGCATGAACGCCGAGCGCGTGCTGGTCGCTTCCGAGTCGATCGGCGACGGCCGCTGGTTCACCGAAAAGGCGGTCGCGTATTCCTCCGCGCGCGTCGTCTTCGGCAAGCCGGTCGGCGCCAACCAGGGCGTGCAGTTCCCGATCGCGAGGGCCTACATGAGCGTGCAGGCCGCGGCCCTGATGCGCGACAAGGCCGCCGCGCTGTTCGAAGCCGGCGAGCCCTGCGGCGCCGAGGCGAACATGGCGAAGTTCCTGGCGGCGGAAGCCGCGTGGGAAGCGGGCAACGCCTGCATCGACTGTCACGGCGGATACGGCTATGCCGAGGAATACGACGTGGAGCGCAAGTTCCGGGAGGCGCGCCTGTACAAGACGGCGCCGGTGAACCAGAACCTCGTGATGGCTTACGTGGGCGAGCATGTCCTCGGCATGCCGCGCTCGTACTGACGAGGAGGCTACGACATGCGACTGCCCGAGCGCGTGACGATCTGCGAGGTGGGAACCCGCGACGGGTTCCAGATCGAGCCCGATTTCATTCCGACCGAGCAGAAGGTCGAGGTGGTGAATCTGCTGTCGGCGGCCGGCCTGCCGCGCATCGAGGTCACCTCGTTCGTGCACCCGAAGGCCGTACCGCAACTTCGCGATGCCGAGCAGGTCATGGCGCGCATCACGCGCCGCCCCGGCACCGTCTATGCTGCGCTGGTGCCGAACGAAAAGGGCGCCGAACGAGCGATCGCAGCGGGCGTGAGCGCCATCCACACGGTCCTCTCGGCGAGCGAAAGCCACAACCTCGCCAACGTCAACATGACGATCGCCGAGTCACTCGAGAAGTTGGGCGCGGTGCTCGCAGTTGCGGCGCGCGCGAAGGTCCCGGTGGGCTGCGGCATCTCGACTTCCTTTGGCTGCCCGTTCGAGGGCGACGTGCCGCTCGCGGCGCTCGAGCGCGTCGTCCGGCGCCTCGTGGATATGGGGGCGCACGCCCTCGCGCTGGCCGACACGACCGGCATGGCCAACCCGCGGCAGGTCGGAGGCGTGCTCGAGAACCTGATCCCACGCTTCCCCGGCGTCGAATGGACGCTGCACACGCACGACACGCGCGCGATGGCGATCCCGAACATCCTGGCCGCCATGGAGCACGGCGTGACGAACTTCGACTCCTCGATCGGCGGACTCGGCGGTTGCCCGTTCGCCCCCGGCGCGTCCGGCAACGTTTGCACGGAAGACCTCGTGCATTGCTTGCACGCGATGGGCATCGAGAGCGGAATCGATCTCGAGCGCCTCGTCGGCGTGAGCCGGCGTGTGCAAGAGATCGTCGGCCACATCCTACCGGGCCAGATCGTGAAGGCGGGTCCCTCCACCCGCAAGTACGCGGTCCCCGAGGCGGTAGCGGCGCGGTTGGGCCCGGCCGCGGCGCAGTGAAATGCTTCCAGCTGTCAGATGCCTGAGGTGTCCAAAACGGGTCTGCGCGCGCGACGCGAAGCCGCGCCGAAGCTGCAGCGAAGATCATAGGAGCGATCATGGGTGCGACGAATCCCATCATCCGTAAGCCCATCATCTCGGCCGACTCGCACGTCATGGAGCCGCCGGGCACGTACGTCGATCGCATCGACCACAAGTACAAGGCGAGCGCGCCGAAGGTGGTGCCGAACACGGCGCGCGGCGACATCTACGTGATCGAAGGAATGGAAGACACGATCCCGATGGGGTTGGTCGCGGCCGCGGGCAAGACGGCGGAGGAGCTCGCGGGCGCGGCGGTCTCCGCGAAGTTCGACGATCTTCACCGCGGGGGCTGGGACCCGAAGGCTCGCATCGCCGATCAGGATCGCGACGGGGTGTTCGCCGAGGTCATCTATCCGAGCGTCGGCATGGTGCTCTGCAACCACCCCGACCCCGACTACAAGAAGGCGTGCTTCGACGCCTACAATCTGTGGATCGCCGAGTACTGCTCCGAAAGGCCCGAGCGGCTGCTCGGCTGCGGGCAGACGGCGATGCGCACCCCCGCCGAGGGGATCGAGGACTTGCGGAAGATCAAGGCGATGGGCCTTCGCGGCGTGATGATGCCCGGCTACCCCATCGTCGAGGACTACGACAGGCCGATCTACGACGAGTTCTGGGAAGCGGCGATCGAGCTCGGCCTACCGCTCTCGTTCCACATCCTGACCGCCAAGGAGACGATCAAGGGCGGCGCCGGCCTCGGCCGCGTGCGAGGGCCGAAGCTGAACGGCTTCATGACGATCATCCGCGGCTGCCAGGACGTGATGGGGACGCTGATCTTCGGCGGCGTGTTCGAGCGCCATCCGAAGCTCAAGATCGTCTGCGTCGAGGCCGACGCCGGGTGGGTGCCGCACTACATGTACCGCATGGATCATGCGTTCGACCGCCACCGCTACTGGCTGACGGCGGACCGGCTCTCGAAGATGCCGAGCGAGTACTTCCGGGAGAACATCTACGTGACGTTCCAGGACGACTGGGTCGCGTTCAAGGTGATGGATCTCTGCAATCCGCGCCGTCTCATGTGGGCCAACGATTTCCCGCACAGCGACTCCACGTGGCCGCATTCCCAGGAGCTGCTGAAAAAGCACGCGGCCGGGCTTTCGGAGGAGCACAAGAACTGGCTGCTGCACGACAACGTCGCCGAGCTGTACGGCATCACCCACTGAGATCCCTTGTGGAGGAGCGATGGGCTTCGATCTGCTGATCCGAGGCGGAACGGTCGTCGACGGCAGCGGCGCGGCGCCGATCCGGGCCGACGTGGCGGTTGCTCGCGGACAGATCACCGAGGTTGCCCCGTCCATCTCGGCGAGCGCGAAGCGTACGGTCGACGCCCGCGGCATGACGGTGACGCCGGGATTCATCGATCCGCACACGCACTACGACGCGCAGATCTGCTGGGACCGGCAGATCACGCCGTCGTCGTGGCACGGCGTCACCACGGTCATGATGGGGAACTGCGGCGTCGGCATCGCGCCGTGCAGGCCGCAGGCGCGGGAGATCGCCGCGTGGGACCTCGTCAACGTGGAAGCGATCCCGTTCGACGTGCTGTCTCGCGGCGTGACCTGGGACTGGGTGACGTTTCCGGAGTACATGGACGCCGCCGCAGCGCGCGGTCCGGCGATCAATCTCGGCTTCCTCGCTCCGCTGACGCCATTCCGTCACTTCGTAATGGGCGAGGAGTCGATGGAGCGCGCCGCCACGATCGACGAGACGCGAGCCATCGCCGCGCTCTTTCGCGATGCCTACGAAGCCGGAGCGTTCGGCTTCACGACGACGCTCTTGAGCCAGCACATCGGCTACCAGGCGCGCCCGCTCGCGGCGCGCTTGGCGAGCCGCGACGAGCTCGCCGCCTACGCGCACGTCCTCCGCGATCTCGGCCGCGGAGTCATCGAGGTCGCACTCACGAAGTCTCCGGGCGTGATCAGCGAGGAGGAGTGCGAGACGCTCGACTTCCTGCTCACCGAAAGCCGCGCGAAGGTCACGTGGCTCGCGCTGCTGAACCGCGAGGACGCCCCGGAGGCCTGCCTCGATTCGCTGCGGCGCGCGGACCCGTTGATCCGCCGCGGCGGAGTGCCGCAAGTCACCTGCCGTCCGTTGATGGTGCAGATCGACCTGCGCAATCCCTTCATCTTCGCCGATACGACGACCTGGAAGCCGCTCTTCAACAAGCCCGTGGAGGAGCAGAAGGCGATCTATCGCTCGGCGGAGTTCCGCGTGGCCGCGCGCGACGAGCTACGGAAGCCGCGCATCTTCTCCGGGCGGTGGGAGCGGTTGGAGATCAAGGAGGTCTCGGCGCCGGCGCTGAAGCCCCTCGAGGGGAAGACGGTCGGACGCATTGCCGCAGAGCGCGGCCGCGACGGCCTCGACACGTTCCTCGATCTCGGCCTCGAGGACGATCTCGCGATGCAGTTCTCCTGCGCGCTGTTCAACGCCGACGAGCGCCGGATCCCGGAGCTGCTCGCCGATCCGCGCACGATGATCGGCCTCTCCGACGGCGGCGCGCACGTCGACATGCTCTGCGACTCGGGATACGCCACGCACCTCCTCGGACACTGGGTGCGCGATCGCCAGGTGCTGAGTCTCGAGCGCGCC
>JBEVNX010000127.1:0-26858 GCA_040507895.1 Binatia bacterium | reverse complement strand
GAGTTCGTGCTCGCAGAGAGCGACTACGCGGTCGCCAACATTCGCATCCTCAGCCAAGTGCCCCGCGCGATCCGTCAGCGCCACCTCAAACGCCAACGTCGCTACGGTTCATTTTGGCGCGGCCTGTTCGAAGACGCGGCGAAAGCGGGCCAGCTCCGCAAGGACTTGGAGCTCTCCGTGGTGCGCATGCTCACGCTCGGCGCCCTCAATTGGTCGGTGGAATGGTACGACCAAGATGGAGCTCAGAGGCCGGGAGCGATCGCCGCTCACCTCTCGACGATGATTCTCGAGGGCCTCGCCGCCCGCCCGCGAGGACATGCGTCGTCCCGTTCTACTTTTTCTTAGAATCTGCGATGGTCGAGCCGCGCAAAGGAGGAAGTCCATGAACGTCGGACTCATGTTCTCGTTTCGCAATCCGCCGAAATGGAAGAAGCCCTGGGCTGACGTCTACGAGTCGCAGCTCGAGCAGATCCGGCTGGCCGAAGACCTCGGCTACGACACCGTGTGGCTGACCGAGCACCACTTCGCCGAGGACGGCTACTCGCCGTCGCTGCTGACGATCGCCGGGGCGGTCGCAGCCACCACGCGCCGGGTACGGATCGGCACGTTCCTGCTCTTGCTCCCACTGCACAACGCCGTACGGGTTGCCGAAGACGCCGCGACCGTGGACGTCATCTCTCGCGGCCGCTTCGATCTCGGCCTGGGAAAGGGGTACGCCCCTCACGAGTTCCTCGGCTACGGCATCCCGAGCAAGGAGCGTCCGTCTCGGTTCGAGGAAGGTATCGACGTACTGCGGGGCATCTGGACGCAAGATCCCTTCTCGTTCGAAGGCAAGCACTACCGGCTGAAAGACATCCGGCTGACGCCGAAGCCCGTCCAGCAGCCTCACCCGCCACTGTGGATCGGCGCCTTGGCCCCAAAGGCGGTGGATCGAGCGGCGCGCCTCGGCTGTCACTTCCTCGGCATCGGCGACACGACCGCCTACGACGAGGCGCTGCGCCGCCACGGCCGCAAGCCGCAGGACCACAGCGTGGCTCAGCTCGTCTGGGTGCACCTCGCGCCGTCGCGGGACCAGGGCTGGGACGAGGTCCAGGAGCACGTCCACTGGATGCTTAGCGTTTACGGCAAGTGGCTCGGCGAAGCCGGCGAGACAGAGGCTCCGCCATCGATCTTCAAGCCACCGCCAGCCACCGAGCTTCGCCGCACGAGCGAGCCTTTGCTGTTCACCCCAATCGTCGGCACCTCGGAAGAGGTCGCGCGCGGTCTCGAAGACTTTCTGTCGAAGGCCCGGACCACGCATCTCGTGCTCGGGATGCACTTCCCAGGCCTCGACCCGAAGGTTTCGCGACGGTCGATGCAAACGTTCGCGCAAGACGTCTTGCCCCGCCTGCAGAAAAAAAATGCCTGAAGCACTGCTGCCGATCGCGGGGCAGCCGAGTCCCTTCTACGGCGAAGAGCACGCCGAGCTGCGGCGCGTGGTGCGCCGTTTCGTCGAGAGCGAGATCCGCCCGTTCGCCGACGCGTGGGACGAGGCCGAGGGGTTCCCGCGAGACCTCTATCGCAAGGCCGGCGAGGCCGGGCTCCTCGGCGTCGGATTTCCCGAGTCGTACGGCGGCGCGGGCGGCGACTGGTTTCACCGCGTCGTTCTCAGCGACGAGCTCGCCGGCGGCCTGACGGGTGGCGTGTCGGCGAGCTTGATGAGCCATCACATCGGCCTGCCGCCGATCCTGGCGCTCGGGTCCGAGGGGCTGAAGAAGCGCATCGCACCCGCAGTGTTTCGCGGCGAGAAGGTGAGCGC
Organism: Binatia bacterium; assembly: GCA_040507895.1. Lineage (GTDB taxonomy): Bacteria > Desulfobacterota > Binatia > JACPRU01 > JACPRU01 > JBEVNX01. Next base: position 25,060 of record JBEVNX010000127.1, on the reverse strand, counting down.
GCTCGCCATCACGGAGCCCTCGGGAGGTTCCGACGTCGCGCGCCTGCGAACCACAGCCCGACGCGACGGCGACAGCTACGTCGTCAACGGCTCGAAGACCTTCATCACCTCGGGGATGCGGGCGGACGTCCTCACGGTCGCGGTGCGCACCGGCGGAGAGGGCGCGGGCGGCATCTCGTTTCTGGTCGTCGAGGGAGACAGCCCCGGACTCAGTCGCACCCCGCTTCGGAAGATGGGCTGGTGGTCCTCGGACACGGCCACGCTCTACTTCGAAGACTGCCGCGTTCCCGTGTCCAATCGCCTGGGCGAGGAGAACGGCGGCTTTCACGCCGTGATGCACAACTTCAACTCGGAGCGGCTGGCGATCGCCGCCACCTGCTACGGCTTCGCGCGCGTCTGTTACGAGGAGGCGGTGGCCTACGCGCGCGAACGGGAGACGTTCGGGCGACGGCTCGTCGATCACCAGGTCATTCGCCACAAGCTCGTCGACATGGCGACGCGGCTCGAATCTCTCAAGGCTTACCTCGACGTCCTCTGCTGGCAAATGAATCGGCACGAGGCATCAGCCGCCTCGCTGGCCATGCTCAAGAACGTCGCCACCGGTTGCCTCGAATTCTGCGCCAAGGAGGGCGTACAGATCTTCGGCGGCGCCGGCTATTTGCGTGGCGCCGCGGTCGAGCGAATCTACCGGGAGACCAAGGTCCTTTCCATCGGCGGAGGCGCCGAGGAGATCATGAAGGATCTCGCCGCCAGGCAACTCCGCCTCTAGGGCACTTCACGCCTTCAGTGCGCGTGGTGATGCCCGTGACGGTGGGAGTGCGCGTGTCCCTTTTTCCCTTTGTGGGAATGCCCGTGCGTGTGGCCGTGAGCATGCTCGTGCACGGCCGGCGCGGCCTCCGCAGCCGGCGGCGCGCCGCGCTTCTTCCGTAGCTCTTCGCGCGCTCCGACGGCGTCGTCGTATTGCGCGCCGCGCCCCTCAACGTGTGCCACGAATCGCTCGGCCGACTTCTGATCCATGTGACAGAGGAGCGGCATCTGCGGGTAGCGCAGGCAGAGCGGCGGTCCCTGCTTCGGCTTGACCGCCGCCGCGGTTCCCTCCCCCTTTGCCGGAGGGGCGGCGCCGTGGGCAATCGAGAACGCCGAGGTGACACGGGGTGCGCGCCGCCCGCAGCGCTGACAGGCCTTCGAACGCTGGCCCGCGCTCATCGGCGCCAGCGCCTCGAACGTCAGCTCGCAGCTCAGGCAATGATATTCGTAGAGCGGCACCGTGACCTACTCGATCGCGGTCGGCGCATGGGGAAGCTCTGCCCAGTCCTCGGGGTCGTGACTGATCCAGATCGTCGCCTCGTGCATGTCGCGGATCGCCTTCAACCGTTGGATCGAGCGAGCCGCCTGGATCGGGTCGGTGTCGAGCGGCATGGTCGCCTCGGCTTCGAGCGCGGCCCGCAGGTGCGTCGTATCGCCGCAGAGCACGATCTTCCGATTCGGCAGCCGTACGAAGAGCGACGACTCGCCGGGCGGATGACCCGGCGTCTTCAACAAATGCAGGCTGCCGTCGCCGAAGAGGTCGAAATCGGAGTCGAGCTCCAGCCAGTTGAAGGCGCGGGTCGGCACGAAGTCGTTGAAGATGAACGCCCAGCGCCGGTCGGGATCGGGCCAATAGGCGTAGCGAAGCTCGTTCTCCATGATGAGGAACTTGGCTTTCGGGAACATGAACATGCCGCCCGAGTGATCGAGGTGAAGATGTGACACGACCACGTACTTCACGTCCTCGAGCTTGTAGCCGAGAGCCTTGATCTGGTTGTCCACCGTCCGGTCACGCGGAAAATTGATCGGGAAGTGGCGCGCGATCTCGCCCCAGTAGCCGACCGCGTCGTCGACGACCTTCGGGTGACAGCCGGTGTCGAACAAAACGAGCCCCTTGGGGTGCTCGATCAGGTACGAGGGACAGGGCACGGTGACGAGGCTCGCGTCGCCGCCGTGCATCAACAGCGATCGGGGGACGGTCAACTCGGCGCCTGGAAGCGCCCACATGCGTTTCACCTTCGCTTCGGCCATTGCGCCCTCCTCCGTCGTTCTGAGCTACGTTTCCCTGCTCGAGTCTTCTGCCACCCCCTACCCGGATCGGCTAGATCCAAAAGGCTTAGAGGCGATGATCTTTCGCACCCCTCTTTCGACGAGCGTCCGAAGACCGGGGCTGCGCGCCGGTTGATGGACCGGGTCGATGTGGTAGTGGATGTGAGCTTCGAAGTTTCGGGAATTCTGCGGGGGTCGGATCCATGGGAGAGCTCGAGGGCCGTGTCGCGATCATCACCGGAGGAGCCAGCGGCATCGGGGCGTCGACCACGCGCCTGTTCGTCGAGAACGGCGCTCGCGTGGTCATAGCCGATGTGCAGCGGGACCTCGGCGAAGCGCTCACTCGCGAGCTCTCGCCGAGCGCGGTTTTCCACCGCGCCGACGTCTCCAACGAGGACGACGTGCGGGCCATGGTCGAGCGCGTCGAAGCTGCCTTCGGTCGCCTCGACTGCATGTTCAACAACGCCGGGTTCGGCGGCGCCCTCGGCACCATCGCCGGCACGCCGGTCGAGGAGTGGGACCTCACGTTCCACGTGCTGGTGCGCGGCGTGTTCCTCGGCATGAAACACGCGGCGCCGCTTCTACGCCGTCAGGGAGGGAGCATCATTTCGACGGCCAGCGTCGCCGGGCTCGTCGGCGGCTACTCCCCGCACGCTTATGCTGCCGCCAAGGCGGCGGTGATCCAGCTCACCAAGTCGGTCGCCCTCGAAATGGCCGAGGACCGCATCCGGGTGAACTGCATTTGTCCTGGCTTTATCGCCACTCCATTGGCGCTCAACACCGTGGGCAAGCCCGATAGCCTGCTCGAAGCGCGCAAGCCCCAGATGGTCGGCGCACAACCGATCGAGCGACCGGGCGAGCCGACCGACATCGCCGAGATGGCTCTATTCCTCGCCAGCGACCGCTCGACCTTCATCACCGGCCAGGCGTTCGTGGTCGACGGCGGTTTCGCCGCCGGCCGCCCCTGGCGAGACCAGCCGGAATGGCAACGAGTGGCGCGGCCCTTCAAAGTGTACCGTCCGCGCTGACTCTCGCTCGTCGGGAGTCGAAGCGCCGCGACGCGCGTACCCCGCAGCCGGGTAGCGGCCAGCCGCGTGACTCGCGGCTTCGCTTGCCAAGGATTCTACGTTTACGTAGAAAATCTCGAGCTGACCATGATCGCCGACGACTCGCGGATGGGACCGGAACGTGTGCACGGCAGCCTCTACGTCGATCCCGCGGTGTTCACGGAAGAGATGTGCCGCGTCTTCGGGAGGGGCTGGGTTTTCGTCGGCCACGATTCGGAAGTGCCGGAGCGCGGGGACTGGGTGACGCGCCGGCTCGGGCGCGAGCCGGTCATCCTGGTGCGCGATCTCGACGGCGAGGTTCGGGTTCTCGCCAATCGCTGCGCGCACCGCGGCACCACCCTCTGCTGGGCCTCGCGCGGCCACGGCCGATCTTGGCAATGCACCTACCACGGCTGGACGTTCTCCCTGGCGGGCGAGCTGAAGGGCGTGCCCTATCCCGGGGGCTTCCACCGACTCAAGTCCGATCTCGGGCTCGATCGACCCGCGCAGTTGGCGCGTTACCGAGGCTTCGTGTTCGCCGACCTCGGCGGTGGAGCGGGCACCTTGGAAGAGCATCTCGGGCCCGGCGGTCGAGAGCTGATCGATCGCCTCTGCGATCTCTCGCCCACCGGCCAGATCCGGCTCGATCGTGGCTGGATCGGGCACCGGATCGACGCCAACTGGAAAATGCTCGCGGAAAGCGACAACGACGCCTACCACCTCGGGTGGGTGCACGCGTCGATGGTCGCGTCGGCGCCGGACACCTACTACGAGGACGCGGTACTCGGAGCGGAGGAGGCGAACCCCTCGCTCGCAGTCGACCATGGCGGGGGCCACTTCGAGCTCGACTTTCGTCCGAGCTACAAAGCGGACGGCGCCTGGCTGGGCATGAGCTCCGAGAAAGCGGAGCCTTACGTCCGCGCTCTCGCGCGCGCCCGCGGCGCCGAGCGGGCGGGATCACTGCTGCGCGCGGGCCCCCCACATGCGCTCATCTTTCCCAACCTCTTCCTCGGCGAGATGAACATCGCGATCATCGAGCCGGTCACCTCCAGCCGCACGATCCACCATCACACGGCGGTGATGCTCGAAGGCGTCGACGAAACGTTCAACCGCCGGCTCCTACGCCAATCGGAGGCGGCTCTCGGTCCGGCGAGCTTCATCGTTCCCGATGACGCCGTCACCGCGGAGCGCATGCAGCGAGCGTTGGCCGCGAGTCCCACGGTACGTGACGTCCGGAACGACCTCGGCTGGATGGACCTGAGCCGCGGGCTCGAGCGCGAGAAGGCCGATCCCGCGTCAGGGCGCCGCGTCGGTCACGTGACCGACGAGATCACGAACCGCGCGTTTTGGCGCCAATACCGCCGCGTGATGCAGGGGCGGCCGTGAACGCGGAGCCAGCGGCGAGGGTGCCAGAAGCTGTACGCCACGAGATCGAGTCCTTCTTGTTCTACGAGGCGCGGCTCGCAGACGAGTCCCGCTATGCCGAATGGGAGGCGCTGGTCACCGACGACGTGCACTATTGGGTTCCCGCCGGACCCGCCGACTACGACCCCGCGAGCCGCCTCTCGCACCTCAACGACAACCGGGCGCGCCTCGCGACCCGGATTCGCCAACTGAAAACCGGCAAGCGGCACGCGCAGAGCCCGCCCTCCCTCATGCGGAGAGTCGTCTCCAACGTCGAGATTCTCTCGGCCGACGAACGCGACGGCCAGTACGTCATCGGCTCGAACCTGGTGCTCTACGAGCTCGCCCACCAAGCGACCGGGGAGCTCCGCGTCTGGGTCGGCCGCGTGACGCACCGATTGCGAAGAATCGACGGCGCGCTGCGGATCGCCGCCAAGACGGTCGAGCTGGTGAACGCTGCGGAGCCGCTACCCAACCTCGCCTTCCTCATCTGAAGACGCGCCTGCCCAGTGGCCGAGCTTCCATCGCGGGGCCCGAACGACGGTATCGCCTCTCAAGAACCGCCGGGGCGGCTGTCGGCATCTTCGCCGCGCCGCGCCGACTGCTGCCATGCGACGATCGCGACGGAGACTGCGCTCATCGCCGCCAGCACGAAACAGCTGCGCGCGATGCCGGCGATGGAGACGGCCAGCCCGATCTCTCCGCGACGGCCCGCCTCTTCGATCGTCTTGGCAGCGCTAATCACCATACGCACGTGGTCGGGTGTGAGCTTCGACGGCTCGTCCAGGCCAGCGTCAGCCGAGCGCGGATCCCCCTCCACGCGGCCTTCTCGGACGCGGTCGCGTCTCGCGCCGACGAGGCAAACGCCCGACGGGCGGCTCGACCCCGAAGCGCTCGTCCCGGGCCTGGATGCGCTCGAGGATGGCCGCAGCTGCGGCCGCGAATCGGTGCGCGTCGTCCGCCAAGTAGAGCCATTTTCCGAGCACCGGGTGAACACGCAGCTCCGGATGCTCGGCGACGATCGTGGCATGAGCGCCACGCTCGGTCGGGATCAGCAGACCTTGCCACGGCTTGCCGCGGTCGGCGAGCACGAGGACCAGCCGACCGGACACGTAGCAAGCGACGCAGCCGAACATCGCGCGCGCGAGGAACGTGGCGTCGCGGGTGAGCGGATCGACGATAGGCGCGAAGCGATGACGGGAGAACGCGTCTCCCGCATCCGCCGCGCGCGATGTCCGGAACCTTGGTGGGCGGCGCGCTATCGGTACATCTCCTCGATGAGATCGCCGTACTTCTGATTAACGAACTTTCGCTTCACCTTGAGCGAAGGTGTCAGCTCACCGGTCTCCTGGCTGAAGTCGTGCGCGACGATTCGGTGGTACTTCACGCTCTCGTAGGAGGCGAGGCGGCGGTTCACCGCTTCGACTTCGGCGCCGATCAGCTCCACGACCTTCGCATGCCGGGCCAATTCGGCCGGATCGTCCGCTGCGATGCTCTGCGCCCGCGCCCAGCGCTGCACCTCGTCGAGGTCCAGCGTGAGGAGCGCGACGCAGTACTTGCGATTGTCACCGATCAGCACCGCCTGACTGATGTGCGGCTGCGTCTTCAGCAGATTCTCGACGTGCTGCGGAGCGACGTACTTGCCACCCGACGTCTTGATGAGGTCCTTCTTGCGATCCGTGATCCTCAGGAACCCGTCGGCGTCGATCTCGCCGATGTCGCCGGTGTGAAACCAGCCCTCGGAATCCCAGGCCTCGCCGGTGGCCTCGGGCCGCTTGTAGTAGCCCTGCGCCACGTTCGGTCCCTTGGCGAGAATCTCACCGTCGTCGGCGATGCGCAGCGTCACCCTCGGGATCGCCTGCCCGACCGTGCCGAAGCGATATTCGTCGGGTCGGTTCGCCGTGAGGATCGGCGTCGTCTCCGTGAGACCGTAACCCTCGAGGATGAGGATCCCCGCCGCATGGAAGAACTCCTGGATCTCGCGCGCCAGCGGGGCGCCGCCCGAGACCATGTACTTCACGCGCCCGCCGAGCGCTTCGGAGATCTTGTCGAAGACCAACCGGTCGGCGAGCTGCGACTGCAGCCGCACTTGGATCGGCGGCTGCCGCCGTTGCTGGAGGTACTTGCTCTTCCGCCGACCCACGCCGATCGCCCAATCGAAGATCCGCCGTCGCAGCCAACTCGATGACGCCCGGCTCGATTGGATGCGCGCGTAGAGCTTCTCGAAGATGCGCGGCACCGACGGCACGTAGTGGGGGCGAGTCTCGCGAATGTCGGCGGGGATCGATTCGATCGACTGCGCGAAGGCGGAGATCGTGCCGCGCGAAGTCGCCAAGTATTCCATGCCGCGCGCGAAAGAGTGGGCGAGGGGCAGGAAGAAGAAGTCCACCTCACCCGGCTTGGAGTCGGTGATCTCACTGAGCGCTTCGAGCGTGGCGAGGTGGTTGGCGTGCGTCTGAACGACGCCCTTCGGCGGACCCGTGGTGCCGGAAGTATAGACGATGGTGGCAACGTCGTGCGCCCCGATGTTCTCCACACGCGCTTGGATCTCCCGGCGCCCCTGCGCCATCGCCCGTCGTCCGCTCTCGCGCAGCTTCGCGAGCGTCGTCACCCGCGGGTCGTCGAAGTCGCCATCGACGACGAAGATTCGGGAGAGCGCGACCCGTTGCCGGCCACCATCGATCTCGAAACCCTCCCCGAGGGCTTTCTGGATCTTCGCGAGCTGCGCGGCGTTCTCGACGACGCAGTACGACGACTCGGAGTTCCAGAGAATGTAGCCGCATTCGTCGGCGAGGTTCGAGGGGTAGATCGGAATCGTGATCGCGCCAGCGGCGAGTATGCCGAAGTCGATCTCGATCCACTCGGGGCGCGTGCTCGACAAGAGCCCAACTCGCGCCCCGGGGGCCACTCCGGCGGCAATCAGCCCTGCGGCGATCTCCTCGACGGCGCGCGCATGATCGTCCCACGAGACCTCGACCCACCGCTCATCGCGCTTGACGCGATAGCGGGCCTGCCCGACGAAGTCCGCCGCGCGCCGGAAGAACATGTCTGCGAGGTTTCGGTACGCGATCGGGCCCCCCCCAGCCGTTAGTCTTGCTTGAGGGTGATCTCGTGAATCGTCGTCAAGTCGACGATCTGGTAGCGCCGCTTGCCCTTCGGCGTCTGCACCTCGATCTCGTCTCCGACGGTGCGATTGAGCAAGGCACGGCCGAGCGGCGAACCGAGCGAGATCTTCCCCTGCGAGACTTCCGCTTCTTCCGGGAAGACCAAGCTGTAGATGATCTCCTCCCCTTCCTCGAGGTCCTCCACGGTCACGCGGCTACCGTACGCCACCACGCCCTCTGGGATCGAAGCGAAGGTATACAGGGAAAGCTCGCGGATGCGGCCGCCGATCTGGCTGATTCGGGCTTGGACGATCTCCTGGCGCGCCTTGGCCGCCTCGTATTCCGCGTTCTCCGAGAGGTCGCCATGCGCGCGCGCTTCCTCGAGCTCGTGCGGCAGCTTGTGACTGAGCTCGTGCTGCAAGTCCGCGAGCTCCTTCTTCAAGCGTTGGATGATCGGCAGTTCCACTGACGAGCTATGATCCTTCCCGTCGGCGCAGAAACTCCCGCACCGCCTCGCTGGCGAGCTTGCCGTCGAGGCGGGCTCCGAACTCCGTCTTGAGCTTGCCCATCAGCGCGCCGGTCGAAATGGCGCCGGCCGCGTAGTGCCGGGTAACGGCGGTCTCCAGGTCAGCCGTCGAGAGCGCCTGCGGGAGGTATGCTTCGAGGTACCTCTTCTCCCGGCCGTTTTTCTCGACGAGATCCGCTCGCCCCGCTTGCTCGGCGAAGGCCATCGCCTCTTCGCGCTGCTTGATCTCACGTCGCAAGATCTGCGCGATCTCCACCGCCCCGAGCTCGACGGGTGCTCCGCCCGCTGCACCGCGACGCTCGATCGTCAAGTTCTTCATCGCCGCCACGAGGCCCCTCAGTACCATCACCTCGTCGGTGGCGCGCGCACGCATCGCCTCCCTCAGACGCTCCTGAATCATCGTCTCGCTCAGCTCGCTCATTTTTCGGCCAGCTCGTAACTCCCCGCCCAGCGATAGCGCGCATCGCCGCGCCGGGAAACCTCGCCTTCGAGGGTTCCCTTCCCGCGCACCTTCTGCAAGCTGCCCGTTCCACCGATCCACTCGAACGTGCCTTCGAAAGAGGTGAATTCCTTGTTGCCGGTACTGGGCGGAATCGAGTAGCCGAAGATCAAGAATAGCTTCTGGCCGCTCGCCGCCTCCCAGACCGCGTAGCCGCGGACCAGCCCGGAGCCGTTCACCAGGTCCGATTGCTGGAACATGCGAACCTTCGAGCCGTCGAAGGCCACGCCACCGATCGTGTCCGGGGTCTTCAGCTCCTCGTCGCCCACCGCCTGCGCGAGCTCGTGACCCGGCACGTCGCCGACGTCGATCTTCGATTGAGTCTGCACCTGGAGGGTCTTCCCCGACCCTGCCGCCGCGCCCTTCTCCGCCGCAAGCGCGCAGGTGAATCCGAGCAAGACGATGCCCAACAGTGCCGCGACCCTCATCTTCGGTGCCCCCTTCTCCCTCGGGAAGCGCAGCCGCCCGAGGCGGCGCGAGAGCGCGCTAGATAACCCGTAAATCGGGCTCGATTCAACAGCGCGCACGGCGTCGGCGGCGGTCGATTCAACGGAGCTCACGCCCCGCGGATCGGTTCCCGACTCCCTAGTGCAGGACTTGTTCCGCTAGTCGGTGCGTCGAGTCGCCCCGGTACTGCGAGCCGACCGTGTCGAACCTTCCCTCCGTCCAGCTACGCCAACCGGTGTACCGGTACAGATAGAAGTACATGAGCCCCGCGCCAACCAGCGCCCCGATGAAGAATCTCCGCATGTTCTCGCTCGATCCTCCAAAACGCCTTGCGCCGCGACCGCACCCTCAATACGCTCCCCAGGTGTCCGAGGGGCGATTTGCGGCGCTTAGCTGGCTTCACGATACCATATCGCGCGCGGGCCGCGCGATGGCCAAAGGGGTGGCCGATGCGCTCTTCCCCTGGGCGTGTGTCGGGTGCGCATCACCCGCCGAGACGGCGCTCTGCCGGGACTGCCTGGCTCGGGTGCGTTGGATTCGCGAGCCTTGCTGCTCGGTTTGCGGCCTGCCACTCGGCAGCCTTCCCAGCCGCCCTTGCGGGCGGTGCCTCGCCGACCCGCCACCGTTCGGGCGGTTGCGCGCGATCGCCTGCTACCGGCCGTCGGACGAGGACCGCGATCCCCTCGGCATCGCGCTGCGAGCGCTGAAATACGCCGGTCGGCGCGCGCTCGCGCGGTCCTTGTCAATGCTCCTCGCCGACCGTTTTCCGTTCCCCTCGGAGAGGTTCGACGTTGTAGCACCCGTGCCGCTGCACATAGACCGTTTGAGGGACCGCGGCTTCAATCAGGCCCTCCTGCTAGCTCGAGAACCGGCGCATCGCTTCAAATCCCCGCTCGACAGCGGTTTGATGCTGCGCTCGCGACCTACGCCGCCACAGGTGGGGCTCAGCGAACGGGACCGACAAGGCAACGTTCGACGGGCGTTCATGCTCCGCCCCGGCCGCTCGGTTGAGGGCAAGCACGTGCTCTTGGTCGACGACGTGTGCACGTCGACCGCCACGGCGAGGGCCTGCGCGCGCGTGCTCCGCGACGGCGGCGCGTCGTGCGTGGACGTGGTCGTCGTCTCGAGGGCGCTCTAATGTCGGAGCACGACCGCAACCATTGGGAGGAAGCCTATGCATGCCACTCCGGCATCCTTGCTGGCCCCGCGCCGTTTCTGGCCGACCATTTCCACCTCCTCCAGCCCGGGCGAACGCTCGACTTGGCGGCAGGCTCTGGCAGGAACGCGTCGTTCCTTGCCGAGCGAGGGCATCGGGTGCTCGCGGCGGACGTCGCGCGGGTAGCTCTCCGACAACTCCGCAGGCGCAGTCGCGCCGTCGACGTGGTCCAGGTCGATCTCGAACGCCCGTGCTTCCGCATCGCCTCCTTCGACAACATTGTGTGCATCAACTTTCTCGACAGGGCGCTTTTCCCGGCCATGCTCCGATGGCTCCGCCCGGGCGGGGCGCTCCTCGTCGATACATTCCTCGTCGATCAGCGCGAAGTCGGACATCCTCGAAATCCGGCGTTCCTCCTCGGCCACAACGAGCTGCTCGAGCGGTTGCGGGAGGCTCGCGTGCTGCGCTACCGCGAGGGCGCCGTCGTGGACGAATCGGGGACTTCCTACCGGGCGGGCATCGTTGTGATGCGAGCGCCGGTGCAAAAATTGACTTCGCACGGCGCCCCTGCGTAAACAGCCGGGTGCGGGACGGGCGATGATGCGGCGATCACCGAGCGCGCTCACCTATCGGGCCGCCGGCGTAGACATCGACGCGGGGGATCGGCTCGTCGAGCGCATCGTGCCTCTGGCCCGCCGCACCCGGCGCCCCGAGGTGCTCACGCCGATCGGCGGCTTCGGAGCTGCTTTTCGCGCGCCGCGCGGCATGCGATCCCCGGTGTTCGTCACGTCCACGGACGGGGTCGGAACCAAGCTCCGCATTGCCTTCGAGCTCGATCGCCACGACACCGTAGGTATCGACCTCGTCGCCATGAACGTCAACGACGTGCTCGCATTCGGAGCCGAGCCGTTGGTGTTCCTCGACTACTTCGCGACCGGCCGACTGGATGTCCACCTCGCGAGCGAGGTCGTATCGGGCATCGCGGCCGGCTGCCGGCAAGCCCGTTGCGCGCTCGTTGGCGGCGAGACCGCTGAGATGCCGTCGTTCTACGCGCCGGGCGAATACGACCTGGCGGGCTTCGTGGTCGCCGCGGTCGAGCGGCGGCGCATGATCGACGGCAGGCGGGTGCGTCCCGGGCACGTGCTCGTCGGTCTCGCTTCCTCCGGATTGCACAGCAACGGCTACTCGCTCGCCCGGCGAATCGTTCAGCGCCGCCGAATTCCGCTCGAGCGCCGCATCGGCGACTTCGGGCGTACCCTCGGTGAGGAGCTCCTCGAGCCGACGCGCATCTACGTGCCTTCGATTCTCCGGCTAGCCAGAAGTCAGCGCGTGGACGCCGTCGCGCACATCACCGGCGGCGGCATTCCCGGAAACTTGCCGCGCGTGCTGCCGCGCGGCTGCCGCGCGCGCATCCGTCGCGCATCCTGGCCGCTGCCAGCGGTGTTCGAGTGGTTGCGGAGGATGGGGCCCGTCGAGCAGAGCGACGTGGACCGCACTTGGAACCAGGGGCTCGGCTTGATTCTCGCCGTGCCCGCGACCGCCGCAGACGCGACTCTGCGGTTTCTACGCCGCCGCGGCGAACGGGCTTACGTTGTCGGCGAGGTGGTGCGCGGTGGCTCGGGAGTCGATTTCGTCGAGTGAACGACGAGGAGGTTGGCCACCATGCTTAGGCCCAGAGACACGAGTATCGGAGACCCAGTCCCTCGAGGCGCTCGGGTTCGGGGTTGGCCGGCCTCGCAGGGGAGGAGGGTCGGACGATGACGAGTCCGCTGCCGCTCGGGGTGCTCGTCTCGGGGAGCGGGACGAATCTCCAGGCGATCATCGACGGGATCGAGAGCGGGCGGATTCCTGCGGAGATCCGGCTGGTCATTTGCAACCGTCCCAATGCCGCAGCACTCCAGCGCACCGATCGTCACCGCGTCCCCTCCGAGATCGTCGATCATCGCGAATTCGCGAGCCGCGAAGCGTTCGACGGGCACGTCGTCGGTTTGCTTCGCGACCGAGGCGTGGAGTTGGTGTGCCTAGCCGGCTTCGACCGCCTGCTCTCGCCGACGTTCATCCGGGCGTTCCCCGAGCGAATCCTCAACGTCCACCCGGCGCTGCTGCCGTCTTTCCCCGGGCTCCACGCGCAGCGCCAAGCGCTGGAATACGGGGTGCGAATCGCCGGTGCCACCGTGCACATCGTGGACGAGAAGACCGATCACGGACCGATCGTCATCCAGGCGGCGGTGCCGGTGTACAGCGACGACTCGGCGGAGGCCGTGGCGGACCGTATCCTCGCCGAAGAGCACCGCATCTATCCCGAAGCGATCTGCCTGTTTGCCGAGGGGAGGGTGCGCGTCGAAGGCCGCCGGGTCCGCATCCTCGGCGAGGAGCCGCTCGCGGACCGTGCGCTCGTCAATCCTGCGCTCGGCTAGGGCTTTTCAGCGCGCTCGGGGGTAGAGCCGCGCAAGGCGCTCGGGCGCGACGCCGAGGAAGTAGAGCGCGCGGATCCACCACATCAGAGCCACGGTGCGGAGCACGCCGTGGCGCTGCCAGCGCCGAGCGGAGGTACGCAAGCGCATTCGCAGCGCGGCCGTGCGACCCCGCTTCTTCATGGCGCGCGCGAGCGCGAGATCCTCGAGCAACGGCAGATCGGGGTAGCCGCCGAGCGACTCGAAGACGTCACGGCGAACGAACAGGCCCTGGTCTCCGGTGAAGAGGCCGCTCCAGCGCGAGCGTAGATTGATCGCCGCCTCGATCACGCGATACGCAAGACCCGGCGCGTCGAGCTCGACGTCGAACCGGCCGCCGATCGCATCGTCACATGCCGCGACGATGGCCGCGGCGAAGCCGCGGGGCGGAGCGGTATCGGCATGGAGGAAAAACAGCACGTCGCCGCGGGCAACGCCGGCGCCAGCGTTCATCTGCCGAGCCCGTCCGGCAGACGCCTCGATCACCCGATCGACCAATGGACGCGCGATGGCGGCGGTCCCGTCCTCGCTCCGGCCGTCCACGACCACGACCTCGAGAACCTCCGGCTCGCGCAACCGAGCGAGCGTGCCGGTGATCGTCGCGGCCTCGTTGAGCGCTGGAACGATCACCGAGATCTGCGTCACTGGATCCGCTCGCCCGGCGCTGCGTTGAGCCGCCAATCGAACGGCAGGTATCGAACGTCGAGGCCTTCCGTGGACAACGCGGTCGCCAGGTCTCGACGCTCGGCCAGAGGCTGCAGGAACTTGACGAGCGTCCCCGCGGCCGCCTCGAAGTCGGCACGGTACCAGGAGAACAATCGCGAGAGCTTGAGACGCTGATGGATCGAATCGACGTAGTTGTGGTCCACGTCGTTGACGAATCGGCGAGCGGCCGCGGAGAGCTGCGCGTCGAGGTGATCCGCCGCGTAGGGCGTGGCGATGAGCTGCGGCCCGCCACGCGTACCGTTCGAGATCGCGAAATGGATGCGGGGGTCGTCGCTCGCGTAGCGGTCGAGCACCTCACGGATCTCGTCGAGCGTACGCCGCCTGCCGCCGACGTTCTGGCCGAACCAATGATACAGGCGCGCTCGACCGGCGAGCGTTTCCGGGCTCTCGCCGTGCACGACGGCCGCCAACAGGGTCACGTGGTACGCGTTGATCCAGAACGCCACGGCCCCGTCGTGATCGAGGCGAGCGACGTCGATCGCAGCCATTTGTTCCAGAGCTCGCCGCAGCAGGTGGCTGTCTTGACGGGCGAGCGAGCGGTAGGAGACCTCGCCCGATTCGTTGACGCGGGCGGCGAGAATCCTCGCCCAGGGATCCTCCTCCCCTTCCGCTACGGCCGCTAGCGTGGTCACCAACAACACTACGGCGCCGAGCGCTCTCATCCCGATTCGGATGCTTCCCCCAGCCGCCGACGGAACGCGTCGACCGGCATGCGGGTGACCAGCACGCAGACGTGATCGCCGACACGGCGAACACGGAACGTGAGGCCGCCGGCGCGGAAGAACGAGGGAGATCCGTTCGCGGGCGCGTCGATCTCGGCGCGATCGGCGCGGAGGAAGTCGCAGAGCACGAGGTTTTCCCCGTCCGAGTATACGGTGATCCGCGCACGCCGGCCTGGAAAGTCGTCGAGTACGCCGCCGATGAGATGAAAGCCCGCCGGCGAGAGATCGACGACGTGGGCCGCGATCCCCTCGTCGCCGTGCCGTCGATAGAGCTCTTCCAACTCCTCGCGAGATCGCGTCGTCAAGGTCATCTCGAGCGCGCCCTGGGAGGCGAGCCGATATTCGCGGACCAACGGCGCGAGAGACCCGCTGCGGTTCCAGAGCACGCCCACGACCACGAGCGCGAGCGCGGCGGCCAGCGCTCCGCCTCCGACTAACCTCCACAGAGGCCTCGGCGCTTGCGCCTTCTTCGAGCGGGCCTCATCGAGCGAGCCGAGCACCCGCGCGCGCAGATCGAACGGCAGCCCAGGCGCCAGCCCGCGGGAGCGCAGGAGGTCGCGCACCGCCCGCTGTCGCTCACGCTCGATCCGGCAACGCGGGCACTCCTGCAGGTGGAGACGGGCTGCCTCGGCCGCCTCGCCGAGCGCTCCGTCGACGTCGGCCGCCACGTGGTCGAGGTACTCCTGGCAGTTCACGTCAGCGCCCGCTCCTGCGGATTCCGCGCTCTCGGGCATACCCGACGAGCTTCCGCTCCAGCATGCGCCGTCCGCGGGAGAGCCGCGAACGAACCGTCCCGACGGGGCAGCCGAGAGCGCGAGCTGCTTCCTCGTAGGAAAGCTCCTGTAAGTCGACGAGCACGACGGCCGAACGAAACTCTTCGGGCAACTCGCGAAGGGCGTCCACGATCTCCTGATCGATCATTTCGGAGAGAACGATCGTCTCGGGATTGGTCTCCACCTCAGAGGCCTCGGTCGCCTCGTGGGCCGGGCCCGGCTCGTCGATGTCGACTTGCCCTCGCTCCCGTCGGCTGGCGCGGTACTGGTTGCGAAACGTATTGTGCAAGATGGTGAGCAGCCAGGCGCGACAGTTCGTCCCCGGCTCGAACTGGTGGAAGAAGCGGAAGGCACGCAATACCGTCTCTTGGACGAGGTCCGCGGCCCGGTCGCGGTCCGTGCAAAGGTAGAAAGCCGCTCCGTAGAGGTGATCGAGATGCGGCAGCGCTTCGACGTCGAACGCGGCAGGCCCCGCCGGAGCGTCGTCCCGTGGCGACATGCGCGGGCTCTGTAACACAGCGAATTTGGCGGCACGAGCGGCGCCTCGGTACCGGAAACAACCCGGGCAGGGGGCCGAGTTCCCGCCACCACGTCGAGGTCAGTCCGCGACCCGCGTGGCGAGCAAGCCCCGCTCGTCGAGGGCTTGAAGGTCCTCGTAGCCGCCAATTGCCTCCTCGCCGACGAAGATCTGCGGAACCGTACGCCTGCCGGTGGTCTCGACGAGCCAGCGCCGGGTGTCGGCATCGGCGGTGACATCGATGTCTTCGAACGCGATTTCTCGCTTGCGCAGCAATTCCTTGGCTCGCCGGCAAAACGCGCAATAACTCGTGGTGTACACTCGCACAGGCTTCGGCATGTCTCGATTGACCGTCTACGGGCCCGCGGCTAAAGGGGACCGCCTCGATGGCGTCTCGCCCACCCGAAATCGCCGCCGCCTTCCTGGCTCTCGTGGAGACCGTGACACGGCTGCGGCGCGATTGTCCTTGGGACCGCGAACAGACCTCCAAGTCGATCATGCCATCCCTCATCGAGGAAACCTACGAGGTCCTCGAAGCGCTCGAAGCGGAGAGCCCCGAAGACGTGCAGGGTGAGCTCGGCGATCTCTTGCTCCAGATCCTCCTGCACGCCGAAATGGCCTCGGAGCGCGGCGAGTTTGACGTGCGCGACGTGATCGAGGCCGTGCGCACCAAGATGGTGCGCCGCCATCCTCACGTGTTCGGCGACCTGACGGTGGCCGGCACACCTGAGGTGCTCGACAACTGGTCGCGCATCAAGGCGGAGGAGCGGCGCGCCGCGCGCAAGGACGCGTCCCCGCTGGCGGGCATCCCCGCTGCGCTGCCTGGCCTGCTGCGCGCCGAGCGGCTCGGTGAGAAGGCCTCCCGCGTGGGCTTCGATTGGGCCGAGCCTAGTGGGGCGCTCGGCAAGGTTCGGGAAGAGATCATCGAGCTCGAGCAGGCTCTCGCCTCCGGCGCAACCGCGGAGATCGAGAGCGAAGTCGGCGACTGCCTGTTCGCGCTGGCGAGCCTGGCCCGCAAAGCCGGCATCAGCGCCGAGCTCGCGCTCAAGCGTACGCTCGATCGCTTCGTGAGCCGCTTTCGTCACGTCGAGACCGAGCTCGAGCGGCAGGGCCGCTCTCCGCGCGAGGCGACACTCGACGAGCTGGAAGCGCTGTGGCAGGAAGCCAAGCGCCGTTGACCCGACTCCGCAAGGATGTTACCAGGAGCGGATTCCCGAAGCGCGCAAGGAGCGAGCCCTTTGGCAACCCACAAGTCCGCAGAGAAGCGCCATCGCCAGAGCGAGAAGCGCCGGGCCAGCAATCATGCGATGAGATCGCGGCTGCGCACGCTGGTCAAGCGCGTGCTGACTGCGGTCGACCGGAAGGACGCCGGCGCTGCACAGACCGAGCTGCAGGTGGCGGCGCGCTCTCTCGACAAGGCCGTGACCAAGGGCGTACTTCACCGCAACAACGCCTCGCGACGCTTGTCGCGACTCACGTTGCGGGTCAACACGCTCCGTCGCGCGTCGTAGCTCGAGGATCTCGAGGTCTTGCGCCGAGGCGCGGGACCGTCCGTCAGCTCACCAGCTGGTCCAGCACGCGGACCAACAGCCCGATCTCATCGTCCGTGCCGACCGTGATGCGCAGCGCGTCACGAAGCTCGGGCGTGGCAAAGTAGCGCACGAGCACCCCGCGGCGCTTCAGGCCTTCGTAGAGCGGCTCGAGATCCTGCCCCGGCCGGCGCGCGAGCACGAAGTTCGCCTGCGACGGCGGCACCTCGAAGCCGAGCTCGCCGAGCCGGCGGGTGAGCGCTTCCCGCGTGCGGCGTACGCGACGGACGTTAGCCTCCATCCAGCGCGGATCTCGCAGCGCCGCCGCGCCGGCGACGATCGACAGGCGATTGACGTTGTACGAGTCCTTCACCTTGGCAAGCTGACCGATCACGCCCGTCGCGCCGAGCGCCAACCCGATGCGCATGCCCGCCAGCGAGTAGGATTTCGACAGGGTCCGCAGGATCACGAGGTTCGGCAGCTCGTGCAGAAGCTCGAGGCAATGGGCGTCGGCGAAGTCGACGTACGCTTCGTCGACGACGACCAGTCGATCGCGGCGTCGGAACAGCGGACCGAGATGTTGCGGCGCGATCAGCGTGCCGGACGGCGAATTCGGATTGCAGACGATGATCAGTCGCGCATCCACGTCCGCAAGCTCCGCCGGCAGCGAGAAATCGGGCGGGAACGGCACATGGACCGCCACCCCGCAGTGGATGCTGACGAGCGTGTCGTAGAGGCTGTACGTCGGTACCGGATAGGCCACCGCGTCTCCGGGATCGATCACCGCGCGCATGACGATCGCCAGCAGCTCGTCCGACCCGTTGCCGACCAAGACGTTGTCCGGCTCCAGGCGATAGAGCCGCGCCGCTCGCTCGCGCAGCTCGTCCGCCATCGGGCGGGGATAGAGACGCAGGTTCTCTCCGATGCCGTCGCGCAGCGCTTCCAGCACCTGCGGGGAGGGAGGATACGGATTCTCGTTGGTATTGAGCTTCACGTAGCGACGGTCTCGCGGCTGCTCCCCGGGAACGTAGCTTTCCATGGCCTCGACGGTCTTACGAAACACTCCTGTCCTTCCCCCTCAGGGTGCGGCGATACGGCGATGCGCGACTTCTTGCAACGCCTCGAGGCGCTGCTTGGCCGTAGCTGCGTCGAGCGAATCGACCGGCAACATTTGGACGGCCCTCGCCTCGAGCGTGAAGTGGTTGCCGAGCTTGTGCTCCTCGGCGATCGGGTAAGCTCGCGCGACGCCGCAGAGGAAGAAGACCGGCGCGGCGGCGGTCGACCGTCGCCTCAAGCTCGCCCGGCGCCGAGGATGCGCGCCGCGTCCTTTGCCGAATACGTGAGGATGAAATCGGCTCCAGCGCGGCGAATCGAGGTGAGGACCTCGATCGTGACTCGATCGCCGTCGATCCAGCCGCGCTCGGCGGCGGCTTTCAACATCGCGTACTCGCCGCTCACGTTGTAGGCGGCGAGCGGCACGCCGGGGAAGCGCACACGGGCGCGCCGGATGACGTCGAGGTACGGGAGCGCCGGCTTGACCATCACCATGTCCGCGCCCTCTTCGAGATCGATGGCGATCTCCCGCAGCGCCTCGTCACCGTTTCCGGGGTCCATCTGATAGCCTCGGCGGTCGCCGAACTGCGGCGACGATTCGGCCGCCTCGCGAAAGGGTCCGTAGAATCCCGACGCGTATTTTGCCGCGTACGAGAGGATGGGTACGTCTTGGAACCCTTCGGCATCCAGCGCGCGCCGAATGACACCTACCCGACCGTCCATCATGTCGGAAGGCGCCACCACGTGCGCACCGGCGCGCGCATGGCACACGGCTTCGCGAGCCAGCACTTCGAGCGTGGAATCGTTGTCGACCTCTTCGCCGCGCAGTACGCCGCAATGTCCGTGATCCGTGTACTCACACAGGCAAACGTCGGTGATCACGCAGAGATCGGGTACCGCCTCGCGGATCGTGCGAACCGCGGACGGCACCACGCCCGCGGGATCGTCGGCTTCGCTGCCCACAGCGTCCTTCCGCACCGGAACGCCGAACAACACCACCGCCGGGATGCCGAGGGCGCGCACCTCTCGCGCCTCGATCACCGCCCGATCGACGGACAACTGGCTGACGCCGGGCATCGAACCGACCGCCCGCGCTACGCCGCGACCCGGAACCACGAACATCGGGTAGACGAGATCGCCGACCTCGAGAGCCGTCTCTCGGACGAGATCCCGCAGCATCGGATTGCGCCGCACGCGACGCGCGCGCTGGGTGGGAAAGCTCATCGATCGGGCACTAACCTCGACCCGTGAAATAGTCAATCAAGGCGCGCGCCAAGCCATCGGTCGTGTACTCGCGGGCCTCGACGTCGACACCCCATCCAAGCGCGCGGGCGGCTTGCGCCGTGACGGGCCCGATGCAGGCGATGCGCGCTCGGCCGCTGGCGCGCGCCCCTCCCTCGAGAAGCGCGTGAAATCCGCGCACCGTGCTCGGGCTCGTGAACGTGATCGCATCGAGCGCGTCCTCCGCGAGGAGCTGACGGACGCGTCCGGGAAGATCCTTCGCGGGCTCGGCGCGATAGGTCGCTACGTCGACGACCTCCGCGCCAGCCCGAGCCAGCGCCTGCGGCAAGACCTCTCGGGCACCCTCGGCTCGAGGCAACAGCACGCGCCGGCCGGCCACGTGCGGCGCGAGGGCTTCGGCGAAATCCTCTCCGCGAAACGTCTCGGGTACGAGGTCGGCCCGTAAGCCACGGCTCGCGAGCGCCTCGGCAGTCGCCGGCCCGATCGCCGCCAGGCGCGCGCGCCCCAGGCGGCGTACGTCGTTTCCGATCGCTCGCAAGCGAGCGAAGAGCACGTCGACGCCGTGCGCGCTCGTGAAGACGATCCAATCGAACGAATCGAGCGCGGCGAGCGCCGCATCCAGCACGGCCGGTGATGGAGCGGCCGCGAGCTCGATCGTCGGCGCGGCGATGGCTTCGGCGCCGAGCCGCTCGAGGCGGTCCACGAACTCCGCGGCTCGTTCGGTCGCGCGCGTGACGAGGATACGGCGGCCGAGAAGCGGCCGGCGCTCGAGCCACGCCAGCCGCTCGCGCTGTTTCACGACCTCGCCCACCACGAGGATCGCCGGCGGCTCGAACCCCGCGCGCGCCACGCGATCGGCGATGTCCGCGAGCGTCCCGACGATCGTCTCCTGATCCGGCCGCGTGCCCGACCGCACGCACGCGGCGGGCGTATCGGGCGACTTTCCCGCTTCCCGCAGCCGCGAGGTGATGGACGCGAGCGTGCGCAGGCCCATGAGGACCACCAGCGTCTCCATGCGCGCCAGCGCCTGCCAGTCGAGCGGGCGTGCGGCGCCGGGCGCTTCGGATCCGGTGACCACTGCAAAGGACGAGTTGAGGCCCCTCACCGTGACCGGGATCCCTGCATAGGCCGGCACCGCGGTTGCCGAGCTCACGCCGGGCACGATCTCAAATCCGATTCCGGCGTCGGCCAGCGCCTGCGCCTCTTCGCCGCCCCGGCCGAACACGAAAGGATCGCCGCCCTTGAGGCGCACGACCACCTTCCCCGCTCGCGCCGCCGCGACCATGCGCCGATTGATCGCGTGCTGCTGACGATCGCGATCGGCGGCACCACCGCTCTTCCCCGATTCGACGATCTCGGCTGCGGGCCGAGCGTGGCGCAGGAGGCGCGGGTCCACGAGGTAGTCGTGGATCACCACATCGGCCTCGGCGATGCACTCGCGACCGCGCAGGGTGAGAAGGCCCGGATCGCCTGGGCCCGCCCCGACGAGGTAGACGAAGCCGCTCAACGGCGAAGCCCCGCCACGATCTCGCGGCCGCCGCGCTCGAGAATCTCGGACGCCAAGGTTGCGCCGAGCGCCTCGGCGGCTTCGCGCCCGCCGCGGCGTGAGCCGCGGATCAGCCGTCGTCCCGAAGGCTCGGCGATGGCCGCGTCGAGCTCCACCGACTGTCCCGACACGATCGCGTGAGCCGCGATCGGCATTGTGCAATCGCCTCCCATGACCTGCAAAAATGCGCGCTCGGCGAGAATCGCAACGCGCGCCTCCGCGTCGTCGAGCAGAGCCCCCACCTCCAGCCACGGACCGTCGAGACGGGCCTCGATCGCCAGCGCGCCCTGCCCGATCGCGGGCAGCATCTCTGCCGTCGCCAGCGCCCGCGCCTCGGGCAAGCGCAGACCGAGGCGATGCAAGCCCGCCGCAGCGAGAACCAGCGCGTCGACGTCACCGGTGCGCCACCGGCTGATCCGAGTATCCACGTTGCCGCGTAGTGGCGTCACCTCGACGTCGGGGCGGGCATGGTACACGAAGGCGGCGCGGCGAAGGCTCGCCGTACCGATTCTCGCTCCGCGCGGCAACGCGGCGAGCCCTCCCGTCGAGCGTGCGATCAACACATCCGAAGGGTCCTCGCGCGCCGGAACCGCGGCAAACGTGAGGCCCGAAGCGAGCGAGGCAGGCATGTCCTTCATCGAATGCACGGCTAGGTCGATGCGACCGCCGAGCAGCGCTTCCTCGATCTCTTTCACGAACAGTCCCTTGCCACCGATCTCGGAAAGGGTCCGGTCGAGGAGGTGGTCCCCGCTGGTGCGGATGCGCACGATCTCGACCGAAAGGCCCGGACGCCGCCGGCGAAGCTCTCCCGCCACCCACTCCGTCTGGCGGACCGCCAAGGCGCTGCCGCGCGTCCCGACCCGGACGGTCGTGCCCTTCTCAGTCATCGTCATCGAGGTCATCGAGGCCGAAGAGACGACGAGCCATGAGCACCGCCTCGTCGTCTGGGCCCTGGACCCGCTTCAATCGCGCGATCGGTTCGTGGAGCAGCTTGTTGACGATCGCCTCCGCCATCGCCTCGATGGACTTCCGCTCTTCGTCGCCGAGGTGCTTGAGCGCGCCCAGGGTGCGGTCGAGCTCGCGTCGGCGGATTCGCTCCGCTTTGTCGCGCAGCCCGACGATGGTCGGCACGACTTCGAGGTTCTCGAACCATCTCCAAAAGGATTCGACCTCCGCCGACACGATCTCTTCGGCGCGGGCCGCTTCGCGCCCGCGCTCTTCACGGTTCTCGCCGATCACGCTCTCGAGGTCGTCGATGTCGTAGAGGTACACGTTGCGCAGATCGTTGATGCGCGGATCGAAGTTGCGGGGAACGCCGAGATCGATCAGGAACGTCGGCCGGTAGCCCCGCAGGCGCAGCGCTTCTTGCACCTGCGCTTCCGTGAGCAGGAACTCCGTCGCGGCCGTGGAGCCGATCACCACGTCTGCCATCGGCAGATAGCGCCCGAGCTCCTCGAAGGGCACCGGCGTGCCGTGAAGCTCGCGCGCCAGCTCGACGCCCCGATCGAACGTGCGGTTGGCGAACATCAGGCCGCCGATGCCGCGGTCGCGGAAGTGACGCGCGGCGAGCTCGGCCATCTTGCCGGCGCCGATCATCAGCGCGGTCTTCTCGGAGAGCGACTCGAAGATCTGCATCGCGAGCTCGACGGCCACCGAGCTCACCGAGACGTTGCGGCCCCCGATACCCGTCTCGCTGCGCACGCGCTTCGCCGCCGAGAAGGCCTTGTGGAACACGCGATGGAGGATCGCTCCGGCCGTTCCGGCCCGAACGGCGGCCTCGTAGAAGGCCTTCACCTGACCGAGAATCTGCGGCTCGCCGACCACCAACGAATCCAGGCTCGACGCCACGCGGAAGAGATGGCGCACCGCGGCCCGGTCTTCGTGGACGTAGACGTGGGAGCGGAGTTGGTCGTCGCCCAGCGGGCGTCCGTTCTGCAAGGCGCCCACGATGGAGGTGGGATCGCTGGCCGCCGGATCGCCGAAGCCGATGACCTCGACCCGGTTGCAAGTCGAGACCAAGGCGCACTCGTCGAGCCCCGGGACCTGTCGGAGCAGCCGCTGCCCGACCTCCGCGGCCGCCGCATCGTCGAGCGCCAGGCGCTCACGAAGCGCTACGGGCGCGGAGTGGTGGGAGACGCCGACGAGCCAGAGCTTGCGCGGGCTCACGAGCCGAAGCTCCCGCCGTGGCGACCCGGGAAGAAGACGTTCACGCTCACGAACGACACGAGCAGCACGGCAAAACCAAAGATCGTCAATGTCGCCGCCCGCCGCCCGCGCCAGCCAACGCTCCGGCCGTGGAGCAAAACCGCATACAGGGACCAGGTGACCCCCGACCAGATCTCTCGCGCCTCCCAGGACCAGAATCGTCCCCACGCGAAGTGTGCCCAGATCGCGCCGCTGACGATCCCAAGCGTGAGCAGAGGAAATCCCCAGCTGAGCAGGCGGTGATTGAGATCGTCAAGCCGCTCGAGAGACGGCAACAGGCGCCGGCGACCGGGCCGCTTCGCTTTCAAACGATTGTCCTCGAAGACGTAGACCAGGCTGGCCGCGAAGGCGAGCGCGAACACCGCATTGCCTAAAAATGCCAGCGTGACATGCACCGGAAGCCAGGCGCTTCGCAACGCCGGCGGAAGCTCCGTGGCGCCCGACGAGACCACCAACGACATCGCCATCAGCATCGCGATGAGGGGCGTGATCACGGCGCCGAGAACGGCGAGGGCGTTCGTACGGTCGAGCAGCAGGTAGAGAATGGCGAGACTGAAGGCGAGAAACGACAGGCCCTCCTCGAACGTCGCCACCGCGATGTGTCCGAGCATGAAGGAGCGGCCCGCGATCTCCAGCCCATGGATCACTGCCGCCGCTGCGAGCAACTGCGGGGCGAGCGTGCGTAGGCGCTCGCGCGCCGTAGCCAGGTAGGCGACGAAGCCGCCCGCAGCTACCAGGTAGAGGCCGAGAACGATGGCGAGAAGCACCCAGTCCATGGGATCAAAACTCCACGCCGAGATCACGGAGAGTCGCTCCCTCGCCGAGCGCTGCGCGCAGCAAGCCGTCGATTCCGGCGTGGTCGCGACAGCGAACGCGCTCGGCGAGTCCGCCCTCGGCGATCGCCTGCTGAATTCGGCGGCGGTCCTCCATCGAGCGCGAGCGTAAGCGTTCGCGCACGCGGCGCAGAATCGCCAAGGACGTGGCGAACTCCGGGCCGATCACCTCGGCTACGCGGTCGCGCACGAAGACCGCGAATGCCGGCGAAGCCCCGGATGTCGAGACCGCGACCTGTAGCTCGCCTCGTTCGAGCACGGCCGGTGCGATGAACTGCGACAGCTCGGGTGCGTCGACGACGTTGACGAGAACGCCCGCCTGCAGCCCATCGGCGGAAACCCGTCGATTGACCTCCTGCTGATCGGTCGCGGCCACGACGATCTGGAAGCCGCGCATGTCTTCGGACACATACGGCCGGGCGACGATCGTGAGCTCTCCCCGGGCGGCTAGTTGCTCGATGGGGTCGACGACCCTCGGCGCGACGACTCGCACGACCGCCCCTGCCCGCAGTAGCCCGACGATCTTGCCGTGAGCGATCCGGCCCCCTCCCACCACCAGGCAGGGCCGTCCCCGAAGATCGAGAAACACCGGATAGTAGGACACGAGCGTGGTATCCTAGCACCGGCCCGGGGGGAGTGAAATTTGGCCGCGAGCATCATCCTGCATGCCGACATGGACGCTTTCTATGCGTCGGTGGAGCAACGGGATCATCCGGAACTGACCGGTCGGCCGGTGATCGTCGGCGGCCTCGGCTCGCGTGGCGTGGTGACCGCTGCCTCCTACGAAGCGCGGCCCTTCGGCATCCATTCGGCGATGCCCATGGCCGAGGCACGCCGGCTTTGCCCTCACGGCGTCTATCTATCCGGCCGGATGACCCGCTACGCCGAGGTTTCGCGCGAGATCTTCGCGATCTTCGCCACCTTCACGCCGCTCGTGGAGCCGCTCTCGCTCGACGAAGCCTTCCTCGACGTCACCGCTTCGCTCGGTCTCTTCGGTACCCCGGTGGAGCTGGCTCGGCGTCTCAGACAGCGCGTGCGGGAGCAGTGTGGCCTCGCCGTCTCGGTGGGCGTCGGGCCGTCGAAGATGGTCGCTAAGATCGCCAGCACTCTGTCGAAGCCCGACGGCCTTCTCGAGGTCTTGCCCGGAGGGGTGGAAGCATTCCTCGCTCCGCTCGCGGTGACCCATCTCTGGGGCGTCGGTCC
>JBEVNX010000091.1:0-52553 GCA_040507895.1 Binatia bacterium | reverse complement strand
CATCCGATCTACGGCGTGGAGCGAACCGTCATCGGCTGCATCGGAGACGAGCGCGGCAAAACGCGCCTACAAGCCCTCGAATCGATGCCGGGCGTGGAGGCATGTGTGCCGATCCTCAAGCCCTTCAAGCTCGCCAGCCGCGAGGTGCGAAAGGAGGACTCGGTCGTCGACGTCGGCCTCGGAGTGACGATCGGCGCCCGGCGCCTCGCCATCATGGCCGGCCCGTGCTCGGTGGAGAGCGAGCGCCAGATCATGGAATCTGCCTGCGCCGTGAAGGCGGCGGGAGCAAACATTCTGCGCGGCGGCGCTTACAAGCCGCGCACGTCGCCCTACAGCTTCCAGGGCATGGAGGCCGACGGCTTGAAGCTCCTCGCTCAGGCTCGGGCCGAGACCGGCCTGCCGGTGGTCACCGAGGTGCTCGATCCCCACGACGTCGAGCTCGTCGCCGAGCACGCCGACGTGCTGCAGGTCGGCACGCGCAATGTGCAGAACTTCGCTCTCCTCAAGCGCCTCGGAAAGGTTGACAAGCCAGTGTTGTTGAAGCGCGGCCTGATGAGCACCCTGCAGGAGTTCCTCATGGCCGCGGAGTACATCTTGTCGGAAGGCAACCCTCGGGTGGTGCTGTGCGAGCGCGGCATCCGCACGTTCGAGACCGCGACCCGCAACACGCTCGACCTGAGCGCCGTGCCCGTGCTGAAAGAGTGGACCCATCTGCCGGTCATCGTCGACCCGAGCCATGGTACGGGCCACTGGCAGTACGTGACGCCGATGGCGTACGCCGCGATCGCCGCGGGCGCGGACGGCTTGATGATCGAGGTGCATCCGGATCCCGCGCACGCGCTCTCGGACGGCGGGCAGTCGCTGAAGCCGAGCCGATTCGAGTCACTGATGCGCGGCGTTGAGAAGTTCGCCGAGGCGGCGGGCCGCAGTCTGTGAGCGGCGGCAAGGGGCGTGTTCCCGATTGGCACGGCGCGCCTCGCCGGCCCCCCGCACTGCGACCGGGCGATACGATCGCGGTGATCGCCCCGGCATCGGCTGCCGATCCGTCGCGCATCCGGCGCGGGGCGCGGCGGCTCGAAGCGCTCGGCTTTCGGACACGCGTCTACGCTCAGGCTTTCGCTCGACGAGGACACTTCGCCGGGAAGGATCGACTTCGTGCCGCGGCGCTCCGTGGAGCGCTCGCCGATCCCAAGGTGCGCGCCGTGTTCTTCACGCGTGGCGGCTTCGGGGCGGCACGCCTGCTGCCGCTGGTCGAGGGCGATCTCCGACGCGCGCCGCCGAAGATCTTGATCGGCTACAGCGACGTCACGTCTCTCCTCGCCTTCGCCACGGGCAAGCTCGGCTGGGTGACGTTCCACGGCCCGATGGTCGCCACGGATCTGCCCGATCTGCGCCCCACCGATCGCGCCTCCCTGCTCGACACGCTGAACGGCCGCTCGATCGAAGGAGTGCGCCTCGGAGTGACGCTGCGACGGGGTGTGGCCGAAGGGAGGCTCTTCGGCGGATGCCTTTCCATCCTCGTGTCACTCCTCGGCACGCCCTACGCGGTCGATCTCGCCGATCGCATTCTATTCCTCGAGGATGTGAACGAAGAGCCGTACTCGCTCGATCGTATGCTCACCCAGCTCCGCCACACGGGCGAGCTCGGGCGCGCGAAGGGGATCGTGTTCGCGGAAATGGCGAATTGCGGACGGCGGCGCGATCTGCTCGCAGTGCTGCACGAGCGTACCGCCGATCTCGGCGTACCGGTTGCGTTCGGCGCGCCGAGTGGACACGGCCGCGGCAAGCGCACGATCCCGCTCGGGGCGCGTGTGCGTCTCGATGCCACCCGCAAGCTCCTCCAGCCGCTCGAGCCCGCGGTCTCACCGTAGCCATCGCTCGGGCTCTATCGTAGAATCTGGAATTCATGAGCGGCTTCCGTCAGGTCGAGCGGGCGATGGAAGAAGCAGTCGGGAGCCGCGTGTTCCCGGGGGCGGTGCTGCTCGTCAACAAGGAAGCACAGGTCGTCTACCATCGCGCCTTCGGCCACCGCAGCGTCGAGCCCGACGTCACGCCGCTTCACGAGGATACGATCTTCGACCTGTCCTCGCTCACCAAGCCGCTCGCGACGACCACCGCATTTCTGCTGCTCGCGCGCGAGCTCAAGCTGCGCATCGACGACCGGGTGACGCGGATCTTTCACAACTTCGGCGTGCACGGCAAAACCCACATCACGTTCCGCCATCTTCTCGGGCACTCCTCGGGCCTGCCGGGCTGGCGCGCGTACTACAAGGAGATCCTCAAGGTCGAGCGCGGGGGGCGAGTCAACTTCCTCTGCAGCCACGGCGCCAAGCAGCACGTCTACGAGCTCATCCACCGAGAGAAGCCGGAAGCGGAGCCCGGCCGGTCGGTCCTGTACAGCGACCTCGGTTTCATTCTGCTCGGCGAGGCGATCGAGGAGGTCTCCGGCGCTGCCCTCGACCGCTTCTGTCAGGATCGCATCTTCAAGCCGCTCGGCCTGCGCTCCACCTCCTTCATCGATCTGTCTCTGGTGCGGACGCGGCGCTTGGTGCCCGTGACCGAGATGATCGCGCCGACCGAGCGCTGCGAGTGGCGAGGGAAGGTCATCTGCGGCGAAGTACACGACGACAACGCCTATGCGATGGGCGGCGTAGCGGGACACTCCGGTCTGTTCGCATCCGCGGGCGACGTGAACCTCCTGGTCTCGAAGCTTCGCGACTGTTACCTCGGCAAGAACCCATTCCTTCCCGACGGCCTGATGCAGGAGGCATTTTCGCGAGACAAGACGGTCGCACAGTCGCCGCGCACGCTCGGCTGGGACACCCCCGCAACGGTCGGCTCGGCCGCCGGCACGCGCTTCTCACGAAAGACGATCGGGCACCTCGGCTTCACCGGGACGTCCGTCTGGCTCGATCTGGAAAAGGCCGTACACGTCGTGCTGCTGTCTAATCGCGTTCATCCGAGCCGGAACAACGACAAGATCAAGGATTTTCGGCCGCTGATCCACGACCTCGTCATGGAGGCCGTAGGCTGCTGACCGAGCGGTCGCGTGCGGTGACGCGCCTCGGCGTGATCGCCGATACGCACGGCCTGATGCGCCGCGAAGCGCTCAGCGCGCTGGCCACAAGTGATCTGATCGTTCATGCCGGAGACGTGGGAGCGCCGGACGTGCTCGTCGCGTTGCGCGGGATCGCGCCGGTCGTCGCGGTGCGCGGCAACAACGACGGCCACGGCTGGGCCCGCCGGCTTCCGAAAGCCCGAACGCTGACGGTGGGGGCGGTTCGGGTCCATGTCGTTCACGACGTGAACGATCTCGCCGTCGACCTCGCGCGCGCCCGCATCCGGCTCGTGGTGAGCGGTCACTCTCATCGCCCGTCCATTCACGAGGAAGACGGCGTGCTTTTCGTCAACCCGGGAAGCGCAGGACCGAGGCGGTTCGCTCTGCCCGTTTCCGTCGCTCGCTGCCTGCTCCGCGCCAATCGCGTCCAAGCGCGACTGGTCCAGATTCCGATCCGACACGCCGGCCGATGATCGCACCCGGCTTCGACCGACCACTCGAGGGCGCGTTTGCGGCGGGCCGCGGCGCATTCTAAGCCGCCATCGCTTTGAGCTCGCACACCGAACAGACTACCGGCGGCGCGGATCGGCAGGAGCCTCCCTCGCGCGGCGTCGAGATCGTCCGCCCAGCGCTAGGCTTTTGGGCATCCGTCGCGGCCGTGACCGTCCTCCTCGCCGTCGGGGCGGTCGCGGCGTGTGCGATGTATGCTCTGGGACTCTTCGCCCGAGCGCGGGCGCTCGAGGCCGAACTGACCGTCCAGCGCGGCCTCGCGGCTTTCCTCTCCTCGCCCGAGACGGCGACGATCGTCCTGGCTGGCACCGAAGTGGCGCCGAAGGCGCGACTCAAACTGTCCTACGACCGCAGCTCCGGTCGCGCGGTACTGTTCGGCTACGACTTGCCTCCTCCAGAGGCTGGACGGGCGTATCAGCTTTGGTTCATCGCCGGAGGCACGCCGCGACCCGGCCGCGTCTTCGCCCCGGACGCCACCGGCCGGGGCTCGTGGAACGAGAACGTTCCGCCAGAAGGGCGGGATGCATCGGTGTTCGCCGTGACGCTGGAGCCGGCGAGCGGCGTGGCGGTGCCTAGCGGGCCGATGATCCTAAAGAGCGTCTCGTTCTCGTACGCCCCGCCATCCGGAGCGGCGAGGCCCGTTGTTCGATTCGGCCGGTTCGGGTACGAAACCGCCGATGGGCGATCGCGAAGCCTCTGATCTCACGTCGGTCCGCGCCGTGCATCTGATCGCGATTTCCGGCGTCGCGATGACGTCGCTCGCGGGGATGCTCAAGAGCCGCGGCTTCGCCGTCACAGGATCGGATCAGAACGTCTACCCGCCCGCGAGCACGCTGCTCGCGCGGCTCGGCATCGACGTGCGGATCGGGTATCGGGCGGCGAATCTCGAGCCACGCCCCGACCTCGTCGTCGTCGGGAACGCCGTGTCGCGCACCAATCCCGAAGTGGCGGCGATGATCGAGAGAGGTTTGCCCTACGTCTCCATGCCGGAGGCGATACGCCGGTTCTTTCTCGCCGGCAAGCGCACGCTCGTCGTCGCCGGCACGCACGGCAAGACCACCTCCACGGCGATGCTCGCTTGGGTGCTCGCCGAGGCGGGACGAGACCCGAGCTTGATGCTGGGCGGCGAATCGCTCGACTTCGGTGGCAACTTCCGGCTCGGCGGCGGCGAGTACTTCGTGATCGAGGGGGACGAGTACGATACGGCGTTTTTCGACAAGGGGCCCAAGTTCCTACACTACGAGCCCCGCGGGTTGATCCTCACCGCGATCGAGTTCGACCACGCGGACATCTACCGCGACCTCGACCACGTGACGTCGGCGTTCGTCTCGCTGCTGAAGATCATCCCGGACGACGCGCCCGTGCTTGTCTGCGATGATTTCCCGCGCACCGAAGCCGCGGTGTCGGAAGTGAGCCGCGAGGTCGAGCGCTTCGGCCTGAGAGCCGGCCCGGGCTGGCGCGCCGTCGACATCCATGACGACGGCCGCAGCACCCGCTTCGGCGTCTGTTGCACCGGCGAACGCGAGGGGGAGATCGCGCTTGCGGTCATGGGCGAAATGAACGTGCGGAACGCGCTCGGCGTTTACGCGCTTTGCCGCCGCCTCGGTCTCGCGCCGGCGGAGATTCAACCCGGCCTCCGGTCGTTTCGCGGCGTGCGCCGCCGCCAGGAAGTGATCGCCACCGACCCCATCACCGTCATCGACGATTTCGCCCACCACCCGACCGCGATCGCCGCCACGCTCGAGGCCGTTCGTCGCCGCCATCCGTCGAGGAAGATCTGGGCGGTCTTCGAGCCGCGCTCGAACACCAGCCGGCGGCGCGTCTTCCAGCAGGAGTTCGCGCATGCTCTCCGGCATGCCGATGCCACCGTGCTCGCCCCGGTTTTCTTCAAGGAGACGGATCCGCTGCCGGAAGCGGACCGTTTGTCCATCGGAGAGATCGTCGAAGTGCTCCGAGCAGCCGGCGTACAGGCCGACACGTTTGCCGACGACGATGCCATTCTCCGGCATCTGCGGCGCGCCGCGCGCGCCGGCGACGTCGTGGTGTTCATGTCGAACGGCGCGTTCGGAGGCTTGCCGCAGCGATTCGCCACAGGTTCCTGAGGCCTCGCGAAAGCCTGCTCCGCGCGGCAAAGGCGCCGCCGCGCCATCGCGATTGCCGCCGCGGCCGTCGAAGGCTGGCCTCGCTCGACCATGGATCAGCCGAGGTCGCCGGACGCCGGCACGCTCGCAAGTGGTGGACCGCAGTCGAGCTTCCGCAAGCTCCTCTCTTGCCGATCCGGGCGGCGGTGTAGGTAGCGGCTCGGCGCTCTAGGAGCCGGCGAACAGCCGTCGTAGCCAGCGCGCGCCCTGGAGGAGATACGGGATCGCGGCCAGCGTGACCCCGGCGCCACCGGAGATCCGCCAGCCTCGGTCGAGCAACGCGATCCAGGGGTTGTCGGGCGTCCAGTAGCGGGTGGCGCTCAGCCCGAGCAGTCCTGCGAAGGTGGCGCTGAAGATCACCACGCAGAGCCACGAGAACCACCGGCGCAATCGCTCGAACGTCCAATCGCCATTCGCCGCCTCGGAACCCACGCTCTCGCCCGTTCGCACACGCTTACTGGCAAAAACAATCCAGGCAATATAAGCAGCGCTGGGTCGGAGCGGCAAGCAGCTCCCGAGCCGCTCTTCGTCGATGAGTTCCCCAGGCCAAGCCGCCGCGCCGTCCCCCGCCGTCGCGGGCGTGCGGCCACCGACGATTCACGTCCAACAGCTCACCTGGGTCCTCGCCTGGGCCGTGGTGTTCTGCGACATCGGCACGTCGGTCTACTACGTACCCGGCATCCTCTACGAGCAGGTCGGCCAGTACGCGCCCTTGTTCGTCGCCATGGTGACGATCGGCTTCGTGCTGCTCGCGTTCAAGTACGTCGAGATCAGCTGGCGAAATCCCGAAGGGGGCGGCGTGGTGACCGTCGCGAGCAAGGCGTTCAGCCCCCGCTGGGGCGCTCTCGGCGGCATGCTGATCACGGTCGACTATTTCCTGACTTCGTCGATCTCGGCGACCTCAGCCTTCTACTACGTAGGCAGCGTGTTGCCGGCCTTCGAGCAGCACGTCGTCGCGTTCGCCTGCGCCGGGATACTGTTCCTCGCGATCCTCAACGTGGTCGGCATCCGCGAGAGCGCTACCGTCTCGCTCTGGATGGCCGCGGCAGCCCTCTCCATCGACGCGTGGGTGATCCTCTGCACGCTGTGGCACCTCGGCTTCGAGGGGGTGGGACGCCTCGTGGGGACACTCCGTCACACGGAGGGCCTGACCCCGAGGGGTGCTCTCATCGGCTTTGCCGGCGCCTGGCTCGCCTTTTCCGGGCTCGAGAGCATCGCTCAACTCTCCCCGACGATGCGCCATCCGCTGCACCGCAACATCCGCGCGGCGATCATCGCGGTCATCGTCACGGTCGTCTGCACGGCGCCGTTGCTCACGCTGTTTTCCATCGGGCTGCTCACGCCCGGAAGCGGTGTGGCCACCGAGCGCTTCATCTCGGAGCTCGGCATGGTCGTCGGCGGTTTGACCACTAAGGTGGCCGTGGTCACGACGGCGACGACGCTGCTGCTGTTCGCGGCCAACACCGCGATCATCGGCGGATATCACGTGTTCCTGGCATTGGCGCACCAGGGCTTCCTGCCGCGGCCGATCCTCGCTCGCAACCGCACCTTCGGCACGCCGCACGTCGCCATCGCGATCACCACCGCGGTCCCGATGGCGGTGGTGATTGCCACGCAGGGCCACATGGTCTTGCTCGGTGACATGTACGCGTTCGGACTCCTCGGCGCCTTCGTGTTGTCGTCGATCGGTCTGGACGTCATGCGGTGGCGCCTGCACCGGCGCGGCGTCAATTTCTATGTCGGCGTCCTCACCTCGGCGATGGTGTTCCTCGCCTGGTGCGTGAACCTGTTCGCCAAGCCCCTGGCAACCCTGTTCGGCGGAAGTGTCACGTTGATCGGCATGGCGATCGCTCTCGGCATGCGCGAGGGGTGGCTCACCGAGGCGGTCTACCGCGTTGGCTTCATCGGACGCCTCGGGGCGCGCGCGGCCGCCCAAGCGGAGCGCCAAGCGGGAGAAGGCGCGGTGGACATCGTCAGTCTCGCTCAGGCCAAGGAGCTGAAGCCGCTATTTCCGAGCCACACGCTGGTCGCGGTGCGCGGCAAGGCGCCGACGCTCATCCGTGAAGCCGTGAATCGCGTCAAAGGGCGCGACGAGCTGGCTCTCTACTGCGTCTACGTCGAGGAGGTGCCCGGCCTCTTCCTCAGCAACGAGCCGCTGGAGCCGAATCCTGACGGCGTGGCGAGCCTGCACGCCGCCTTCGAGGAAGCGCATAAGCTCGGCGTGGAACTGATTCCGATCTGGATGATCTCCTACAATGCAGCAGAGGCCATCGCGCGGGCGGTCGATACGCTGGAGGTCGACGGCGTGATGGTCGGCGTCAGCCGGCGCAACGCCCTCTACCGGTTGCTGCGTGGACAGGTCGTGAAGGGGTTGGCGCGGCGGCTGCCCAAGAACTGTCACTTGATCCTCTGTAACTGAACACGACGAGGAAACCTTTATGCAGACACGCGTCGTTCACTTCTACAGCGAAGGCTCGCGGCTCGAAGGCGACTACTTCCTTCCGGGCGACTTGCGAGCCGGCGAGCCCCGGCCCGGGATCGTCCTCTGCCACGGGTACAGCGGCATCCGTAACTTGATTCTCCCCGACTACGCGAAGCTCTTCGCCGGGGCCGGCTATGTCGTGCTGTCGTTCGACTATCGCGGCTTCGGCGGCAGCGAGGGACCGAAGTGGCGCATCATGGCGCTCGAGCAGATCGACGACATCCGCAATGCGATCACCTGGCTCGAAGCGCAGCCGGAGGTCGATGCCCAGCGCATCGGCGCTTGGGGCACCAGCAACGGTGGCGCCCACGCGCCCTACGTGGCCGGCGTGGACGAGCGCGTGAAGGCCGCGGTCGGCCAGGTCGGCTACGGCGACGGTCGCCGGCTGATTCTGGAGATCCGCACCGCCGAGGAGCGTCGCGCCCTCGAGAAGCTCCTCGCCGACGACCGCCGCAAGCGCGTGCTCACCGGCACGGGCGACGCCGCGACCTGCGACGTGCTGCTCGCCAGCCCGCAGACCCGCGCGTTCTTCGTGGAAGCCCTCAAGGCCGTCCCGCAGCTCCATTGTGAGATCCCGTGGGCGTCGGCCGAGAAGACGATGGAGTATCGGCCGATCGACGTGGTCGACCGTATCGCACCGCGCGCCCTCCTGCTGATCGGAGCCGAGAAAGACGACCTCTGCAAGTTCGAAGGCTATCGCGAGCTCTACGAGCGCGCCCGCCAACCGAAGAAGCTGATCGGACTGCCGATCACGCACTACGAGATCTATACGCCGCCCTGGGTGGAGAAATCGGCCCGGCTCGCCATCGAGTGGTTCGACGAGCATCTCAAGCGCTGACCGAGTTTGACGCGTGTCGACCCCTCGACTATCCCGAGGCTCGATGAACGTGCTCGCGCGTCGAAGTTGGTGGCTTCCCGTAGTGACGCTGGTGGCGTGCATGAACATGAGCAGCCCGCCACCGAGGACTCCCGTGGCGCTGCAAGTCCCTCCGCCGCCCGATCCAAAGCCGGGCGCGATCGTCATCTATCCGAGCTCGCTCTCCGAAGCACGGGCCACGGAGATCGGCGAGAAGTTCCGTGCCGCGGAGGCCAAGGTGCTCGTCGCCTACCAGAATGAGCTGACCGACGACATCTCGCTACGCAACTCGGCACTGGCCGAGGGGCGCCTCCAGGTGCGGATCGGCATCAACCGCGAAGGCAAGGTCGCGAGCGTGACTCGCGTCTATTCGGAGCTGAACGAACAGCTCGGCGCCAAGGTAAGCGGAGCCCTGCGAAAGGTCGCCGTTGCGCCGGGCGACGAGGCCTGGGTGTATCAGACCTTTCGCTTCGAGACTGGGGAACCGTTCGAGGTTCTGAAGATCTCCACGGATTTCGGCAGCGAGCAACCGGCCGTCGTTGCGCTCGTCGAGAACCGCTCGACCTTTCACATCCCGGCCGTGAGGGCGACGGTCACCGTGCTCGGGCCGGAGAAATCGAAGGCCTTGCGCGTGTATCGCCGTCGGGTCCGCGACCCTTTCGCCCCGGGCGATCGACATGAGCTGCGCATCCCGATCGGCGGTGAATGGGCGACAGGTCGCAACAGCTTCGTCGTCGCCGTTCGTCCCGTGCTCGGCGATGTGGAGGCGGAGGAGAACTGATTGGTAGCGCGCGTCGACAAAGCACGGATCCGTGACCTGCTGCTCGAGCTGGTGCGGATCGACAGTCACTCGCGCAAGGAGCGCAACGTCGCGCTCCGGCTCGAGCGAGAGATGCGCGACCTCGGCGCCGAGCGCGTGCTCTTGGACGACGCCGGCGAGAGGGTCGGCGGCGACACGGGCAACCTGATCGCGCTGTTTCCCGCGACGGCGCCGAAGGCTCCGGCGCTGCTGATCGCGGCGCACATGGACACGGTCGTTCCCGGCGAGGGCGTCAATCCCGTCGTCGACGGCGACGTCATCCGCAGCGACGGCAGCACCGTCCTCGGCGGCGACGACAAGAGCGGCGTGGCGATCATCTGCGAGGTGCTGCGGGTGCTCCGCGACCGCGCCATCCCGCACGGCCCGATCGACGTCGTGTTCACGATCTGCGAGGAGAAGGGACTCCTCGGCGCCAAGCACCTCGACATCGGGCCGCTGCGCGCACGCAGCGGCGTGGTGCTCGACAGCGACTCTCCCGGCTTCCTGTTCACGCGCGCGCCTGGAGCGAACGCGATCCACGTGCGCGTCCACGGCCTCGAGGCGCACGCCGGCATGGCGCCCGAGAAAGGCATGAACGCCATCCAGATCGCCGCCGAGGCGATCGCACGCATGCGGCTCGGCCGCATCGACGATGAGACCACGGCGAACCTCGGCATCGTCCGCGGCGGCGCGGCCGTGAACATCATACCCAACCTGGTCGAGATCCGCGGCGAGGCGCGCAGCCACAGCGAGGCGAAGCTCACCGCGCAGACCGACCACATGCGCGCATGCTTCGAGGACGCGGCGGCGCACCACAGCGTCACGGCCGGGAGCCGGACCGTTCGCGCGCGCGTCGAGTTCGAGGCGATCCGCGAGTACGAGGCCATGAACCTCCCCGACGCCTCGTCGATCGTGCGCCTCATCGTGGCCGCGGGCGAGCGCCTGAAGAGCCAGGTGACCGTCACCGGCATGGGCGGCGGCTGCGACGCCAACATCCTGAATCGCCGTGGTTTCGAGGTCGCCAATCTCGGCACGGGCATGCGCGACATCCACACCGTCAAGGAGTGGCTCGACGTGAAGGACATGGTTCTCGCCGCCGAAGTGCTGCTCGAAGCGATCGCACTGAACGCGCAGCGAGCGTGATCGAGAGAAGGACATGAGCGCAGCGAAGCGGCGCGAGTCGCGGGGAGCCGGGGCGCGCCGCGCCGCTGCGCCGACGGCGGGCGTGGTGATTCCGCCTGCCACGTGGAAGCTCATGCAGCGGCTCTTCCGCTCGCATCCCTGGCATGGCGCACCGATCGGCGCGCAAGCGCCCGAAGTGGTCACCGTATACGTCGAGATCGTACCGACCGACACCGTGAAGTACGAGCTCGACAAGGAGACCGGCTATTTGCACGTGGACCGACCGCAACGATTCTCCAACGTCTGCCCCGCGCTCTACGGCTTCGTTCCGCAGACCCATTGCGGCGAGCGCAACGGCGAGCTCACCGCACGCCGTACCGGCAGATCGGGCATCGTCGGCGACGGCGATCCGCTCGACATTTGCGTGCTGAGCGAGAAATCGATCCCCCGCGGCGACATCCTCCTCGAGGCGCGGCCCATCGGCGGTCTACGCATGATCGATCGCGGCGAGGCCGACGACAAGATCATCGCCGTGCTCGAGGGCGATGCCAGCTACGGCACCTGGCGCGACATCCATCAGTGCCCGCGCTCGCTCATCGACCGGCTGAGGCATTATTTCCTCACCTACAAGAGCGGACCCGACGCGCTCGAGCGCCAGGTCGAGATCACCCACGTGTACGACCGCGAGGAAGCGCACGAAGTGATCCGTCGAAGCCGCGACGACTATCGCGCGCTGTTCCCCGACGTGGAGGCGCTGCTCACCCAGGCGCTCGGCTAGGTGATTCGTTCGGCGCTCACACGAGCTTGTGGATCGCGGCGAACGGGTCGTGCCCCGCGTCGCGGTGCCATTCGTATTCCATCAGCACGGCGATCGCTTCGGCGAGCTCGAGTCGGGTGAGCCGGGTGATCACCGCGAGCGCCATGTCGATGCCGGCCGACACGCCTGACGACGTCCAGAACCTGCCGTCCTCCACCCAGCGCGCCTGTTTGACCCATCGAACGTGCTCGCCTTGGGCGACCACCCAGGCGAACGAGGCCTTGTTGCTCGTCGCGCGCCGCCCGTCGAGCACCCCCGCCTTCGCGAGCAAGGCGGCGCCGGTACAGACCGACATCACCAGCTCGGCGTCGGCGGAGCGCTTCGCGATCCAGGTCGTCAGTCGCCGATTGTCGACCTCCTGGCGCGTGCCGATGCCACCCGGGACCAGGATGAGATCGAGACGGCGCGCGTCGTCGAGGCCCGCCTCCGCGAGCGCCTTCGGCCCTTGCGCGCTGGCCACCGGGCCGGGCTGCTCCGAGACCAGGACTGTTTCGAAGTGCTCTCTTGCGATGCGTATGCCGAACGCTTCGAGAGGTCCGAACACGTCGAGCAGCTCGAAACCGGGAAACAGCAACACGCCAAGGGTCCGCCGCCGATGCTCGTCGTTCTCCATCACTTGGACCTCCCACGCTAGGATGACGTCGCGCCCCGTTGGCGGCAACGACATTCATCCCACGATTGCAGCCGAAACGCGTGGGCGGGCCAGGTCTTACAGCAGCTGGCGGAGCACGAACGGGAGGATCCCGCCGTGCCGGTAGTAGTCGAGCTCGACGGGCGTGTCGATTCGGCACAGCGCCTGGAAAGCATTCTTCGAGCCGTCCGCTCGCACTGCTTCCACCGTGACTAGGTCGCGCGGCGAAAGTCCGGTGGCGATGCCGCGGATCTCGTAACGCTCCTCGCCGGTGAGGCTGACGCTCTCGCAGCTCTCGCCGGCGCGGAACTCGAGGGGCAACACGCCCATGCCGATCAGGTTGGAGCGGTGAATGCGCTCGTAGGATTCGGCGATCACCGCGCACACCCCGAGCATCATGGTGCCCTTCGCGGCCCAGTCACGAGAGGACCCGGACCCGTACTCCTTGCCGGCGAGGACGAGCAGGGGCACACCTTCGGCTCCGTAGCGCACGGCCGCGTCGTAGATCGTCAGGCGCTCTCCGCCGGGGAGATGGCGCGTCCAGCCGCCTTCGACGCCGGGAACGAGCTCGTTTCGCAGCCGGATATTGGCGAAGGTGCCGCGCATCATGACTTCGTGATTGCCGCGCCGGGCGCCGTACGAGTTGAAGTCGGCGACGGCGACGCCGTGCTCGAGGAGGTAGCGGCCCGCTGGCGAGTCCTTTGCGATCGAGCCCGCGGGCGAGATGTGGTCCGTGGTCACCGAGTCGCCGAGCTTGACGAGCACGCGCCCGCGGGTGAGGTCACGGATCGGCGCGGGCTCGCGGGTCATGCCGTCGAACAACGTCGGCTTGCGGACATACGTCGACTGCGGATCCCACGCGAACAAATCACCCGCAGGAACTCGGATCGCCTGCCAGCGCTCGTCGCCGCGGAAGACCTCGCCGTACTGCCGCTCGAACATTTCCGTCTTGACGACCCGTCGGATGGTCGAGCGGACCTCTTCGGGAGCGGGCCAAATGTCCCTCAAGTAAACGGGTTTGCCGCCGCGATCCATGCCGAGCGGCTCGTTCACCACATCGACGTCCATGCGGCCCGCCAGCGCGTAGGCGACGACGAGCGGCGGGCTCGCCAAGTAGTTCGCCCGCACCTGCGGTTGGATCCTTCCCTCGAAATTGCGGTTCCCCGAAAGCACCGAGGCGACGACGAGGTTGCCGTCGGCGATCGCCTTCGAGACCGGCTCGGGCAGCGGGCCACTGTTGCCGATGCACGTCGTGCAACCGTACCCGACGAGATGGAAGCGTAGGGCCTCGAGCGAGGCGAGCAAACCCGACTCTCGGAGATAGTCGGTGACAACCTTCGAGCCGGGGGCGAGGCTCGTCTTCACCCACGGCTTGACGGTGAGTCCACGCTCGACCGCGTTGCGTGCCAGCAATCCGGCGCCGATCAACACCGAAGGATTGGAAGTGTTGGTGCAGGACGTGATCGCCGCCACCACCACAGCGCCGTCGCCGATCTCGACGTCCTTGCCTTCGAGCCGCGTGCGGATTCCGCCTCTCGCCTCTCCGCTCGACTTCGCGGCCGCGCGCAGCTCGGGCAGCGATGCGAGCCATGCCTTCTTGGATTGGGTGAGCGGGACACGGTCGTGCGGCCGCCGCGGACCGGCGAGGCTCGGCTCCACCGTCGCGAGGTCGAGGGTCAGCGTGTCGGAGTACTCCGAGTCCGTGCTGGACGCGGTGCGGAACATCCCCTGCGCTTTGGCGTACGCCTCGACAAGCGCGATGCGCTCGGGCTTGCGGCCCGTGAAGCGCAGGTACTCGAGCGTCTCGTCATCGACCGGAAAGATGCCGCAGGTCGCGCCGTATTCCGGCGCCATGTTGGCGAGCGTGGCCCGGTCGGCGAGCGAGAGGCTCGACAATCCGGCGCCGAAGAACTCGACGAATTTGCCGACCACTCCCTTCTTGCGCAGCATCTGCGTGACGGTCAGCACGAGGTCGGTCGCCGTCGCTCCCGCGGGCAGCTCGCCGGAGAGCTTGAAGCCGACGACCTCCGGAATCAGCAACGGCATCGGCTGGCCGAGCATCGCCGCTTCGGCTTCGATCCCGCCCACTCCCCAGCCGAGTACGCCGAGCCCGTTCACCATCGTAGTGTGGCTGTCGGTGCCGACCAGCGTGTCGGGATAGGCTTCCGGCGAGCCGTTGCCACCGCCGTCGAAGACCACGCGCGCCAGGTACTCGAGGTTGACCTGGTGCACGATGCCGGTATCGGGCGGGACGACGTCGAAGTTGGCGAACGCCGACTGTCCCCAGCGCAGGAACGCGTAAC
Organism: Binatia bacterium; assembly: GCA_040507895.1. Lineage (GTDB taxonomy): Bacteria > Desulfobacterota > Binatia > JACPRU01 > JACPRU01 > JBEVNX01. The sequence continues at coordinate 37,834 of JBEVNX010000091.1, read as the reverse complement.
GCTCCCGGTTGCGCGCGAACTCGATCTCCGCGTTGAGGCGAAACGCGTCGGGAGAGCCGAAGTGGTCGACCTGCACCGAGTGATCGATGACCAGCTCTGCTGGGAAGAGCGGGTTGATCTTCTTCGGATCCCCACCCATGGCTTGCATCGCTTCGCGCATCGCCGCCAGATCCACCACGCACGGCACGCCGGTGAAGTCCTGGAGGAGCACGCGCGCGGGCAGGAACGAGATCTCGCGCTCGCCGACTTTCTTGGCCTGCCAACCCGCCAGGGCCGTGACGTCGTCGGCATCGACCGACTCTCCGTCCTCGCGACGCAGCAGGTTCTCGAGCAAGATCTTCAGCGAATAGGGGAGTCGCTGCACGGCGAACCCGGCCGCTTCCAACCGCTCGAGGCTGTAGAAGGAGTACGTCCGGCCGCCTACGTGAAGCGTTGTGCGTGCCTGAAAACTGTCCTTCGGGCTCACGGCGCTTACTCTCCTCGTGTTCCGTCCGTCACCGAAGCACGGTATTACGAAACGTGAGCCAAGAGAAGAAACCTTCGGACACGAGTCCTGGTCGGGTAGCCTTGATCACCGGTGCGAATCGGGGCATCGGCTTCGAGATCGCCCGGCAGCTCGCGCACCGGGGCCTCCGCATCGTGGTCGGTGCGCGCGAGGCTCGCGAGGGCGACCGCGCCGTCGGAGAGCTCGCCGCGGAGGGATCGGTGGTCGCCGAGGCGATCGACGTAGCCGACGCCGCGAGCGTCGAACAAGCGATCCGGGCCGTGAGCGCGCGGTTCGGACGGATCGACGTGCTGGTCAACAACGCGGGCGTGCTGGTCGACACCGGTCAGACGGCGGCGCAGATTCCGCTCGATGACGTGCGGAAGACCCTGGAGATCAATCTGATCGGCGCGTGGCGAGTGAGCCAGGCCGTCCTCCCGCTCATGCGGCGGCAGCGCTACGGCCGGATCGTCAACGTTTCGAGCTCGATGGGCACGCTCGCCGACGTCGCTGGCAGCGGGGGCGGCTGGCCCGCGTATCGTCTCTCCAAGACCGCGCTCAACACGCTGACGATGCTGCTCGCTTCGGAGCTTCGCGGAGAGAACGTGCTGGTCAACGCCGTCAGTCCGGGCTGGGTGCGCACTCGCATGGGCGGCGACGGCGCGCCGCGCTCGGTGGAAGAGGGCGCGGACACTCCGGTCTGGCTGGCCACCTTGCCCGATGGAGGACCGTCGGGGCAGCTCTTCCTGGATCGCAAGCGCATCGACTGGTGAGGAGACCGGCATGCGGTACGTGAAGCTCGGACGCGCGGGGCTGAGGGTGAGCCGCCTCTGCCTCGGCACCATGAACTTCGGGCCGGAGGCCACGGAGCGGGAGAGCTTCGCGATCATGGATCGCGCGCTCGAGCTCGGCATCAACTTCTTCGACAGCGCCAACGTCTACGGGTGGAAGATCGGCGAAGGCGTGACCGAGCAGATCGTCGGCCGCTGGCTCGCGCAGGGGAGCGGACGGCGCGAACGCATCGTGCTCGCCACCAAGGTCTACGGGCGCATGGGGCCTGGGCCGAACGACGCACGCCTCTCGGCGGCGCACATTCGCCGCGCCTGCGAGGAGAGCCTGCACAGGCTCCGCACCGATCATATCGACCTCTACCAGATGCATCACGTCGACCGGGATACGCCTTGGGACGAGATCTGGCAGGCGATGGACCGGCTCGTCGCGCAAGGGAAGATCATCTACGTCGGAAGCAGCAACTTCGCGGCCTGGCACGTGGTCGACGCTAACGCCGTCGCCGAGCGCCGAGGCGCCTTCGGCATCGTCTCCGAGCAGAGCCTCTACAACCTCACGGCGCGCGCGGTCGAGCTCGAGGTGCTGCCCGCCTGTCGCGCGCACGGCGTCGCCGTGCTGCCGTGGAGCCCGCTCGCAGGCGGCCTCCTCGGCGGCGTGCTGCGCAAGGCGCGCGAGGGCCGGCGCGCTTCTGACCGCATCCAGAAGCGCAGCGAAGAGAAGCGCGCCCAGCTCGAGAGGTGGGAAGCGCTCTGCGGCGCGCTCGGCCACGACCCCGCGGACGTGGCGCTCGCGTGGACGCTCGCCAACCCCGCGATCACCTCGCCGATCGTCGGGCCGCGAACGGTTGCTCAGCTCGAGGGGTCGCTACGGGCGCTCGACGTCGCGCTGTCGAAGGAGACGCTCGCCGAGCTCGACGAGATCTGGCCGGGGCCGGGCGGCGAAGCGCCCGAAGCGTACGCCTGGTGACCCGACCCCGTCTCAACCCGAAAACCTCAGTTTTTGGTGAGTCCCGTGCGATCCGGTTCAAGGCGTCGGATGGGTCCTAGGGCTCGCGCGACATCTCCCCGTTCATCGGCTGACTGGTTGCTCCTGGGTTGCTCTCGGCTGGTTGTCCGGAGAATTGGTGATCAGCCGAGCGGCTCCACGTAGCTGGTCGAAGCGGTCGCATCGCTCTTCAGATGTGGATGCTGCGTCCGGCCACGGCGAGCGCGGCCTCTTTGACCGCCTCCGGCAACGTGGGGTGCGCGTGGCAAGTACGGGCGAGATCCTCGGCACTCGACCCGAACTCCATCGCCAGCGCGGCTTCCGCGATCAGGTCGGACGCCCGCGGACCGAGGATGTGAACGCCGAGCAACCGGTCGCTCTTGGCGTCGGCGATGATCTTGACCAGCCCGTCCCGCTCCTCCATCGCCCGCGCGCGGCCGTTGGCGAAGAACGGGAACTTGCCGATCCGGACCTCTCGCTTCTGCTCGGAACACTCCTCTTCGGTCCTTCCGACCGAGGCGAGCTCCGGCCAGGTGTATACGACGTTCGGGACCGCTTCGTAGTTCACATGGCCGGCGAGTCCGGCGAGCGTCTCGACGCACGCCACGCCTTCTTCCTCCGCTTTGTGCGCGAGCATCGGGCCGCGAATGACGTCGCCGATCGCGTAGATGCCGGCCACGGACGTCGCGAAATGCTCGTCGACGTCGATGCGGCCCTTCGCATCCGGCGTCAACCCGACATCCTCTAAGCCAAGGCCCATCGTGTACGGTCGGCGGCCGATCGCGACGAGCACCTTGTCGAAGCTTTCGGTCGAGGTCTTGCCGGCGGCTTCGAAGGTCACGCGCACCTCGCTGCCCGCAACACTCGCGCTCTTGGCGATCGTGGACAGCTGGAACGACAGGCCTTGCTTCTCGAGAATCTTCTTGAGCGCCGCGCCGAGCTCCTTGTCCATCAGCGGGACAATGCGGTCCATGAACTCGACGACCTTCACCTTCGAGCCGAGCCGCGCCCATACCGATCCGAGCTCGAGGCCGATCGCTCCCGCGCCAACGACCAAGAGCGTCCGGGGCACTTCCGCGAACGCGAGCGCCTCTTCCGAGCTGACGATGAATCGCCCATCGAACTCCACGCCCGGAAGTGGCGCGGGCTCCGAGCCGGTCGCAATGAGCACGTGCTTGGCGCTGAGCGTGCCTTCGTCCGCCCCGACCACCGAGACCGTGCCCGGGGCGACGAGGCGGGCGGCGCCGCGCACGTGGGTGACGCCGTTCTTCTTGAAGAGCGAGGCGACACCGGCGGTGAGCCCCTTCACGACCTTGTCCTTCCGCCGCATCATGGATACGAGGTCGAGCTCGACGCCCGAGACCTTCACACCGTGAGCGTCGAGGCCATCTTTCGCCTTCTCGAAGAGCTCACTCGAATCGAGCAGCGCCTTCGAAGGAATGCACCCGATGCGCAGGCAGGTGCCGCCGAGCGCCGCTTCCTTCTCGACACAGGCGACGTTCAAGCCGAGCTGCGCGGCCCGGATCGCGGCTACGTAGCCGCCCGGGCCGGCTCCGATGACCACCAGGTCGTGACGACTCGCGTTCGCCATGGGCGACTACTAGCGCGTCGCGCGAGGCAGGGTAAGGGTCCCTCGCGGTGCCGGTGTCGTCCAGCGGGCCAGAAGGGATCGACCGCTAGCCGTTCGTCCAGTAGAAGGAATTCAGTTGCGCGTACGTGTCGTGGTACTGAAATTCGAGCTCGCCCCCGGCCTGCGCGAAGAGCCGCACGGCATTGGCCATCTCGGCCTCCACGTACTCGAAGCCGTTCGGCAGGACGATCCGTGCGTGATGCTCCTGCCCATCGACCGGATTGCGGATCGGCTCGGCGATGCACTCCGCGACGTCGGCGATACGCACCGCCGCCGTGCGGTGCTGCCGATCGGTCTTGAGCTCGATCGCCTTGAAGACCGGCGCGGACGTGTTCGGACAAACGGCGGCGAAGATCTCGAAGTACGCCCCGCCGTGCTTACCGGCTAGCAGGCGCCGAGCGCCTCGCGCTGGTCTTTCGAGCCGCGCTCGTCGATCACCAGCAGCCGCGTGCCGTCTCCCTGGTCGATTCGCCCCGGCCACGACACGATCTGAGCGAACCGACGGCCGGCGAGCGGCGTCGATCCGAAGTGACCGTCGCGGATCTCGTGGACGGCCAGACCCTGGCAACGACCGGAGGTCGGCGCCGCGTTGAACTGACAGGGGCAACCCCAGGCGCAGTTGCAAGTCACGACCGACTCGCCGGAAATATGCCACTCTGTCCGTGTCGATGCGCTCATGCCTGATCTCCTCGACGAACGCTGCGCCGCCAGGTTTCCCCGCTCCCGGCTAGACCTCGAGCACCATGCGCGAGGGATCCTCGAGCCGTTCCTTGATCTTCACCAGGAACGTCACCGCCTGCTCGCCGTCGATCAGGCGATGGTCGTACGACAGCGCGACGTACATCATCGGCCGGATCACGACCTGGCCGTCGATCGCGACCGGCCGCTCCTCGATCTTGTGCATGCCGAGGATCGCCGATTGCGGCGGCGTGAGGATCGGCGTGGACATCAACGACCCGTAGACCCCGCCGTTCGAGATCGTGAACGTGCCGCCGGCGAGGTGGTCGGGCAAAAGCTTGCCGTCGCGCGCCAGCACGGCGAGGTCGGCGATCGCCTTCTCGAGGCCGGCGATCGAGAGCCCGTCCGCGTTGCGGACCACGGGAACGACCAGGCCGCGGGGCGTGCCGACGGCGATGCCGAGATGCACCGGACGATGGTAGACGACGTCGTCGCCCTCGATCGACGCGTTGACGATCGGCAGCTCGCGCAGCGCCAGAACGCAGGCGCGTGCGAAGAGTGACATGAAGCCGAGCCCGATGCCGTGCGCCTTCTGGAATCGCTCCTTGTGACGCTTTCGCAATTCGATCGTCGCCGACATGTCGATCTCGTTGAATGTCGTGAGGATCGCGGCCGTGCGCTGCGCTTCGACGAGCCGCTCGGCGATGCGCTTGCGGAACCGTGTCATCGGCACGCGCTCCGCCGCAGCCACCGAGGACGTCGGGGCAAGCGCCGCGGGGCGAGCGACGGGCAGTGGACCGGCCGCCGCCGGAGCTTGTTCCGGCGACGCCTGCTTCATCGGCGTGGGAGCAGCCGGCGTCTTCCCGCCCTCGATCACGCGCAGCACGTCCTCCTTGGTGAGCCGTCCGCCCTTGCCTGTGCCCGAGAGGTCACCGGGATCGATCTGATGCTCGGCGAGGAGCCTTCGCACCGCGGGGCTCAGCGGTGCTTCCGACGGGGGCTTGGGCCCGTTCCCCGCGCCCGTTGGGAAGGCGGGCGCCGGCTTCGACTCCTCGATCGGCGCCGCGCCGGATTTCGGCTTGGGGGCGCGCGCGCCGGCGCCGTCGGCGATGCGCGCCACCACGGTTCCGACCTCCACGGTCTCTCCCGCCTGCCTGAGGATCTCCAGGCGGCCTGCCACCTCGGCGGGAATCTCCATCGTCGCCTTGTCGGTCTCGAGCTCGAAGAGAATATCGTCGGCGGCGACGGCATCGCCGTTTTCCTTGAGCCAGCGGGTGATCACACCCTCGCTCACCGACTCGCCCAATGAAGGAATGCGCACCTCCACCGCCATGCTCGCTCTCCGTCTGCCTCACCCCGCCGCGCGGTCCTGAACCCGCGGCGCCGTGGCGGTCGCCGATCGCGGCCGCCGCAGGGCTTCGTCGAGGATCGCCGCTTCCTCGGCCTGATGGATCTTGTAGCTGCCGGTCGCCGGACTCGCGGCCTCCTCCCGTCCCACGTACCCGATTTCGCGCGAGTCGATCGCCCGCAGCAGCGGAGCCATGAATTGCCAGGCGCCCTGGTTCTTCGGCTCTTCCTGTACCCAGCGAATCTGCGTCGCTCCCGAGTAGCGGCTCAAGATTTCGGAGAGCTCCGCTGCCGGGAACGGATGCAGCTGCTCGACGCGTACGATCGCCACGTCGCCGCGATCGCGTTCCGCGCGCTCCTTCTCGAGGGCGTAAAAGATCTTCCCCGAGCAGAGCAGCAGCCGTTGCGCGGCACCGGTGGAGGCAGAGTCGCCGATCACGGTGTGAAACGCTCCCTCGGCGAGATCCGCGAGCGTCGAGACCGCGCGTGGCAGGCGGAGCAAGCTCTTCGGGCTCATGACGATCAGCGGCTTGCGGAATGGGCGATGGATCTGGCGGCGTAGCGCGTGGAAGAATTGCGCGGGGGTCGTCACATTCACCACCTGTATGTTCTGGTCGGCCGCGAGTTGCAGGAAGCGCTCGAGACGTGCGCTCGAATGCTCGGGGCCTTGGCCCTCGTAGCCGTGCGGCAGCAGCATCACCAGCCCGCTCATGCGCTGCCACTTCGACTCGGCACTCGAGACGAACTGATCGATGATCACCTGCGCACCGTTGGCGAAGTCACCGAACTGCGCCTCCCAAATCACCAGACGGCGCGGATCGGCGCTCGACATGCCGTACTCGAACCCGAGCACCGCAGCCTCGCTCAGCATGCTGTTCACCACCTCGATCTCCGCCTGGCCTGCACGCAAGTGGTTGAGCGGAACGTACTCGGTGCCGGTGGCGTTGTCGTAAAGGATCGCGTGGCGGTGGCTGAACGTGCCGCGGCCGGTGTCCTGTCCCGTGAGGCGGACGGGCGTGCCTTCTCGAAGCAAGCTCGCGTAAGCGAGCGTCTCGGCGCAGCCCCAGTCGATGCCCTCGCCGCCGTGGACCATCTCGTAGCGTTGCTCGAGGAGCTTCTGCACGCGCGGGTGCGGTGCGAATCCTTCCGGCACTCGGCGCAGCGCTTCAGCCGCCTCGAGCAGCTCGGCGGCCGGAATCCGGGTGTCGGCGCTCCAGTCCGAGCCGGCCCACTGCAGGCCCTTCCACAAGCCGCCGAGGGCGAACACCTGCTGGCGGGGCATGAAATCGCGCGCGTAGCTCAGCGCATCCTCGAGCGTGCCCTTGACGTCATCGCGGATCTCGCCGACGCGCGCGCTGCCGATCACTCCTTCTCGCTCCAGTCGCTTCGTATAGCGCGCGACGACCGTCGGATGCTCGCGGATCCCGCGGTACATCACCGGCTGCGTGAAGGTCGGATCGTCGAGCTCGTTGTGGCCGTGGCGGCGGTAGCAAACGAGGTCGAGCACGACGTCGACGCGAAACTGATTGCGAAAGGCGACGGCGAGCCGCGCCGCCTGCACCGCCGCCTCCGGATCATCCGCGTTGACGTGCCAGACCGGCGCCTCGATCACGGCGGCGAGGTCCGACGGATAACGAGTGAAGCGATACTCGTGGGGCGAGGTCGTGAATCCGATCTGGTTGTTGACGATGACGTGAATCGTGCCGCCGGTGGTGAACGCGGCGAGCTCTGACAGCGCCAGCGTCTCGTAGACCAGCCCCTGTCCCGTGAAGGAGGCGTCGCCGTGCATGAGCACCGGAACGACGCGGCGCCGCTCGTGGTCGCCGAGATAACCTTGCTTGGCGCGCACGATGCCTTCGACGACCGGATCGATCGCTTCGAGGTGGCTCGGATTGGAGCTGAGCGAAAGGTGGATGCTGCGCCCGTCCTTCGTGCGGTGGTCGCGCGAATACCCGAGATGGTACTTGACGTCGCCGTCTCCCTGGACCCCCGCCGGCAGGAACACGCCCTCGAACTCCGAGAGGATCATCTCGTACGGTTTGTGTAGGACATGGGCGAGCACGTTCAGGCGACCGCGGTGTGGCATGCCCATGACGATCTCTTCGACGCCCAGCGCGTCCGCACCCTCGACGATCGTATCGAGAAGCGGGATCAACGCCTCGGCGCCCTCGAGCGAGAAGCGCTTCTGGCCGACGTATTTCGTCTGCAAAAACTGCTCGAAGGTTTCGGCAGCGACCAGCCGCTCGAGAACATGCACTCGCTCTTCGTTCGAGAGGGCAGGCCGGTTGCGACACCCCTCCATGCGCTCTTCGAGCCAGTCGCGCTGCTCCTTGTCGCGGATGTCGACGAGCTCTACGCCGAGCGTGCCGCAGTAGGTCTCGCGTAGCGCCTCGATGAGCTCCGCGAAGGGAACGTCGAGGAGGCCGCGGAACGTGCCGGACGACACGGTCCGGCGAAGGTCGTCGGCGTCCAGACCGAAGCGATCGAGCTCGAGGTAGGGGTGCGACCTCGGACTGTGGCCGAGCGGATCGAGATCGGCGACCAGGTGACCGAAGTTGCGATAGGCCTCGACGAGGTCGGCCACGCGCAACGCCGGCTTGCCATCCGACGCCGGCGCAGCGCCGTTCCGTGTCGCGAACTCGTAGCCCGCGAACACCAGTGCCCAGCGCTCGTCGACCGACCCAGGATCGTTCTTGAACTGCCGGTACAGGCCCTCGACGTACTCCGGGTTGGCGCGCGCGATGAAGTCGAGAAAGTTCACGATCTCTTGCTCAAGCCTTGAAGAATGCGATCAACGCTTCGTTTACGCGATCGGGCCTTTCTTGGTGGACGAAGTGACCCGCGTCCTCGATCACCACCTTGGCCAGGCCCTGAGGGCATAGCGCCTCCATGCCCTCGAGCGTCTCGACGCCGATGCAGCCATCACGACGACCGTGAAAGACGAGTGCGGGCACGGGGATCGGCGCGGTCATCATCTTCGATTGCAGCTCCGCGAGCTCGGGGACCTGCAAGGCGGGATTGAAGGTATGTCGATAGTACCCGAGCGCGGCCGGGAGCACACCAGCCTTGCGAAACGTCTCCTTGAGGGCCGCCATCTCTTCGGCCGGTACCGTCCAGCCCGGCGACCAGTCCGCCCACATCCGGTCGAGGAACGCGAAGCCGGCGCCGGAGACTGCTGCTTCGGCCGTCGGCATCTGGAACATGAAAATGTACCAGGAGCGACGCATCTGGTCGTAGCTCGACACGATCGCCTGCAACAGCTGCGGCCCGTGCGGCACCGCGGCGGTGGCGATCTTCCGAATGCGCCGCGGCGCGAGCTGCGCGGCGCCGTAGGCCGCGAGCGCCCCCCAGTCGTGTCCGAACACGAACGCCGGCTCGCTCGGGGAGAGCGCTTCCACCAGAGCCGCCGCATCCGTCGCCAACGCCGCGGCTTGGAAGGGTCCATTCGGCGGAACGTCCGTCGGCGCATAGCCCCGCAGATACGGTGCGACGGCACGGAACCCCGCCTTGGCCAGCGCGGGGAGCTGGGAGCGGAACGACCGTGCGTGGTCGGGGAATCCGTGCAGGCAAAGTACCAGCGGACCCCGACCCGCTTCGAGAAAATGAAACTGAAGCCCGTTGGCTCGTACGCTGCCGGTCTTGAACTCTTCCATCGCGCCCCCGAGCTTGCCCCATCCGTCCTCGCGAGCGCGAGCACGCTGTGGGCCAGAGGTGTTCAGGTCTATTCTCCGCAATCGTCCGGAGCGGTCAATCAACGTCCTCAGCGCTGCTACGTCCGCGACCACGGCTGGATCGGCGCGCAAGCGCTCGAGGGGCGCCGGCAAGCGGTATACCCAGTTGCCGACGCCCACCGTGGCCGGTGTGTTGATGCGCTCGCGCCATCCGAAGAGATCTTGGATCGGGAAGATCACGTACCGCGACGGCGATCGATAGAGCCGCTCGAGGATCGCCAGTCGGTGCGCCCGCGTCAGCTCCGGGTCCGCGGACGCCTCCGCCGACCCGATGACGGCGGTCCGCTCCGCCGGGGCGAGCCCCTCCCACCACTCGGTGAGCGAGTCGGTGTCGTGAGTCCCGGTCGTCGCGATCGAGCACTCCGGATAAGCCGCCGGATCGATGAAGCCGCCGTCGTCGCGCTGCCAGCGCAGCACCTTGTAGCCCGGCACGTCGAGCGCGCCGAGCATGTCCAGGACGAACTCCGGGATCGTGCCGAGATCTTCGGCGACGATCGTCGCCGGCCGGGCTCCCTCGACCAACAGCCGGAGGATCTCGCGCCCTTGAGTGATCTGTTCAGCCTCGACGGGGGGGTCGAAGCCACCGGGCGTCTCGCCGTCGAACCAGAAGGTGCGGAAGAGACCGACGACGTGGTCCACGCGGAAGAGATCGTAGAGCTCGGCCATGCGCCGCGCGCGCGCGCGGAACCAGCGCCACCCGCTGCGACGAATCTCGTCCCAACGGTACATCGGCAATCCCCAGCGCTGCCCGGAGGCGCTGAAGGCGTCGGGAGGCGCGCCGACGGACCTCGACAGATCGAAGAGGCCGGGGTTCGCCCAGACGTCGACGCTGTTTTGCGATGGCGCAAACGACAAATCGCCCATCAATACCACGCCGCGTCGCTCGGCTTCGACGCGCGTCTCGCGCCAGGCTTCGGCGGCGGCGAACTGCAAGAACTCGAAGAAGGCGATGCGTTCCGCGAGTCGCCGACGAGCCTCTTCGAGAGCGCCGGGGTCCCGCCGCCGGAGCGCGTCGGGCCAATGCGTCCATGACCGCGCGCCTTGCTCGTCGAGCAACGCCCGGAACAGAGCGTAGTCTGCGAGCCAGCTCTGAGCCGCCGCGCGGAAGCGAGCGAAACGCCGACGCCGCGGATGTTCGCTCGGAAACGCGCGGAAGCGCCGGAACGCTTCCTCGAAGAGCGGAGCCTTGCTGGCACGCACCGCGAAGTGATCGACGCAATCGCGGCTCGGCATCAGAGCGCAGTGCTCGCCGCGTAGCTCCACGAGCTCTTGGGGTCGGAGGAAGATTGGGTCGAGCGCGAACGACGACAACGGATGATACGGACTGGTCTCGCCCGGCCCCATCTCGCAGAGCGGCAGCAACGCGACGAGACGCTGGCCGAAGCCTGCGGCCCAATCGATGAACGCGACAAGATCGGTGAAATCGCCGATTCCACCATCCCGTTCGGAACGCAGTGAGAACAGTGGAACGCTGACCCCAGCACAACGCATCGCGGCGTTGACCGACGAACGATCGCGGCTCACGCCGCGAGCACGCGCCTGCGCCAATCGCGAACCGCGTCGCCGATCGCCTCGGGTTGGTCCTCCTGGACGAAGTGACTGCCGGGGCCGAGATGCTGGACCTCGAGGTTTCGCATGTGGCTGCGACAGTGTTCAACCAGCTCGGCACCGAGGATCGCGCCGGGCGTGAAGGCGAGAAGCAGCTTGGGAACGTCGCTGTGCGCGAGCCACTCGGCGTACGCGTTGACGATCTCCACGACGTCGCGCGGTTCGCCGTCGAGCGGGATCTCGTTCGGCCAGCGCCACATCGGGGTGCGCGACTTCGGATCGCGGAAGGGTTCGCGGTAAGCGTTCATCTCTTCGGGTTCGAGCTTGCGCACAATCGAGCCGGGCAGCACGTTCTCGATGAAGACGTTCTTCTCGAAGATCAGTCTCTCGCCGACCCCGGGGGTGCGGAAGCTGCGAAACACTTCGCGCGCTGGCTCGGGCCACTCGCTCCACGTCAGGGGTTTGACGATCGCCTCCATGAACGCGATGGCCGCCACGCGATCGGGATGGCGCCGCGCCCAGTGAAAGCCGAGAGCCGAGCCCCAGTCGTGAAGCACCAGCGTGACGCGCTCGAGCGACAGCGCGTCGAACCATGAGTCTAGATAGCGCGCATGATCGACGAAGCGGTAGGCGATGCTCGGTTTACCGGATTGGCCCATGCCGATGAGGTCGGGCGCCAGGCAGCGGCCCTCGCTCTCGAGGCGCGGAACCACGTTGCGCCACAGATAGGAAGAGGTGGGATTCCCGTGCAAGAAGACGACGGCATCACCGCTGCCCGTCTCACGGGTGTGCATCCAAGAATCGAGCGTCGCGACGTCGTGCCCGGCCATGGCGCAATCTTTCGTCTAACAGCCGGACGGCGGCGATACTAGTGTAAGGACGCCGGACGCGAAGTCGGTGACGTTCGCGGATTCACGCGCCGCGGTCGACCGGAGCTTCCGCGATCGTCACCTCGAACGTCTGCCGGCTCCCCTCACGGATGACGTCGATCTTCACGGAACGGCCGATCGGGATCTCGGAGGCCCAGCGAGCGAGCTCGCGCGAGTTCTTGACCGACCGCCCGTTGAAGCTGACCACCACGTCTCCCCGGCGGATGCCGGCGCGGTGGGCAGGGCCGCCGCGATAGATGTCCGAGATCAACGCGCCTTCCTCGCCCGGCAGTCCGAAAGATCGGGCGAGCTCCGGCGTCACGTCCTGCATGGCGACGCCGAGCCAGCCACGCACAACCCGGCGCTTCGAGCGCAGCTGTTCGACGACCTGCATCGCCAGGTTGATCGGGATTGCGAAGCCGATTCCGATCGAGCCGCCCGAACGACTGTAGATCGCGCTGTTGACCCCGACGACTTTGCCATCGACGTCGATCAGCGGCCCGCCCGAATTCCCGGGGTTGATGGAGGCATCGGTTTGGATGAAGTTGTCGAACGGTCCGGCACCGATCACGCGCTCTTTCGCGCTGACGATCCCGGCTGTGACCGTCTCCTCGAGCCCGAACGGGTTGCCGATCGCCAAAACCCAGTCGCCCACGCCGAGATCGTCGGAGTTGCCGAGTTGTGCTTGCGGAAGGTTGTTGCCGCGCACGCGGATCAGCGCCACGTCTGTGCGCGCATCGCTGCCAACCAGCTCCGCGGGGAAGCTCCGCGTGTCGGAGAGCTTCACCTGGATCTCGTCGGCATTCGCCACGACGTGATGGTTGGTGAGGATGTACCCATCGCGACCGATGATGACGCCGGAGCCGAGGCTTTTCTGCTCCATCTCGCGCGGCAAGCCGGGAAAGAACTGCCGGAAGAACTCATCGAACGGATCTCCGGACCCGAGCGGCGCGCCGAACGGGGCGACCTTCACGTGCTGCGTGGTGAAGACGTTGACGACCGACGGAGTGGCCCGCCGCGCGACCGCGGCGAAGCTGAAGGGCTTCGATGCCAGCATCTGGGCCTCCGCCGCGCGCACGAAGCGAGCGTCTTGCGGCGCGCGCGAGATACTGGCGCCGAGCCAGGCCGAGATCGCTCCGACCGCCACCAAGGACGCGTAGAACTCACGACGACTGACCATTTTCTCCTCCGGGAGCTCGATCACCGCTGAGCGGGATCGAACGACTACATGGCTTCGATCGCCTCGCGATCGATCGATTCGAACGCGCGGCGCGGACCCGCCGGCGCTCTCACCGAGATGTGATCGGAGCCCACGCTCCGGTTTCGATCGAGCGCGAGGGCTTCACGGAAGAGGAGCGCGGCTGCGAGAGGCGAGCGAGCTCCGCTTCTTCAGACAACAATCGCGGTAGCGCCGTCCGCTGCCACACGGACAAGGGTTCATCCGGTGCAGCGAAGGCAGAGGCCTGCCGATCAGCTCCTCGAGCACGTGTTCCATCGAGGGGACTCGCCGCGGCGCGCCCGAGACCCGGTCGAAAGCGCGGATCACGGCGAGCAACGCGGAAAAGATCATACCGAGATCCTTGCCGTCGAAATCGCCGTTCTCGGCGGAGGCGATCAGGTAGCGCATCAGCTCCGCGACCAGATACGGTTGGTCATGATCGCGGCCACACAGCGCGCGGCGCGCGAGGAGCTGCTCGTCCATCTTGTCGAGATTGCGGCTCCAGCGCTCCATGCGGTCGAGCGCCTCGTCCATGACTCGCTCGTGCACGCGCGGTAGCGCCCGGCGGCGCGCTGCCTCGTAGCAGGCGGCGATCGCGCAGGCGCAGTAGAGCGCCACCGACGCGGCCTCCTCGCCCGCATCTTCGGTGAGCGCGAGCACCGCTGCGTTGATGACAGGCTGGCGATCGACGAATCTCGTCGCCTCGCGATCCGCCTCAGCCGACGTGCATTCCGCCATCGCGTTCCACGTCTTGCGGATCACTTCGAGCGAGAGCAGGGGCACTAGGCGAGCTTCACTAGCAAAGCGGCGAGATTGTCAAGAGCGATCGCGACCGATCGCGGAGATCACGCGCAAAAAAAGAGAGGCCACTGGCGAGCGGCCCCTCGGCCAACCGGAAAGCCGCGAGCGGCTCAGTGTCTCGGGCAATCCTTCGACCCGTCGGCGTCCATCAAGATCTCGCCGTCCTCGGCGAGCGCGTCGATGATCTCGTTCAGTCTGCCGAGCGGTGTGCCGTCGAGCTTGAAGTGTCGAACCCCTCGCTGCATCGCCTCGGAGATGACGCTCACGACGAACATCGTGTCCGGGTCGGAATAGACGTCACGCAGGTCGTTCAACATTGGGCCTCCCGCAGCACCGGGGCTGGAGCTCGAAGCTCGGTCCGCTCTGGGGGTCGTCGTCCTCACTTTCTGAGAATCATTGCAATCTTCGTTCCGTCTTACCGACCTCAAACACAGCGACCCACGTTGGAGGCTCTCTCCGCTGACAGCAGTGCTTTTTTCTTGAGTTTTTCTCGATTGACGGCTTCGTGCCTCGCTTCACCGCCCGAAATCGCGAAGCCCCTGCTGTATCGAAATTGTGGCGGAAATTGCATTTTCGGTAGACAAAAAACGTCAACGACGACGCCACGTCACTCCGCGGCGCCCCGCTGCAGGGGTGGGGCGCTCGCGCCTGCCGATGATTGCTCTCACGGGATCTTCGCCAGGCGGGACCGTAGGCCGAAGATCCACGCCGAGCACGTCCGTGAATCCACCCGCAAAGCTGAAGTATGCCATGCCGAGCTCCATGCGCTCGCGCATCGTCTGGCACTGCTGAAAGATCTTCACGGCTTTGGTCGGAAAGCAGCGATGCGATACCACGACGATCAGCGGAGCACCTGGCCGCAAGCAGCGCGCGATGGACCGGAACACGTCGATCGGCTTGGTGAGATACTGCATTGAGACGGTGAGCGTGGCGGCGTCGAACGTGCAGTCCGTGAACGGTAGCTCGGGATCGCGATTGAGGTCGTGAACGACCCGAGCTTCGAGATCCGGGTTGTCGGCCATCTCCTCGTCGTTCATCCCGAGCCCGACGACACGCTTGCGCGGCAGCGCCTTCGGCAGGTGAGAGCGCCAACTCGCCATCACATCGAGCAGCTCGCCGTGCGGCGGCAGGTGCTCGGCGAAGAACGCGGTGACCGCCGCGATCGCCGGTTCGTCGAGGTGGACGACCTTGCGGGGCGCCGCATAGAACGAGGCATCGTCGCTCTCGTCCACGCGCGCGAATAGATCCGGAGTGAATGGATGATCGGCGGTGCCGGAAGACGCCACGGCGGCTCTCTCCCACGAAAGTTCGCCAACGGCAACGGGCCGAACGGACGCTTGCCACTGCGGCCGCATGCACGATAAGTCCGGCCGATGTTCGCGAGCTGGCGCGAAATCTACCAGAGCGACCTGCAAACCGTATACGCGCCGTGCCCGGTCCCGGCGTTCTTCATGCTCTACTGGCTGCTCTTCCGCCCCACGGCCGCCGAGGCGTGGAGCCGCGCGCGGCGCCGTTCCTGAACGTCCACGCTCCGGTGTTCGCGATCGAGACGGTGCTCGACCCCTTCGTCACCGGGCCTATTCTGCGTCAGCTCTCGGTCTAAGAGCCGGAAACCACCCTCTGCAGGCTCGCTTTCCGGCTGGTCGGGGACTTCCGCGTCTACCTGCTGATCCTCTTCGTGCTGGAAGTGACGCAGGCGAGCAACACGAGCTTGTAGACGATGAAGAGCCCGATGAGCGGTAAGAAGACCGCGCGCGCGAGGCGCGCGGAGGCGAGCTGCGCGACGCGACCGGCCGCCTGCCGAGCCCACTCATCCGGCCCGCTTCCGCCATTGGGGTTGCGATTCGGCGTGAGAAGGATCGGCGCGCTCCCGGTCTTTCGCCATCGGCTGACTCGCTATGCTTCGCGGAGCCGAGGCCCGTCAAGCGCGAGGCGCGTGACGACCTCCTTGACTTCGGCCGAATGCGCACCGAAATATGCCGGCGATGGTCCGCCTCGCGCTCGGCTCGGCACTCGCATCGCTCCTCTTCGTAGCCCGAGCGTTCGCCGAGGATTCGCTCGCGGGGCTGCTCCAAGCAGTCGGTGAGGTCGTTCAGCCCTCGAGCCCGCTGCGCGCCGAGGGAACGATCGAGAGCGAGGGCTTGCAGGGAAAGACCGGGGATCGCCTGGTGTGGATCGAGCGCGCGGGCAGCGGACCGAGGATGCCGCCGCAGGCGTACGTCGAGTTCGACAAGGCGAAGATCCGCCTCCTCGGCCTTGGGCCAGCCGAGCTCTGGATCGCGAGCGACGGGAAGGCGAGCCACGCCAAGGGGGATCAAGCAATCGGTTCGACGAGTTTCACCGCCGAAGACGTCCTCGCGTTCGCTCCGGAGCGGTGCGCGGCGATGCGGCTCGCCGAGCTCAGCGAGGATCGCTTTTCGATCGTCTGCGAGCCCAAGAGACCGCCCTCACAGTACGCGCTGATGGTCTACAAGTTCGACCGCGAGAACGCGACGATGCTCCAGGCGCTGCTCTACAAGGGCACGATGACGAATCTCGTGAAGATGCTCCGCAACGACGACTTCGTTCGGGTCGGCCAGCAGTGGCGTCCGAAGCGAGTGACGATGCAGGACTTCAAAATCCGCACCAAGGACGTGCTCTCGCTCGAATGGAAGGCTGCCGCGCCGGTCCCGCCCGAGACCTTCGATCCTAGCGCATTCGCCGCGAAGCCGCCGTCCGCGCCGCCGCATCCGTAGGCGCATCCGCCGCCCCGCGCGCCGCGGCCACCTCCTCAGCGAAGACACGCCGCCAATTGGCCACCGTGCCGAGCTGCTTCACGTAGGCTTCGAGACCCACCAGCGCGCGAACGAGGAACAGGCGGTGTCCGGGCGTGCGATAGAGTCCGTTCTCGACGGCCACGGTCGCGACCTCGATCGCCTTGTCGAGAGACCGGTAGCGGGCGAAGTCGTACTCCCGATCCTCGAGCAACGGTTCGAACAGCGTCTGGAGGATCTCGACCATCGCCTCGGGCGGGTCGTCGTCGGCCAGGTAGTCGAGCGCGCGGCAAGCGGCGACGATCTCTTCACGATCGGCTTCGAGAAGGCCCTGCGCGAGCCTGACGTACGCGCGACGCAAGATCTCGGGAAAGACGCGGATCGATCCGAAATCGAGAATCCCGAGCCTCGGGTGATGGGTCACGAGATAGTTCGCCGGTTGCGGGTCGGTGTGGAGCACGCCGAAGCGTAGGATTTGCCGGCAGACGGCCCGGAAGTACTTGAAGGCGACCCAATCCTTCAGCTCCTGATCCACGCCGGGCGCGAGCACGTCCGACAGCAGATAGCCTTCGAGAAACGTCATCGTCAGCACGCGACGGCTGCTCAGCCGGTCTATGACCTTGGGAATCTCGATCTCGTCGTCGTCGGCAAAGAGCTCGCGGAAGCGGGACAGGTTCGCCGCCTCCTGCCGGTAGTCGATCTCTTCTCGCAAGCGGTCCGCGAGCTCTCGGTGAAGCGCTCTCGTGTCGATGCGCCGCCCCATCACATCTCGGCCGATGCGCGTCGCCAGGTGGAGGAGCGCTTTGACGTTTTGCAGGTCTTGCTCCACGGTCTCTTCGATGCCCGGGTACTGAATCTTCACCACGACGCTCTGGCCAGAGGATAGCTCCGCTCGATGTACTTGCCCGAGCGAAGCGGCGGCGAACGCCTCGCGCTCGAAGCGCGCGAACAAGCGCTCGGGCGGCTTGCCGAGCTCCGCGCGCAGCCGTTCCCGTATCATCCGGTAGGGCATGGGCGGCACACTGGCCCGCGCCGCGGCCAGCACGTCGATCGCCTGGGTCGGCAACAGGTCGTCGCGCATCGACAGCATCTGCACAAGCTTGGTGAACGCGCCGCGAAGCTCGGTGGAGCTCGCGACGATGCGCAGGGCGTTGCGCACGTGGGTATCGAGAAGCTCGCGGCGGTGTGCATCGACCGAGCGAAAAGGCTTGAGCAAGCTCTGCCACGCGTAGCTCGAGCCGAGCTGACCCGTGAGCGCGCCGACCTTCAACATGCGGCGGGTTCGTCCGGATGTGATCGGCGCCGACATCACCGCTTGCGGCGCGCTCGTTGGCTGCGGCGCAGGATCCGCAGCGCCGCCACGGCGGCGCCGAAGCCGTTGTCGATGTTCACGACCGTCGTGCCGGCGGCACAGGAATTCAGCATCGAAAGCAGCGCGGCGAGGCCGCCGAAGCTCGCGCCGTAGCCGACGCTCGTCGGCACGGCGATTACCGGCTGTTCCACCCAGCCGGCTACGACGCTCGGTAGCGCGCCTTCCATGCCGGCAACGACGACGACCACGTCGGCGTCGCGAATCCGTCTGCCGTGATCGAACAAGCGGTGAAGCCCCGAGACGCCGACGTCATAGAGGCGCTCGACCTCGCAACCCGCGCATTCCGCCGTCACCGCCGCTTCCTCCGCCACCGGCAGATCCGCGGTCCCAGCAGAGATGACCAGCACTCTCCCGAAGCGCGGCTTGCGCCGCTGCGTGGTGCGCCAGGCGATGCGGCCCTGGTGCGAATAGCGGGTCCCCGGTAGTCGTTCCGCCAGCGCGTCGGCGTCCGGCGGATCGATGCGCGTGATCACCACGTCGTGGCCTCCGGCCGCCAGGCGCTGCGCGATCTCGAGGATCTGAGTGCGCGTCTTGCCCTGCGCGAAGATCACCTCGGGGAAACCCTGGCGCAACGAGCGATGGTGATCGACCTTGGCGAAGCCGAGGTCTTCGTAAGGCAGGTGGCGCAACTCGTCGAGCGCCCCGCCGACGCTCCGCGCACCGCGGCGAACGTCCTCGAGAAGCCTCCTGATGCGCTTCGGATCCAACGAGCCTCGCTTATCGCAGGTTGCGCCGACGCGGAAAAGTAGGCGGCTCAGCGTCGAAAGTGATCGAACCCACGCGCGAGGCGCGCCCCGCTCCCGTCCGCACCGACCACCCGCACCTTGGCACCGGGAACGATCGCACCGATGCACGCGATCGGAGTGCCGGCGCAAAGCCGCGGGAGTCCATCGGCCTGGGCTCGACGCACCGTGAAGACCAGCTCGTAGTCCTCGCCCCCCGCCAGCGCATGCGCCAATCGCTTCTCGGGCGTGAGCCTGCGGAGGCTCCGGGCGCACGGCAATCGGCTCGCGTCGACGACGGCGCCGACGCCGCTCGCCTCGCACACGTGTTGCAGATCCTGGAGCAGGCCGTCGCTCACGTCGATGGCCGCGCTCGCCGCCCGCGCCCGCGCCAGCGCCGCGCCGAGCGCCAACCTGGCGATCGGTCGGCGGAACGGCAGGGTTGCGGCCTGGTTGCCGGAGCGGCGACCGAGCAAGATCTCCCGAGCGTACGCCGCCCCGCCCAGAGTGCCGCTCACGTAGACGAGATCACCGGCCCGCGCCCCGGACCGGAGCAGCGGTTCACCGCACGGCTCGCCGACCAGCGTGACCGAAATGATCCATCGGGGCGCTGCCGCGAGGTTACCGCCGATCAGGGCGCAACCGTGCGCCGACGCCGCCTTGACGAAGCCGCGAACCATGGCCGTCACGTCGTCCGAGAGGGCCGTCTTCGGTGCGGCCAGCGACAGCAGCGCGTAGCGCGGCCGGCCGCCCATGGCGGCGACGTCGCTGGCATTGACCGTGAAGGCGCGCCGGCCTAGCCCCGCGGGTTGGTCCCACGAACGACGGAAGTGCACGCCCTCCACCAGCGCGTCCGTGGTGAGGAGCAAGCGTCGGCGGCCGACGCGCGCGACGGCGCAGTCATCGCCGATGCCGACCTCCACGTCGTCACGCGACGCCACGAGTCGGCGCACACGCGCGATGAATCCAAACTCCCCGAGGTCGTAGAGGCGGCGGCGGTCAGTGACCAACCCGGTCCTCCATCGAGCGGGAATCCCGTTGCGGCGGGCGCAGCGAATCGGCCGGGTCCACCGGCACGACCGGCGCGTTACCTATCGGCGCTGCCGCGGCGTCGCTGTCCAGTTCCCGGACCGTTCCCTCTTCGACCTTGAGAAGGAACAGCCCTTTCTCGATGCGGCCGTCTGCGGTGACCACCGTCGCCCCCGTCGCACCGCGGCGTGAAAACGGTCGGTGCAGCTCGCCGAGGACTTCGGGTCGCGTGCGCGCCCCGCGGGAGAGAACCTCGCGGACCAGCATCGCGGCATCGAACCCATAAGCCTCTAGCGTGCCTGGATTGGTGTGAAATGCATCGCGATACGCGTCGACGAAGGCGCGAACTTCCGGCCGGAAGCTGTAGACGAAGAATCCATCGACGAACACCCCGCCCTCGACCGAGGGACCGGCTGCGAGCAGCTCCTGCGGCCGGTCCCAGCCGCTGGCACCGAGCAACTGCACGCCCCGAAGATCGATGGACGTCAAGTAGGACACGAGCATCGCCAGCCGGTCCGCTGAATCCGGAAGAAAGACGCCGTCGACCGGCGGCGGCTGGTTCTCGGCGACCCCGATCCTCGACTGCAGGCGCTTGGCTTCCTCCTGGAGATCGTTCTTGGCGGGGTCGTAGCCGACGGCGGCCACGACGCGGCCGCCGTGGACTTCCACTGCAATGCGGAACTGCGCTGCGATCTCCCGCCCGTAGGCGTCGTTGGGATGAAATGTCGCCCAGCGCCGCAAGCCGTTCTCTTGGACGGCGAACTGGGCGAGCGAATGGACCTGGTCCTCCTTGGTGAGAGAAAAGCGAAACAGTGGTCCGCCGCTGCGAACCGGGCGCTGCGAGAAAGCGAACGTCGCGAGGCCGTAGCTCAGCGCGGGGGATGCGACCGCCTCGACCTCGGGAGTGAGCATGGGTCCGAGAACGACCAGGATTCCCGGATCGGACGCGAGCTTCTGATAGCCGGCTGCGGCTTCCGCCGGTTCGCCTCGCGTATCGAGGACGACGGTGCGTACGAGTGGTACTCGGTCCTCGAGCGCGCCGAGCGCGACGCGAATTCCGCGTAGGCACGATTCACCGAAGGACCGGTATCGCCCGGAAAGCGGCAGCAGCACGCCGACGGCCGGAGGCGCGGCGATGGCCTGCGGCGGAGCAATCGATTGGCTGGGGACCAGCGGCACCGGCGGAGCTTGTCCCGCAGCGCCGATCGGTGCAGCGAGCAGCGCAACAAAAACCAGCAGCGTCGAAATCGGCGGCAGCACCCTGACATCCCACCCCGAATCCGGGTGCCTGTCCACCCTGCGGACGCCGCGCGGTGCTTCAGCCGAACATCTCGCGCACGCGATCGAGGAAGCCCTTGTTGACCGGACCGACCTCCTCGCCGCCGTTGCGAGCGTATTCCTCGAGGAGCTCGCGCTGGCGCCCGGAGAGCTTGCGCGGTACGTCGACGTGAACGCGAACCAGCTCGTCTCCCCGCGCGTACCCTTGCAGGTCGGCGATGCCCTTGCCCTTGAGGCGAAACACGGCGCCCGTCTGCGTGCCCGCGGGTATCTTCAGCTTGGCCTTTTCTTCGAGCGTCGGCACCTCGACCTCCGCGCCGAGCGCGAGCTGCGTGAACGACACCGGAAGCTCACAGACGATGTCTTTGCCTTGGCGCGCGAAGAGCGGGTGCTCCGCGACCGAGATGACGACGTAGAGATCCCCGGACGGGCCGCCAGCCATGCCCGCCTCTCCTTCGCCTCGAAGCTTGAGGCGCGAGCCGTTGTCGACCCCAGGCGGGATCTTGAGATTGAGGTTCTGGGTGACGCGTATGCGGCCCCCTCCGCCGCACGTCTCGCAAGGATCGGCGATGACGGAGCCTTGGCCGCCGCACTGCGTGCACGTCTTGGCGATCGAGAAGAATCCCTGCTGAAAGCGCAACTGCCCGCTGCCGCGACAGGACGGGCAAGTGCGAGGTGCCGTGCCGCTCTTCGCGCCGCGGCCGCCGCACGCCTCACAGCCTTTCCAGCGAGGGACCGAAAGCTTCTTCTCGCCCCCGAAGGCGGCTTCCTCGAACTGGATCTCGAGGTCGTAGCGAAGATCCTCGCCGCGGCGCGAGCGACCCCGCGAACGGCCACGACCGGCGCCGAAGAAGTCGCCGAATATGTCGCTGAACAAATCCTCGAAGCCGGCGCTAAAATCGAAGCCGCCGAACCCGGTCTGCTGATCGAAGGCGGCGTGTCCGAATCGGTCGAACTGCGCGCGCCGCTCCGGGTCGCCGAGGATCTGGTAGGCCGCGGAAGCGTCTTTGAACCGCTCTTCCGCAGCCTTGTCGCCGGGGTTGCGATCGGGATGGTGCTTCAGCGCGAGCTTACGGTAGGCCTTCTTGATCTCCTCCTGCGAGGCCTCGCGACCGACACCGAGCACCTCGTAGGGGTCGCGCTTGGCGGGAGGCATCGGGATCTATGTATGACAGGGGTCCCGCCTCCTTTTCCAGTAGACCCGGACGGCGGAGGCGAGACTCCTCGATCACTTCACTTCTTCGAAATCGGCGTCGACGACGTCGTCGCCCTTCGCCCCGCCGCTCGCTGAACCCGATTCGCCGGCCGCCGCGCCTCCGTCGCCGTGAGGAGGTTGCTGTCCTTCCTTGTTCACCGTGCGCTTGTACATGACCTCGGCCAGCTTGTGCGAAGCCTGCGTGAGGGCCTCGGTCGCGGCGCGCAGCTCGTCGATCTCTCCCTTCTCGACGGCCTTCTTCGCGCGATCGATCGCCGACTCCAACGTCGACTTGCTCGCGTCGTCGAGATCGCCCTGAAACTCCTTGAGCGTCTTCTCGGTCTGGTAGACCAGACCGTCGAGCTGATTCTTTGCGTCGATGGCTTCGCGCCGCTTGTGATCCTCCTCGGCGTGCGCCTCCGCTTCCTTCACCATGCGGTCGATCTCGTCCTTGCTGAGCCCGCTCGACGCGGTGATCCGGATCGACTGCTCCTTGCTGGTGCCGAGGTCCTTGGCGTTCACGTGCACGATTCCGTTGGCGTCGATGTCGAACGTCACCTCGACCTGCGGCACGCCGCGCGGCGCCGGCGGGATGCCGACGAGATCGAATTGCCCGAGCAGCTTGTTGTCGGTCGCCATCTCGCGCTCGCCTTGGAAGACGCGAATCGTGACTGCCGATTGGTTGTCGGCCGCCGTCGAAAAGACCTGGCTCTTCTTCGTGGGGATCGTCGTGTTCTTCTCGATGAGCTTGGTGAACACGCCGCCGAGAGTCTCGATGCCGAGCGAGAGTGGGGTCACGTCGAGCAGCAGGACGTCCTTCACTTCGCCCTTCAGCACCCCGGCCTGGATCGCGGCACCCACTCCCACGACCTCGTCCGGGTTCACGCCCTTGTGCGGCTCTTTGCCGAAGAGCTTCTTCACGCGAGCTTGCACGGCCGGCATGCGGATCATTCCGCCGACCAACACCACCTCGTCGATGTCGCTCGCCGAGAGGCCGGCATCCTTCATCGCCGTCAGGCAAGGCCCGTCGAGCCGCTCGAGGAGGTCCGCGCAGAGCGCCTCGAGCTTGGCGCGTGTCAGCTTCATGTTCAGATGCTTCGGCCCGGTCTGGTTGGCGGTGATGAACGGAAGGTTGATCTCGGTCTCGGAGACCGTCGAGAGCTCGCACTTGGCCTTCTCGGCCGCCTCCTTCAGGCGCTGGAGAGCCATCTTGTCAGGACGCAGATCGATGCCCTGGTCCTTCTTGAACTCGTCGGCGAGGTAGTCCATGACTCGCTGGTCGAAGTCCTCGCCCCCGAGGAACGTGTCGCCGTTCGTTGCTTTCACCTCGAACACGCCGTCGCCTAGCTCGAGGATGGAGATGTCAAACGTGCCGCCGCCCAGGTCGAAGACGGCGATCTTCTCGTCCTTCTTCTTGTCGAGACCGTAGGCGAGCGATGCCGCCGTCGGCTCGTTGATGATGCGCAGCACGTTGAGGCCAGCGATCTTGCCGGCGTCTTTGGTCGCTTGGCGCTGGCTGTCGTTGAAGTAGGCGGGCACCGTGATGACTGCTTCGGTAACCTTCTCGCCTAGGTAGTCCTCGGCCGTCTGCTTCATCTTCTGCAGCACGAAGCCCGAGATCTCCGCCGGACTGTACTTCTTGCCGCGGATCTCGACCCAAGCGTCGCCGTTGTCGGCTTTGATGATCTTGTAAGGCAGGGTCTTCATCGCGCGCTGCACCAGCGGGTCGTCGTAGCGCCGGCCGATGAGGCGCTTGATCGCGAAAACGGTGTTCTGTGGATTTGTGATTGCCTGGCGGCGCGCCACCTGCCCGACGAGGCGCTCTCCGCCCTCCGTGAAGGCGGCCACTGACGGCGTGGTGCGGGACCCCTCCGAATTGGTCAGCACGTTCGGGTCTCCGCCTTCCATGATCGCGACCACGGAGTTGGTGGTTCCGAGATCGATACCGATTACCTTTGCCATGTATTCACCTTTGCGCGTCGCAAATTTCGATCACTAGGTTGCTAAGTAACCATCCGAAGGGCGCTTGCAACCCGAAAGCCTCATTGAAGAGGCCCCTCTTCGTCTGCCCCTGACTCGTCACCGCCAGGGGTGATAGCTCCAGTGGCCACGACAACTCGCGATGGACGAAGCAGTCGGTCGTTGTACCGATAGCCCTTCGTCTGGGTTCTGATAACGGTGTTTGGCGGGACCTCCGCGTCGACCTGGATCCCTGCAGCCTCCTGGGTCGACGGGTCGAACGCTGCGCCTTTCGGGTCGCTGATCTCCTTCACGCCGTGTCGCTCGAGCACGTCGCGAAACAACCGCAGGGTGAGCTGCACGCCTTCCACGACCGACTTGCCATTCCCACCCAAGTCGGCGTGCTCGACGGCAAGCTCCAGGTTGTCGATGACCTGGAGCAGGTCGCGAAGCAGCGTTTCGTTGGCGAAGCGGATGCCTTCGCTTTTCTCTCGCTGTAGGCGCTTCTTGAAGTTCTCGGCGTCGGCTACGGCGCGGAGATAGCGGTCGAGGTTCGCCGCGGCCTCCTCCGACTTGCGTCGCAGGTCCTCCTCGAGCTTGGCGATCCGTTCGTCGGTCACCGGCGCGTCGGCGTGACCTTCCGACGAAGTCCGGTCGTCGTCTCTCTGCTCTGCCATTCCTTCGAGTACCCCTTCGCGAGCCATAGAGGCTCAATCAGTAGCCTCTGCTTCTGGTTTTCCTTAAGCTAACCACGCCGGAGGCCTTTGCCAGGTCCCGGCGGGAGAAAATCCATTCGCACGACCGTATCCCACAGCTCCGCTGCCATCGTCCTACGCGCCCGCCACTACGGCGAGAGCGACAAGATCGTCAGTTTTCTGACCCGCGACTTCGGCAAAATCTCGGGCATCGCCAAAGGTGCCCTGCGATCGAAGCGACGCTTCGTCGCCTCCCTCGAACCGTTCACGCACGTTCGACTGGGATTCCGTACCCGGCGGCACGACGAGCTGTGCTTCATCGAGTCCGCCGACATCGTCCGCGGAGCTCGCCGCCTCGCCTTCGATCTCGATCGGTACGCATACTCGACGTACGTCGTGGAGCTGATCGACTCGATGGTCGAAGGCCGCGAGGCCGAGGCGACCGTCTTCGAGCTGGTCGAGCATACGTTGGCCCAAATCGACTCCGCGCCCGAGCCTCCGGTTGCCGAATGGCTACGCGCTTTCGAGGTGAACCTGCTGACGCTGACGGGCCTCGAGCCGAGGATCGATCGTTGCGCCCGCTGCCAGCGCCCGCCGGACGAGGAGAGCATCTTCCACTTCAATCCTCGGACGGGAATGCTGCTCTGTCACCCGTGCTCCGACGGCACAGGGATGTCCGTCTCGGGCGGCGCGCTCCGCTATCTCGCCGCGCTGAAGAACGGCGCCTCGCACGCGCCTGGGACGAGTGCCGGAGAAGCGCGCGTGATGCTGCAGACGTTCATCGCCCACCACACGAGACGCCCGTTGCGCTCGCCGGCATTGCTGCGGGAGATCCTCGGCGTCTGAGCCGCCCGCGCCGCTTCGTTGCGAGGCGGAGGAGCGCGTGGTACTGAGCGCGACTTCACCGGAGAACGGAGCACGTCATGGCTCTTCAGTCCGCCCAGAAGCTCTCGCGCGATCGCGCGCGCTCAGTTCGAGATCGACGTCGAGCCGAGAAGCACGTCTACTTCTTCGGCGGCGGCAAAGCCGACGGCACCGCGAAGATGAAGGAGCTCCTCGGCGGTAAGGGCGCGAACCTCGCCGAGATGGCTGGGCTGGGGCTGCCGGTGCCTCCCGGCTTCACGATCACGACGACCGTTTGTACTCACTACTACGGTCACGGACGGAAATATCCTACGCCGCTGCGCGCCGACGTGGAGAAGAATCTTCGCCGCGTCGAATCGATCCTCGGAGCCGGCTTCGGTGACCCGAGCAACCCTCTGCTCGTCTCGGTGCGCTCGGGCGCGCGCAGCTCCATGCCGGGCATGATGGAGACGATCCTCAACGTCGGTCTCAACGACACGACGCGCGAGGGCTTGATCGCCAAGACCAAGAACCCTCGCTTCGTTTACGACGCGCAGCGACGTCTCATCCAGATGTACTCCGACGTCGTCATGGAGAAGGCCGCGGGCATCGAGCCGTCCGAAGGCAGGGGCATCCGCCAGCAGCTCGAGCACGAGCTCGAGGGCATGAAGCGCTCGCGCGGCGTCAAGGAGGACACGGAGCTCACGGCCGAGGACCTGCGTGAGCTCATCGTGTCATACAAGAAGAAGGTGCTCGACGTGCTCGGCAAGCCGTTTCCGGAGGAGCCGCTGGAGCAGCTCTGGGGCGGAATCGGCGCCGTATTCCAATCCTGGAACGGGCGGCGAGCGATCGAATACCGGAGGATCGAGAAGATTCCAGACGAATGGGGAACCGCGGTCAACGTTCAAGCCATGGTGTTCGGCAACATGGGGGATAGCTCCGCGACCGGCGTGGGCTTCACGCGCGATCCCGCGACCGGGCGCAAGATCTTCTACGGCGAATGGCTGCCGAACGCGCAGGGGGAGGACGTCGTCGCCGGCATCCGCACGCCGCTGCCGATCAACGAAGCCAGCAAGAACGACCACACACGCCGCCTGCCGAGCCTCGAGACGGCGATGCCGCAAGCCTATCGCCAGCTCGAGAGCATCGTGCGCAAGCTCGAGCGCCACTACCGGGACATGCTCGACATCGAATTCACGATCCAGGAAGAGCGGTTGTGGATGCTGCAGTGCCGGGTCGGCAAGCGAAACGGAGTGGCGGCCGTGAAGATGGCCGTCGACATGGCTACAGAGAAGATGATCTCGAGGAAGGAGGCGGTGCTGCGCGTGAGCCCGTCCGCGCTTGTTCAGGTGCTGCTGCCGATGCTCGATCCCAAGGCCGAGCACGGGACGACGGCGATCGCCAAGGGGCTCCCGGCAGGCCCCGGAGGCGCCCACGGGCGGATCGCTCTCACCGCGGATGAAGCAGCGCGCGTCGCTGCGGAGTCGACCGGCGAAGACGCCAAGGTCATTCTCGTGCGCAACGAGACCAGCCCCGAGGACGTTCACGGCATGCACGCCGCTCAAGCGATCCTCACGGCCAAGGGCGGCATGACGAGCCACGCGGCGCTGGTCGCGCGGGGATGGGGAAAGTGCTGCGTCGTCGGCTGCGACGCCCTCGAGATCGACGTCGCCGGGGGAATCGTGCGAGTGGGCGGTCAGACGTTGCGGCGAGGCGATTGGCTCAGTCTCAATGGAACCGACGGCAAGGTCTACGCCGGCAAGCTACCCCTCGTGGAGCCCGACCTCGCGCACAATCGCGAATACCGCCAGCTCATGCAGTGGGCCGACGGCCTGCGCCGCTTGCGGGTCCGCGCCAACGCGGACACGGCTGAGGACGCGAGACGCGCGCGCGCCTTCGGCGCCGAGGGGATCGGCCTGTTCCGCACCGAACACATGTTCTACGGCGAGGGTTCGGACGCACCTCTAGAGAAGCTGCGGCGCATGATCGTCGCAGCCGACGAGCGAGAGCGGCGAGCGGCGCTCGACGAGTTGTTCATCGACGTCAAGGACGACATCCGCAACACGCTCGAAGTGATGAGCGGCCTTCCCGTGACGATTCGCTTGCTCGATCCGCCGCTGCACGAGTTCGTGCCCAAGCACGACGACAAGCTCGCGGAGCTGGCGGCTGACCTCGGCATCGAGCTCGCTGCGCTGCGCAAGCGCGCCGACGCGCTTCACGAAACGAATCCCATGATGGGCCATCGCGGCGTGCGGCTCGGCATCAGCCATCCCGAGGTCACGGAGATGCAAGTTCGCGCGATCTTCGAAGCTGCCGCCGAGCTCTTGCTCGCCGGCAAGAAGGTCGAGCCCGAGATCATGATTCCTGTGGTATCGACGCGCGCCGAGCTCGATCACCAGGATGCCATCATCCAACGCGTGTACGGTGAAGTCCTCGCCCGGACTCACCTCAAGCGCATACCCCACCTCGTCGGAACCATGATCGAGGTGCCCAGAGCGGCGTTGCTGGCCGATCGAATTGCGGAGCGCGCGGATTTCTTCTCGTTCGGCACCAACGATCTCACCCAAATGACGTTCGGATTCTCGCGGGACGATACGGGGAGCTTCCTGCCGCTCTATCTGAGCGAGAAGCTGCTCCCCGACGACCCATTCGCATCGCTCGACGACTCGGGCGTCGGCGAGCTGATGAAGATCGCCGTCGAGCGCGGCCGGCGTACCAAGCCGAAGCTGAAGATCGGCATCTGCGGCGAGCACGGAGGCGATCCGCGATCCGTCGCCTTCTGTCACCGCGCGGGGCTCGACTACGTATCCTGCTCGCCGTTCCGCGTGCCCATTGCGCGGCTCGCTGCAGCCCACGCCGCACTCGGCCAGTGAGCGCGATCCGGGCGACGACTCGCGTGGTCGCGATCCTCGGCGATCCCGTCGAGCATTCGCTTTCTCCGGTCATGCACAACGCCGCCTTCGCCGCGCTCGGGCTTGATTTCGCCTACGTGGCGCTGCGCGTGCGGCCGGCCGCCCTGGAAGAAGCGATCGAGGGTGTGCGCGCGCTCGGCTTCGCGGGCCTCAACGTGACGGTCCCGCACAAGGAGGCTGTCCTTTCGCTGCTCGACGACCTCTCGCCCGCGGCTCGCGCGATCGGCGCCGTCAACACGGTGGTGCGCTGCGGCGACCGCCTGAAGGGGGAGAATACGGACGGCCCGGGATTCTTGCGAGCGGTCGCCAGACTCGGCTTTCGGCCGCGCGGCAAGCGCGCGGTAGTGCTCGGGGCAGGAGGCTCGGCTCGCGCCGTTGCCTGGGCACTCGGTGGAGCGGGAATCTCTCGCTTGACGATCCTCAACCGCAGTCCCAAGCGCGCCGCCGCGCTGGCCGCTCGCGTGCGCCGAGGTTGTGGCGCGACGGTCCTCGTCTCCGGCCTCGATTCGCCGGGAAGCGCTGGTTTCCTCCAAGACGCTGACATCGTCGTGAACTGCACGTCGCTCGGACTCGACGGTCGCACGGCGCCGAACGTGCCGATCGCGGTCACGCCGCGGCACTGCCTGTTTTACGATCTCGTCTACCGCCTGGGGCCGACGCCCCTAGTCAGATCGGCGTGGCGCCGTGGCCGGCGGGCGGAGAACGGCTTGAGCATGCTCGTCGAGCAAGCGGCCCTCGCCTTTCGCATCTGGACGGGCCGTGTCGCGCCGGTGGGGGCGATGCGGCGCGCGCTCGCGCGTTGACCAGCGGTTTTGCGGAGTTCCTCAACACGCGTGTCACTCGCCAGACTGCGCCTGGCGCCGCTGCGCCGGGTAAATGGAGTCTCGCGCGGGACCTCGGAGCGGGAGGAGTGCGGCAGCCTCGGTTTGACTGCGCTCTTTGCCTTCCGTTAGCCTCTCCGCTGGCCCCGCCATGGCGACGTCGTTGAAGAGTGCAGAACGGGATTTCACCAGCGACGCTGCGGTCGCTCCGCGCCCCATGTCTTGTTCACTAGGCGAGGTCTGATCACTGAAGATGTCCCGTCTCGGTGAACTCCTCATCAAGCGCTCGTTGATCAGCCAGGATCAGCTTGTCAAGGCGGTCACCGAGCAGCAGCAGCAGGGCGGCATTCTCGCCGCGCATCTCGTGCGCCTCGGCTTCCTCACGGAGGACCAGCTCGTCTCCCATCTGCAGAAGGAGTACCGGCTGCCGATCGTCGATCCCATGAGCCTCGAGATCGGCGCGGACGTTCTTCAGCTCATGCCGATGTCCTTGGCCGTGAAACACCAGCTCATGCCGCTCAATCTCGCGGGATCGACGCTGACCGTGGCGATGGTCGATCCCTCGAACCTCGTCGGCATCAACGAGGTGAAGTTTCTCACCGGCTACGACGTCCGGGTCGTGCTCTCGAAGCTCGCTTCGCTGCGCAAGGCGATCGATCATTTCTACGAGGGCGGTAGCGCGATTCAGGACGTTTTGACGCAGATCGAGAGTCAAGACGTCGAGGTCGTGCGCGACGACCAAGAGATCGATCTGAAGGAGCTCGAGCGCGCCACCGAGGAGGCGCCCGTCGTCAAGCTGGTGAACGCGCTCATGACGGACGCGATCCGCAAGCGCGCGAGCGACATCCACATGGAGCCGTTCGAGAAGATGCTGCGCGTGCGCTTTCGCATCGACGGCGTGCTCTACGAAATCATGAAGCCGCCGCTCAAGCTGAAGAATCCACTGATCTCGCGGCTGAAGATCATGGCGGCTCTGGACATCGCTGAGCGTCGCCTGCCGCAGGACGGCCGCATCAAGCTGCGCCTCCCCAGCGCGAAAGAGATGGATTTCCGGGTGTCGGTGATCCCGACGATCTTCGGGGAGAAGGTCGTGCTCCGTCTCCTCGACAAGACGAGCTTGCAGCTCGACATGACGAAGCTCGGCTTCGAGGAGTCGGCGCTGGCCCATTTCAAGGACGCGATCTCGCGTCCGTACGGCATGGTGCTCGTCACCGGACCGACCGGCAGCGGCAAGACCACGACCCTCTACTCGGCGCTATCCGAGCTCAATCGCATCACCGACAACATCTCCACGGTGGAAGACCCGGTCGAGTACAACCTCGTCGGCATCAACCAGGTGCAGATTCACGACGACATCGGATTGAGCTTCGCGGCGGCTCTGCGCTCGTTCCTTCGCCAGGATCCCGACGTCATCATGGTCGGCGAGGTACGTGATTTCGAGACCGCCGAGATCGCCATCAAGGCCGCGCTCACGGGCCATCTTGTGCTGTCCACACTGCACACCAACGATGCCCCGTCGACCATCAACCGGCTTCTCAACATGGGCGTGGAGCCCTTCCTCGTCTCCTCGTCGCTGAACCTGATCCTCGCCCAGCGGTTGGCGCGGGTGTTGTGTTCACGCTGCAAGACGGAGATGGAATATCCGCGAGAGGCCCTGCTCGAGGTCGGCTTCGATCCTGCGGAGATCGACGATTTACAGTTTTTCCACGGCGCCGGTTGCGAAGACTGCAGCATGACGGGCTTCAGGGGCCGCATCGCCCTCTACGAGGTGCTGCCGATGCGCGAGGAGATCCGCGAAGCCGTCCTCGTGGGAGCCTCGGCGCTCGAGATCAAGCGTAAAGCCATCTCGCTCGGCATGAAGACGCTGCGGCAATCGGGCCTGGCCAAGGTCCGGGAGGGCGCCACCACGATCGAGGAGATCGTCCGCGTCACCATTTCGGACTGAGCGGGGCCTGATGTACAATTAGGGGCGGATTCGAGCGGGGAGTTTGACACCATGGCGGACATCCAAGAATTCCTGAAGATCATGATCGAGAAAGGGGCTTCGGACCTGCACATCGCGGTCAACAACCCGCCCCTCGTGCGCGTACACGGTGAGCTGTCTCCGCTGCCCCATCCCCCGTTGACGGCCACGGACACAAAAAACCTCACCTACAGCCTCCTGACCGAGTCCCAAAAACACCGTTACGAAGAGGATTTGGAGCTCGATTTCTCGTTCGCGGTGCGTGGACTCGCGCGCTTCCGCGGCAACTTGTTTCTTCAGAAGGGGTCAGTGGGTGGCGCGTTCCGCGCGGTGCCGTACAAGATCCAGAGCTTCCAAGAGCTGGGACTCCCCCCGATCGTCAATGAGCTCTGCAAGCAGCCACGCGGGCTCGTGCTCGTCACCGGGCCGACCGGTAGCGGTAAAACGACGACCCTCGCTTCCATGGTCGACAAGGTGAACATGGAGCGGCGCGAGCACGTCGTCACCGTCGAGGACCCGATCGAGTTCGTGCATGACAGCAAGCGCTGCCTGGTGAATCAGCGCGAAGTCTTCGCCGACACCAAGGGCTTCACCAACGCCCTCCGCCACGTACTGCGCCAGGACCCAGACATTGTGCTGATCGGAGAAATGCGTGATCTCGAAACGATCGAGACTGCGCTGGTGGTCGCCGAGACCGGTCACCTCGTGTTCTCGACCCTGCACACGAACTCGGCCGTGCAGACGATCAACCGCGTGATCGACGTCTTCCCACCGTACCAGCAGTCGCAGGTCCGCGCGCAGCTCTCGGTCGTGTTGGAAGGCGTGATTTCGCAGCAACTCATCCCGCGGATGGACGGCAAGGGGCGGGTGCTCTGCTGCGAGATCATGATTCCGAACGCCGCGATCCGCAACCTGATCCGCGAGCAAAAGGTCCACCAGGTCTACTCGCAGATGCAAGTCGGGCAGGCGAAGCACGGTATGCAGACGATGAGCCAATCGCTGCTCGACCTGTACCAGCGTCGGCTGATCACGTTCGAGAACGCGATGGGATACGCGACCGAGCCGGACGAGCTCCACACGATGCTGACCGGCGCTCCGGTCGCTCCGAGACAGCTCCGCCGCTGACCGCGGGCGGGTGACAGGCAGTAAATTCTGCAAGAGAGGCGATAGCCATGGCAGTGTTTCGTTGGGAGGGTATCTCGCCGAAGGGCGAGGTCATGCGGGGAGAGATGGAGGCCGCCACTCGCGATGCGGTGATCGTGCGGCTGCGCACGCAGCGTATTCAGCCGCTGCCGGCCAAGATCAAGGAGAAGGGCAAGGGGCTCGATCGACAGATCTCCATCCCGGGTCTCGACGAGAGGGTCAAGACCCGAGACATCGTGGTCTTCACGCGGCAGTTCGCAACCATGATCGACGCCGGCCTGCCGATCGTGCAGTGTCTCGACATCCTGCAGGCGCAGGCGACGGTCAAGCCCATGCGCCGGGCGATTCAGCAGATCAAGGACGACGTCGAAGCCGGCGCGTCGTTCAACGAGGCGCTGCGCAAGCACCCGAAGCTCTTCGACGAGCTCTACATCAACATGGTGGCGGCCGGAGAGGTCGGCGGCATTCTGGACAACATCATGAACCGGCTCGCCGTCTACATGGAGAAGGCGGCGCGGCTGAGGGCGAAGATCAAGGGCGCGATGATCTATCCCGCCTCGATCGTAACGGTGGCGATCGCAGTCACCGCGATCCTGCTCGTCTACGTGATCCCGGTGTTCGCCGAGCTGTTCTCGAGCTTCGGACAGGCCCTGCCGGCGCCGACGCAGTTCGTCATCAGTTTGAGCAACTTCACCGTGCGCAATCTCCCGTTCATCGGCGCCATCGTGATGGGTATCGTCGTGCTCATCATGTGGCTCTGGCGAACCGAGCAAGGGCGGCTCGCCATCGACGGCTTCCTGCTCCGCTTGCCGATCTTCGGCGACCTATTCCGCAAGTCGGCGGTCGCGCGCTTCACGCGCACGCTTGGCACTCTGATCTCCTCGGGCGTGCCGATCCTCGATGCGCTGGCGATCACCGCGCGCACTGCGGGCAACCGCGTCGTGGAAAAGGCCGTCCTCGCGACTCGGATCTCGATCTCCGAGGGCAAAACGATCGCCGATCCGCTCACCCAGAGCAAGGTGTTTCCCCCGATGGTCTGTCAGATGATCGCCGTCGGAGAGACGACCGGCGCGCTGGACGCCATGCTCAGTAAAATCGCCGAGTTCTACGAGGAAGAGGTCGACAACGCGATCGCCAACCTGACGGCGTTGATGGAGCCGATCGTGATCGTCTTTCTGGGCGTCGTGATCGGTGGCCTCGTGATCTCGATGTATCTGCCGATCTTCCAGCTGGGCGCCGTCATCAGCCAGTAGGGGGATGGATTCAGGCGGCAGGGATCTCGACCCGCAAGCGTTGCGTACCCGGCTCCGGGTCTGGCAGTTCGCGCGGGTCCTGATCGTCACCGTCTTCCTCGGCGCTCTGGCCGCGAGCGACCTCTCGGAGCCGAACGCTCCGCTCCGAGGGATCACGTCGCTGATCGTGTTTGCGTACGCCGTATCGCTCGCGTCGGCCTACGCCGTATCCCGCATCGAGCAGCTGCACGGCTTCGCTCTGGCGCAGGTCATCTGCGACATCGTCCTCAATTCCGCCGCCGTGCTGCTGACCGGCTCACTGATGAGCCCGATGGCCGTCTGGTACAACCTCGCCATCATGGGCGCGGCCTTCGTGCTGCGCCGTCACGGGGCATACGTCGCCGCGGCACTGTCGTCGATCACCTACGGCGTGCTGATGAACCTCGTGTACTACCACGCTCTGCCGGCTGCGCTCGGCATCGAGGCCCCGACACCACAACCGGGGCTCGGACTCGTCTATCACATCGCCGCCAACATCGTGTCTTTCTTTTCCATCGCGTTTCTCTCTTCGGTGCTCGTGGAACGCGTCGAGCGCACCCAGGAAGCGCTGCGAGAGTCGGAGGAGAACCTCCAGCGGATCGACACATTGCAGCGCGTGCTCATTCAGAACCTGGAAAGTGGCGTGCTGACGACCGATGCCGATGGCGTCATCCGCTCGGCGAGCCAGGCCGTGGACACCATCATCGGTCGCGCCTCCAACGACCTGATCGGACGTCGCATCTCCGAGGTGTTCCCCGTGTTGCGACCGTCGGTCGGCGCCAAGCGGCCGCTCGATCTCGGCCCGATCCCGATGGAGGTCTCCTACCGCGCCCAGACGGACGGTGAGGAGCAGATCCTACGCTGCACGAGTGCGCCACTCAGCGACACGTACAAGAACGTGATCGGTTCGTTGTTCATTCTGCAAGATGTCACTGCGCTGAAGAGGCTCTCTCCGGAAACCGAGCCCGAGCCTACGCCGGAGGAGGCACAACGACGTGCCAATGCTCCACAAATCGTCGGATTCCTCGGCCACAGCCAGCGCATGCAACACATCGTCGAGTTGATCCACAAGATCGCGCCGACGGAATCGACCGTGCTGATTACCGGTGAGAGCGGCACCGGCAAGGAGCTCGCCGCCCGCGCGATCCATTCTTTGAGCGCGCGGCGCAACAAGCCCATGGTCGTCGTGAATTGCGCGGCGATCCCAGCGAATCTCATCGAGAGCGAGCTCTTCGGCCACGTTCGCGGGGCATTCACGGGTGCGGTTTCGGATCGCCGCGGGCTTTTCCGAACGGCCGACGGCGGGTCGATCTTCCTCGACGAGGTCGGCGATCTACCGCTGGCGCTGCAGGTGAAATTGCTCCGCGTTCTGCAGGAGCGATCGTTCACGCCGGTCGGTGGACAGGCTCTAGTGGCCGTCGACGTGCGCATCGTCGCCGCCACGAACCGCGATCTCGAGGCGGAAGTTGCGGCCGGAAGCTTCCGCGAGGATCTCTTCTACCGGCTCAACGTGATCCGGCTGGAGCTGCCCCCGCTTCGCGAGCGGACGGACGACCTTCCTGTGCTCGTGGACCACTTTCTGGCGCGTTTTGCGGAGTCGCTCCATCGTCCTACATGCAAGTTATCACCCAGTGCCATGCGCCGATTGTTCGCGCACTCTTTCCCGGGGAACATCCGTGAGCTCGAGAACATCATCGAGCACGCCGTGGCGTTGGCAGAATCCGACATCATCAGGGAGGATGACCTCCCTCTAGACATGCGCAATGGAGCGCCCGGCTCCGGCGCTCCAACGGCACGCAACCTGGTCACCGGCCCCGAGGTCGATTGGATGCAGGGAGGATCCTCCAACCTCGACGCAGAGCTCGAGGCGATCGAGAAGCGTCTCCTGGAGGAAGCGCTTCGAAGAGCTGGTGGAGTCCGCAAAAAAGCTGCTGAAATTCTCGGCATTAACTATCGGTCGCTCCGGCATCGGCTCAGCAAGTATGGGTTTGGAGACATCGAAGTACGAGATTGACAGGGCTCTATGACGAGAAATGTCAAAAAGGCGGCGGTATGACCATTTTTCGCCCTGAGCCTGCTTCCCATCGAGGGACATGCTGTGGTAAAGCGGCGCCGTAAATGACTGGAAATGCTGGGTTTTACTGCTTCTCATGCCTTCCGGTCGGCAGCTGTGAGAAGTGGTCCCACGATTGCACGAACGAGAACAACGAAAAACGAGATGGCAAAGGCCGAGAACAGGTCTGCCAAGAAAGGGAGAACAGAGAAATGAGAGGGAAGCAGGGTTTCACATTGATTGAGCTGCTGGTGGTCGTGGCGATCATCGGAATTCTCGCGGCAATCGCGATTCCGCAGTATGCCACCTACAAGCAGCAGGCGGCCGACTCCAAGGCGAAGTCGGACCTCCACAACATGGCCACCGCCATGGAGGCGTACTACGGGTCGAACAACAATACTTATACCAATGCGACCATGACCAGCCTCAAGACGTATGGATTCCGGCAAAGCTCCGCCGTGGCCGATGCGGTCGTCACCGCGAACCAGACTGCCTATTCGATGACGGCCAACCCGACGGGCGGAACGGGCACGTGGAGCTTCGACTCGACCACGGGTCAGATCACCGCGGGAAGCTGATCGAGTTCCTCTACTTCGCGGTTCTCGGAACCTAGCTGTCTAAGGAGGGAGGTCATCTCGACCTCCCTCCTTCCTTTTTGCCAGCTCGCCGCGCCTGGACATGCCGCCGAAGAGTTCTGTACAACGCAATTGACGGGGCATGGGGAGGGCGAGTT
The DNA here is from genome assembly GCA_040507895.1 of Binatia bacterium. Lineage (GTDB taxonomy): Bacteria > Desulfobacterota > Binatia > JACPRU01 > JACPRU01 > JBEVNX01. The sequence goes on along the minus strand of JBEVNX010000091.1, from coordinate 1,012 downwards.
CAGGGGCGGAGACTAGGGCCTTTGGCCCAGGTTCGCTCCGGTACCGATCCCCTTTGCGGCTGCGGAGGGCGCGATGGGCACGCAGTTTGTAGATAGTGCTCGAGACACCTCGCGCGCAGTGAGCCCCGATCGCGAGGTGTCCGACCCCCAGTCTTGTCGGACATTCTTAGGCGCGCTGGCAGGCTGGGTCTGGAGCGAGGCGACTCTCGGGATCGTGGCCCTGGTGGTCGCGACGAGCGTAACCTTCTCGTCCCTGCTCTCCCCCCGGAACATCCCGACCTACCGCGACCTTCTGTTCTTTACCTGGCCGCTGAAGCATTTCCTCCACGAGCGCTTGCTGCAGGGTGAGATCCCCCTTTGGAATCCCCTGCTGCTGATGGGCACTCCGTACCTGGCGAACCTGCAAAGCGGAGTCTTCTATCCACCGAGCCTATTGCTGCTGCTGCCTCTTCCCCTGGGATTCAACCTGTTCTTGTTCGCCCACTACCTCATCGCACTTTCGGGCGCGTGGGTGTGGCTGCGTGCTCGGGGAATGACCGGGATTCCTGCGGCAACGGGGGCTGCGGTGTTCACGCTCGGCGGCTACCTGGTCTCGCTGCTCAATCTGACGAACCATCTGCAGGCAGCCGCATGGGCGCCCTGGGTCCTGTTCTGCTGGAGCCGCTTCGCGACGAACAGTCGGGCGAGCGACTTCCTCTGGCTGGTTCTCGCTCTGAGCGTGGAGCTTCTGGGCGGGTCTCCCGAGAACCTGCTGCTCACGTTGTTCGCAATCGTGGCTTGGACCGTATGCGCTAGCCGCAGGACATGGCGCGAGACAGCGCGGCTCTTCGGCTACCTGACTCTTGCGGGCATGGTGACCGCCGCCCTCTGCGCTGTGCAGCTCCTGCCGACGCTCGAGTACCTTGAGCAATCTTCGCGCGCCGCTTCCCTACCATTCGATCATGTCGCGCACTACTCGTTTCAACCGGTCAGCGCGTTGCAGCTGCTTCTTCCCCATTCTGCCGCTCTTCTT
>JBEVNX010000074.1:0-13759 GCA_040507895.1 Binatia bacterium | reverse complement strand
GACATCGCGGTACTGGCGCGGATCGCGGATGGACCGCGCTCTTGCGTGGCCCTTCTCGGCATCGTCGCCGCCGGCAACATCCCCGGCGTGGCACTCGCCAAAGCGTCGCTCGCGCTCGCCGCCGGCGCGCCGTGCATCGTCAAGAGCGCCTCCGGAGAACCGCTTCTCGCCGTGCTCTTCGCCGAAGCGCTGGCAGGCGCCGACCCGTCGTTGGCATCCGCGCTCGCCGTCACTTGGTGGGAGGGCGGGTCCGCGCCGTGCGAAGAGGAATTTCTCCGAGGCATCGACTCGCTGATCGCTTACGGCTCGGACGGTGCGATCGAGTCGCTCGCCGCTCGAGGACCGAAGCGGTTCGTCGGTCATCGCCACAAGCTGAGCATCGGTCTCGTGCGGCTCGATGGGGAGCACGACCTCGCGGAGATCGCCGAGGCCGCGGCGATGGACGTGGCCTTCTACGACCAGCTCGGCTGCCTGTCGCCGCAATCGCTCTTCACGGTGGCGGGCACGCCGGGGGAGCGCGGGCAATTCATCGAGGCGCTGTGGCGCGCGCTCGCAGCTGCGGAGCGCCGCTGGCCGCCCGGCTTCCTGCCGGAGGCCCAAGCGCTGGCAATCCGCCGCCTGCGCGACGAGTACGAGTGGCGGGGGATCCGGGGGGAAGCCGTAGCGGTGTACGGCGGCGCGGGCGCCGGCAGCTGGACGATCGTCGACGACCCGACGCCCGGCTTGCGGCCGAGCCCGCTCCACCGAACGATCTTCGTCCGCCATCTCGAGTCGCTGGCGGATCTGCGCTCCGCGCTCGGCGAGTGGTTGCCGCGCATCGAATCGGTCGGTATGGCTCCGTGGCCCGACGAGGGCTCGCTTCGCGCGGTGTCGGCGCTCGGTGTTCCGCGCCTCGCGCCGCTCGGCGCCATGCAAATCCCGGATCTTGCCTGGCGGCAAGGTGGTTTGGAGCCGATGGCGGGCATCCGCGCCGAGGGCATCGCATGAGCGGAGCCGAGCGAACCGAGCCGGGTGAAGAGGGAGCGCGCGCGGAACTACGCCTGCTGGCGTTGATGCTGGCCATTTTATCGGTCGTCAAGATCGCGACAGGCTCGCTCACCTACGTCTCCGCGCTGGTCGCAGCGGGCGGAAGCGATCCCGACGCGAGCCGCACGATCTACTGGATCCCGCAAGTGCTCTTCTACACCCTGCTACTGACGAGCGCGCGCCGACTCCGCGGCTTCGAGTCGCGAGCGCGCGGCGCCGTGCTCGGCCTCTGCGTGCTCTCCCTCGTCGTGAGAGTGCTCTACAACGTGGCCGACTTCACGATCGGCGCCGGTCGCGAGCTGCCGGCGCTGGCGATCGCCATGAAGCTCCGCCTGCTCGCTGCCGGCGACGTGTGGGACATCATCTTTCCCGTGATGGCGATCGTCATACTGCTGCGCCCGGCGGTTTGCCGGTTGTTCGAGAGTCGATGACCTCGGTCGAAGCGTTTCACCGCCACGTGGCACAGACGTCGCCGTCACCGCTGGCGCTCGAGATCGCGCGCGCGGAGGGCTCGACGGTGATCGACGTCGCGGGCCGGCGGTATCTCGATTTCCTCGCGGGCATCGGCGTGGCGAACGTCGGACACGCGCATCCCGAGGTCGTAGCTGCCGTGCGCGAGCAGGCCGGCCGCTACCTCCACGCGATGGTCTATGGCGAATACGTGCAAGCGCCCCAGGTCGAGTTGGCCTCGCAGCTGGCCGCACGGCTGCCGCCTTCGCTGTCGATGGCGTACTTCACGAACAGCGGCGCCGAGGCCATCGAGGGAACGATCAAGACGGCGCGCAAGCATACCGGGCGAGTGAAGCTCGTCGCTTTCGACGGCGCGTTTCACGGCGATACGGCGGGCGCTCTATCCCTCGGCGGCAACCCGGTCTATCGCGACCCTTTCGAGCCATTGCTCCCGCACGTGGTGCGCTTGCCCTTCGGAGAAACTTCCGCGCTCGGCGCGATCGACCGTGAGACGGCGGCGGTGGTGATCGAGCCTGTGCAAGGCGAGGGCGGCGTACGCATCCCTCCGGCGGGCTATCTCGAGGCGCTGCGGCGCCGTACTTCCGAGAGGGGGGCATTGCTGGTGTTCGACGAGGTGCTCACCGGGTTCGGGCGAATCGGTCGCCGCTTCGCCTTCGAGCGCTTCGGCGTCGTGCCCGACGTGCTGGTGCTGGCCAAGGCTCTCGGCGGTGGCATGCCGCTCGGAGCGTTCGTTTCGTCGCCCGAGATCCTCTCCACGCTCGCGACGGACCCGCCGCTCGGGCACGTCACCACGTTCGGGGGTCACCCCGTATCGTGCTCCGCGGGCTTAGCCGCTCTCCGGGTCCTCGAGCGCGAGCGCTTGTGGGAGCGCGCGGAGGCACTCGGCGAGCGGCTGCGCGCCGAGCTGCGAGCGCTGCCGTGGAACGGGCATCTCGTGGACGTGCGGGGGCTCGGCCTCTTGGTCGGGATCGAGCTCGACGACGCGGAGCGCACGCGGCGTCTGGCCGAAGGCTGCTTCACGCGCGGCCTGGTGCTCAACTGGACGCTTCACCGCGACCGCGTGATCCGCTTGGCGCCGCCGCTGGTGATCACCGAGGCGGAGATCGACCGCGGACTGGAGATCCTCCGGAAGGCAATCGAAGAGGTCGCGCCATGAGCAACGCGTTGGCATCGCGCCTCGGACCCGCGGGAACGAGGAAACGCGTCACCGCACCCGTTTGCTTTCCTCGATACGATCTCGCCCCGGCGCGGCGCATGACCGGACGAGAGCGTCGCTGGCTGAATCCCAATCACGGCGTTTTCAAGCGAATCGAACGCGTGATCGATCGCTTCGCCTCGCGATACGTGTTTCCGCACTTCTTCGGTATCTGGAACCCATATAGCTGGCAGCTTCCCCGCCGGCTCGGCATCGCGGAGGCGACGATCCAACCCCGGCCATGGCCGCAGGCGATGGCAGAGCTCCGCGTGTTGCTTCTGACCGACATCCACGCCGGACCGTTTCTGCGGCCTGAAGTTCTCGGCGCCGTGCTGGCGGAGCTGATGCGGCTCGAGCCCGATCTCGTAGCCGTTGGCGGAGACGTGGTGAGCGGATCCGGCCACGATTTGGATCCCTTCCTCGACTGCTTCGCGCCATTGACGAGCGCTCCGCTCGGCGCGTGGTTCTGCATGGGGAACCACGAGTACTTCACGCCCGATCCGGGGCACGTGGTGGAGCAGCTCGCGTCGATCGGCATCCGTACGCTTCGCAATCACGCCGTTCGGCTGGAGTTCGGAGGGTCGAGTTTCGTGCTCGGCGGCCTCGACGATGTGGTGCTCGGTGAGCCCGATTGGGATCGTCTGCTCGCGCCCGCGGGGCCGCCCCACCTGCTGCTCGCGCACAATCCCGATGCCTTTTACGATGCGGAGCGCCGCGGGATCGGCCTCGTGCTTTCCGGGCACACTCACGGAGGACAGATTCGCCTTCCCGGCTGGCCGCCGCTCGTGCGGCAGAGCCGTTTCTGCCTGGACGAAGGCGTGATGACGTTCGGCTCGAGCACCATCGTGGTGTCGCGCGGCATCGGAGCGTCCGGCGTGCCGTGGCGCATGGTCGCGCGACCGGAAGCGGTGCTGTTGACGGTGCGCGCCGCGGACGGGTGATGGCGCGCGTCACCCGGTGGCGGCTCCGGCTCTCGGCGACCGGCGAGGGGTTCTCGGCCTATGCCAGCTTGCTCGAGGAGGCCGCGACCCTTGCATCCGCCGAAGCGGGGTATCCGTCACGATGGTATGGGCGGGAAAACACGCCTGGGTGATCCGTCGCACCACGATCGAGTGCGGCGCGCCGTTGCCATGCGCCGCCGACCTTGAGATCACGACGTGGGTCACCGACTTTCGCCGCGTGCGCTCGCGCCGCGAGTACGAGGTGCACGTGTCGCCGCGCCCAGTCGCTGCGCTGACGGCGCACACGGACTGGGTCTACGTCGACCGCGCGAGCGGGCGCCCTCGACGGATCCCCGATGCGATGATGCGCGCGTTCGTTCCCGGCGATCACCCTCCGGCTCTGCCGCGTGCGCCGCTCGCGCTGCCACTCCCTCCCGCCGGAGCGGCATCGCTCACGCGGGTGGTCACGCCCGAGGACGTCGACTCGCTCGGCCACGTGAACAACGCTCGGTACTTCGGCTACGTGGAGGAGGTCGAGAGGACGGCAGTCGGTAGCACGCTGCGGCCCGTCCGCCACGACCTCGAATACCTCGCCGAGGCCCGGGCGGGCGATCGGCTGATTTGCCGCTGCTGGCTCGTCGAATCGCGTGAATCGGCCACCGAGACCGCCGTCGAGATCCTGCTGGCGGCCGATGGAGCCCCGCTCACGCGGGCGCGAAGCGTCTGGGCCGCATAGACAGGAGCCCGCCGAGCTTTTGGCCGAGACTGGGACGCGCCATCGCGTACGTCGCCGTCGGAAGGCGGCGTCGGTGACGTGCGCGTGCATCGCTTCGGCGAACCTCGCGGGTGCCCGCTCGGCCCGTGCAGCATGTCGATCTGGCCGCTGATCGCCGGTACGCCGTCTGCTATCGTGGCCGGATGAGCCGCAAGCCCGAAACCCTGCGTCCCTGGGAGACGCTCGACGCCTCCGCCGTCTACGATTGCCGGTTATTCTCGGTCACCGAGCGTCGGCGCCGATCGCCGCGCACCGGCGAGCTTCACGATTTCTACGTGCTCGAGTCGCCCGACTGGGTGAACATCGTTCCGCTCACGGCGGCTCGACAGGTGGTGATGATCCATCAGTATCGCCACGGCATCGATGAGTTCACGCTCGAGATACCCGGTGGAATGGTCGACGCCGAAGACCCCTCACCGTTGGAAGCGGCCCGCCGCGAGATGCGAGAGGAGACCGGCTACGACAGCGAAGACGTCGTCGCGCTCGGGGTCATCCATCCGAATCCGGCGATACAGGCAAACCGCTGCCATACGTTTCTCGCGCGGAACGTCGAATTGCGAAGTGCCGTTTCCTTCGACTCCACCGAGGAGACCGAAGTCGTACTGGTGCCGCTAGACGAAATTCCCGCTCTCATCCGCGAGGGTGCGATCAACCACGCGTTGGTCGTGGTCGCGTTCCACCACCTGTTGCTGATGCCCTAGAGTGGGTCACTAGTCGCCGTCGCCCTCGCCCCAGCCGAGCGCCTCGCCCGTGGTTTCCGGGACGTCCGATTGCTCCGGAGCTTCCGCTCGAGGTCCGGCCGCCGGTGGCACCAGCGGCCCCGGCGGGCGTACCGGTCCCGTGGCCCGCCGCCGGCCGCGGCGGCGGCGCTTGCGCTTCCTACGGTGCTCCGGTTGAGCGATCGGTTCCCAGAAACTCTCCGGACGCTCCGGCCTGCCTCGACAGATGTCGCAGAGGCCGCAGACGCTTCCGTCCTCTTCCCCGAAATAGCGGCGCAGGAAAACCGCTCGACATTCCTGGCTCGCCGCGTACTCGCCGATGCGGTCGAGCCGGCGACCGTCCTGGGTGCGCAAAGTCTCGAACTGTCCGGCGAGGCTACTCGATTGCCCCTTGATTGACTCCGCCGGCGCGAGGATCTGGATCACGCCGCCGTCGGCGAGCGAGACCAAGCCGGCTTCCTCGAGAACCGCGAGCAGCGCTTCGGTGACGCGGCTCGAAAGCTGCGCGGAAAGCGCTAGCGCATCGAGGTCCGGCGTGCGGCCTTCACCCTTCCAGGCAGCGAGCGCGGTACCGAGCCGGTAGAGTTGCTCCGGCCGGACCCGGCTCTTGGCGAGCAACGACTCGTGGATGCCACGGTCGTCCGGATCATAAAGCAGGATGCAATTCGCCTTGTTGCCGTCGCGACCAGCTCGCCCGGCCTCCTGAACGTACTGCTCGAGCGAGGCGGGCGCCTGGTAGTGCACGATGTAGCGAATGTCAGGCTTGTCGATGCCGAGGCCGAAAGCGCTGGTGGCTACCATTACGGTGCGCCTGCCCGCCTTCATGTACATCTCCTGTTCCTGATTTCGGTCAGTCCCAGTCATCTTGCCGTGGTAGCGGTGGGCGGGGATCCGCAGCATCTGCAGCGCCATGTAGACGTTGTCGACCTCGCGGGTCGTCGAGCAATAGATGATGCCCGGCCGCCGCAACCGCTTGGCAAAGCGCATGAGCGCGCGCAGCCGGGCTTCGGAGCGGCTCTCGAGCACTTCGAAGGCGAGGTTCGCGCGATGCGGTGAAGCGGCAACGACGTCCGGGTCGCTGAGCCGGAGGAAGCGGACGATGTCCTCGCGTACGTTCTCGGTGGCGGTCGCCGTGAGTCCCATGATCGGCGGCGCGCCGAGCTCGCGCAGCCGCTCGCCGATCTGTAGGTATGCCGGCCGGAAGTCGTGGCCCCACGCAGAGATACAGTGTGCTTCGTCGATGGCGGCGAGACTGATGCCAGACTTACGAAGCGCGTCCGCGGCCTCCGCAGAGCCGAGCGTCTCGGGAGTCGTCATGACGAGCAGCGAGCCGCCGGAGGCAACCGTGTCCAGAGCCTCGCGGCGATGTTTGCCCCTCACGGTCCCGTCCAGACGGACGCACGGGATGTCGCGTTTGAGGAGCTTTTCGTGCTGATCGCGCAGCAACGCCAGCAGCGGCGAGATCAGTACCACCGGCTTCGGCAGCACCATCGATGGAATCTGATAGCAAGCCGACTTGCCGAAGCCGGTCGGGAGCACGACCAGCACCTCGCGCCCCGCGAGCGCCGCCTCGATGACCCGCTGCTGCTCGGGATAGAGTTGCTGGATACCGAGGCGGCGGGCGGCGACGTCGATTTCACTCGACACGCGCGACGCCGACGGCGCAGGCACCGTCGCCAGCGCTGCCCCGCTCGCATCGTGGCCGTAGTGATGCCGTCGACGACGTCGGCGTCGCCTGCGATGATGGCCCTCCCCGGGCCCCGGTTCGCGGCCGGAACGTGGCGTTGCGCCGCTCGGCGGGGTCTGTGAATCCGGGCTCGGTCCCGCAGAAGATTCGGCCCCGAGGGTCTTCTGTTCCTGATCGATCATCGTCACATCGGCCGCGAACGGCTGCTTCGTCGCTTCATCGCGAGGCCTTTCAACCTCACGCCGGCTCGCGTCCGAGCCCTGGAGCGCCCCAGCTCAAAGCGCCTAGGCGGCCGGCGTCGGCGTGCGGCTTTCCGAGCCGCCTGGCCGGCCTCCGAAGCGTGAAGATTCCCCCGCCGACGCCGATGATGAAGATCTCTCCTTGTTTCGCCAATCGCCGTAGCACGCGCCCGTGCGCGAACCTTGGCGTGCTGCGCATCCTCTGCAGTCCGGCGGCGCTAGGGCTTCGCCGGCTTGCCGAATCGCCGAGTCGTCCACGAGCCGGCCTGTGCCCGGCGACGTGGCTACCCCCTGAGGCTCTTTCTATCGTGAGGGGGCGGCCCGGGGCAAGCGCCCGGCGCGGGCCCCAGCCGGGAACGAAGGTACCCTCAGCCGAGGAGCTTCTCGAACATCAAGTACCTCTTGGTCTGTTCGGCGCCCAAACGACGAGCAATGAGCTGGGAAGCGGCGTTGTTCTCAAGCACGAGGCAGTACTCCACATCGGTCATGCCGCGCGCGATCATGCGCTTGAGAGCGCGGGCGGCGAGAGCCTGGCCAAGGCCACGCCCGCGGGCCTCGCGGAGCACGCCAAGGACAAGGAGGCCCCCGCGCGTGATGCGGCGCCGATGGCGAAGGAGAGCCAAGCTCCCGCGCAGGCTCTCCGGTGCCGCGGCGGCTTTTGCGAACACCTCGTTGAGATCCGGCATGCAAAGCACGAGGCCGACGGCTTTGCCGCCCATCTCCGCAATCCAAAAGAGCTCGCGATCGGCCGCGGAGCGCGCGGGGCCGAGAAGCTCCCGGATCTCGGCGTGCGAGAGCGGCGCGTTGCCCCAATTGTCGGCGAAGGCGGAATTGTGCAGATCGCAGAAGATCTCGAGCTCTCTTCGCCAGGCGCCGAGGTCGGCGTGGCGGAGCGTGATCACCGGCTCTTGCTCGAGGCGGGGATTGTCGAGCGCTCGGTCGATCGCGGCACGGCTTCGCTCGCTCGTGAGATCGATGTGGTAGGAATAGAAGCTCGGCGCGGGGCGGTAAGCCTGACGCCACCAGTAGCCGGGGTACTCGGGAGGGTTGTACGGTGTGCCGACGAGCGGCCGCTCGGCGTAGCGGTTCTCGAGGCATCCGAAACCGTACAGGATGTGGCCGTTCATCGGACCCCAGACGCGGGTAGCGCCGCGCGACGCGAGCCAGCCTTCCGCCTCCCGGAAGAGCGCGTCGACTGCGCCCTCGTGACCGGGGAGAGCCTCGAAGAAGCCGATCGTGCCGATCCTCCGGCCGTGCTTCTCCTCGAAGCTGCGGTGGAGAAACGCGATGAGAGAAGCGACCGGCTGCTCCTCTTCTTCGGCGAGCAGCGCCTGCCATTCCGCGCGCGTCGCGAGCCAAGTCTTCCCGCGCAGCAGGCCCTTCAGGATGCGAACATCGGGATGAACCCAGTAGGGGTTGTCTGCGTAGGGCGCGCGCACCAGCGAGAGATACGCGCGCCGCTCCGCGGCAGATCGCACACGACGGATCACCGCCTGCGACATTCAGCCGGCTCCACCGGCCGTACGGTTTTTCACGTTTCCGGTTTCCCGTGCGCCGACCTCGAATCAACGAGAAGCAACGAGAGAAGGGCGCTTCAGGAGCCGATCCCGTATACCTCGCGCACGTTTTCGCCGAGCAGGCGGCGCCGCGCCGGCTCGCCGAGCTTCTCGGCGAGCCGCTCGAGCTCCTGAAGATAGCTTCCCGTGTGGTCGGGGTGGGGGAAGTCCGAAGCCCAGAAGAAGCGATCCGCTCCCAGGAGGTCGGCGAGCGCGGGGATCGTGCGCTCGTCGGGATCGCAGGAGATCCAGCACTGGCGGCGGAAGTACGCGCTCGGCTTCTCGGCCAGCGGCACGCTTTCGCCGAGGAACGTCGCTTCGTAGACGGCGTCCAACCGGTCGAGCCAGTATCCGATCCAGCCTCCACCGGATTCGAGCACGACGATCTTGAGGCGCGGAAAGCGGTCGAAGACGCCGAAGTCGAACAGCATCGTGAACGCGTGTCGCACGCCGTCGGACGCGGATACGCTCAAGAAAAGGCGCGCGCGGCGCACGTCGGCGAAGCGCTGCGAGTTCGCCCACGAGGGTTCGAACGTCGGGCGGATCGCGATCGCCACGTTCAGATCCTGGGCCGCGGCGAACACCGGGTCGTGGTCGGGATGACCGTGCGGCTTGCGCGTCAGCGTGAAGGGTGCCACGAACGCTCCGCGGGCGCCGTCGCGAACCGCGCGCTCCAGCTCGCGGGCGGCGGCCTGCGGATCGCCGAGTGAGAGATGAGCGATCGGCACGAGCCGTCCTTGGCTCGAGGCACAGAAGTCGACGATCCAACGGTTGTAGGCACGCGTGTAGGCCTGAGAAAGCGCGATGTCCTCCAGCTCTGCCTCCCAAAGGATCGCCAGTGTCGGGTAGAGCACCGCGGCCACCAGCCCCTCTCGGTCGAGCAGCTCGAGGCGCTCGGCTGCGTCCATCGACCCGAACGGGGCGCCGGCCAGGTACGTGCGCTCCGGGCTGGGCTTGATGTCTCGGCTCCCTTTGCCCATGCCGCCGAGCGTTCCCGGAAAGCCGCGCCGCGACCGCTCGGACGGCCTACCGCCGATCTCCAGGTATTCGAGGCCGTCTCGATCGCGGCGGATACGCAGCGCTCGGTCGCGGTAGACGCGCTCGATGTAGCGCTCCCAGAGATCGGGAGGCTCGAGAACGTGCCCGTCGGCATCTATGGCTCCGGGATAGCGAAACGGATGCACTGGATTCTCCATGGTCGCTGCGAGAGCCGAGCCAACCAGAAGACTGGTTTGACATCAATCGATCGTTCGACCTATCGGTGCACGCTTCCTTCGAGAGCCAGTGATGGGCGCTGAGACCGTGCGACGTTGGTTCCTACCGACGTTGCTGGCCTTGTCTTCGCTCGGTCTCGATTCGATCTCCCTCCAGGCGCAGGAGCCGCGGCCGCGCACGCAAATCGTAGAGGACCTTTACGATGCACAGCTCCTGGACGCTAACGAGGGCTGGGCCGTCGGCGCCTTCGGGTCCGTGTACCACACGATCGACGGCGGCAAGCATTGGCTGGGACAGGGCACACCGACCACGCAGCATCTCTACGGCGTCTCGTTCGCGAATGTCGAGAACGGCTGGGTGGTCGGAAGGAGCGGCACGATCCTTCACACGGCGGACGGCGGCGCGCACTGGGTCGCGCAGCAGAGCAATACCTCGAAGCATCTCTTCAACGTGCGCTTTCTCGATTCGCAGGAGGGGTGGGCGGTCGGGGACTGGAGTGTGGTGCTGCATACCACCAACGGTGGCGTCACCTGGCGGGACCGTTCGCTCGGAGAGGACCGGATCCTCTACGCGGTCGACTTCGTAGACCGCGATACGGGTTGGATGGTTGGCGAGCTCGGCTCGATCCGGCGCACGATCGACGGCGGCAGGACGTGGGCCCGGCAACAGGTCGGCATGCAAAAGACGCTTTTCGGGCTCGCCGCCGTTTCGAAGGACAAGGCCTGGGCTGTCGGAATCGACGGCCTCGTCGTACGCACCGTCGATGGCGGCGTCACCTGGCAGGTCCAACGAGGAGAAGGCGAGGTCGAGAGCCTCGAGAGGGTCGGGTCCCCGGAGTCCCTGGAGAACGCGGGGCTCTACGACATCGAGATTCGCGGGGGCAAGGGGTACGCGGTCGGCGACGTCGGCAATCTGCTCGTCAGCGAGGACGCAGGAGAATCGTGGACGAGGGTCTTGTTGCCCGCAGAGTGGAGGCTGTCGTGGATTCGCGGTCTCAGCGTGCTGCCCTCGGGTCGGGGCATCGTGGTCGGAGCATCCGGGCTGACGTTCGCCGTCGATGGCCGTGACATGCACTTCTCGCAGAACACCGCGGCGGCAGCGATCGGCGGTCAGATTGATTGACCGAGGCGTGATCCCGTGCATGACAGGAGTCCATGACGAAGCGATACGCGTTCCTGGAAGACTTCGTCGTAGGGGAAGTGATCGAGCTCGGCAGCCGCTCCGTGACCCAAGAAGAGATCGTCGAGTTCGCCCGCCGCTACGACCCACAGCCGTTTCACGTCGACGAAAACGCCGCGAAGGCTTCCAACTTCGGGGGCCTGATCGCCAGCGGCTGGCACACGGCATCGATGTTCATGCGGCTCTTTGTGGACCGTGTACTCGCCGGCGGCGCCACCCTCGGGTCGCCTGGCATCGACGAGATTCGTTGGCCGAAGCCCGTGCGGCCCGGCGATGTACTGACGGCGAGGGTCGCCGTGCTCGACGTCGTGCCGTCTCGCTCCAAGCCTGACCGCGGCCACGTGCGCATCCGATACGAGGTCTTCAACCAGGCGGGCGAGATGGTGATGACGATGGTCGGCGTGAGCATCTATCGCCGCCGCCCTGCGCCGGAGCCCGCCTAGGCGCGAGATCGAGAACGCGCCGGCCCATCGCCGGCGGAGTGGCGCGCCGCTATGGCAGGAGCCGGGCTCCTTCGTGCGTCAGGAGCCAGCTCTTGCGTTCGATTCCTCCGCCGTAGCCAACGAGATCTCCGTTCGCCCCGATCACGCGGTGACAGGGAACCACGATCGACACCGGATTCGCTCCGTTCGCGGCGCCGACCGCACGCACGGCGCTCGGCGCGCCGATCGCGGAGGCGAGGTCGCGGTAGGACAGCGTACGACCGCAGGGAATCTCGCGAAGCTTGCTCCACACCCTGCGCTGGAACTCGGTGCCCCCGAGGTCCACGGCGATGGAGTCCAGCGCGGAGACATCGCCGGCGAAGTAGGCGCGAAGGCGAGTGACCACGCCGGCCGGATCGTCGCTGGTGCGAAGCTCGAGGCCGACGAACCTGCGGCGGAGAGCATGCTCCAAACGCGGCCAGTGCTCCGCGAAGCCGAGCGCGCAGAGCCGTTCCCCGTGCACCGCCAGGCGCACGCCGCCGATCGGGGAGTCGAGCCGCGCGGTCTCGATCACCATCACCCTTCGCTCGTCCAGAGGTGCACGGCGGCGTAGCCTCGCCATGGCCGCCAGGATTCCGCCCGGTGCGAGAGCGCCGACGTCGAAGGCATGCCGGAACCGTTGGCGAGCGCGCGCCGCAAGCCGAGGTCGCCGGCGGGAAAGGCATCCGGCTCGCCGAAGGCACGCAATGCGACGTACTGCGCCGTCCACTCCCCGATTCCGGGTAGCGCGGACAGCCGCTTCACGGCCTCGTCGAGGCCGAGCGAAGAATCCAGGCGAAGCTCTCCCACGGCGACCGCCGCGGCCAGGCGGCGGATCGTCTCGGCCCGAGCCTTCGTGAGGCCGATCGTTTGCAAGCCGCCGTGAGAAAGCGCCGCGGCCGTCGGGAAGAGGTGCGTCAAGCTTCCCGCGGGTCGGTCGAGCGGCCGTCCGAATCGCTGCGCGAGCCTGCCCGCGAGCGTCGTCGCGGCGGCGACAGAAACCTGCTGGCCGAGGATCGCACGCACGGCGAGCTCGAAGCCGTCCCACGCGCCCGGTACCCGCAGGCCCGGTCGCGAGCGCACCAGGCGACGCAAGCGTGGATCTCGAGAAAGTGTTGCCTCGATCGTCGCCGGGTCGGCGTTGAGATCGAAGATGCGCCTGACCCGCTCGATGACCCGCACGAGCCCATGCACCGACGAGCTTTCGACGCGGAGCTCGACCCGGTTTTGGCCTGCGACCGCCGAGACCGCGAGCGTGCCCGCGACGCCCTCGCTTTCGAACGTTCGCCGGTACGTGTCCCCTTCGATGCTCTCGACCCCCGGAGTCGCTCGCCGGCGAAGGAACTCGAGGAGCGATCGCCAGTCGAATGGCGGGCGATATGCAAGGCGCACGACCAGCGGTGCGTCGCCCGGCAGCGAGCGTCGCAGGCGGCGAAGCTCGCGCGGAGAACGGCCGAAAGCCTGCTGGATCGAATGATTGAACTGCCGGATGCTGCGAAAGCCGGCGGCGAGGGCGACCTTGCTCATCGGTAGCGCACTGCAGTCGATCAGCGCCCGGGCAAAGTGCGTTCGTCGAGCCTGGGCGATCTCCGCGGGCGAAACTCCGAGATGGCGCTGGAAGAGGCGGCGGAGATGCCGCTCACCGAGGCCGACGCGCGCCGCGAGCGTTCCGCTCCGGCCTTCGTCGAGCGCGCCGTCCTCGATCAACCGCAGCGCCCGCGACACTACGGCCGACGTACCGTTCCACGCCGGTGTTCCGGGTGAAGCTTCCGGGTGGCAGCGCCGGCATGCGCGGAAGCCGGCCGCCTCGGCGGCGGCCGCGCAGCGGTAGAACCTGACGTTCTCGCGTTTCGGGGTGCGTGCGGGGCAGATCGGCCGGCAATAGATTCCGGTCGTACGTACGGCGACGAAGAACTTTCCGTCGAACCGTGCGTCACGCGTCAAGAGGGCGCGGTAGCAGGCCGAATCGTCTAGCTCCACAGCCCGCTTATAGCGCGCCCGGCGGGAAAGTCTGGCAAGATTCGGACGCGGACGTCGGAAAGCGACCGACCGGGAGCATCGCTCCCAGCCGGTCGCGAAACTTCACGCTGCCTTCGCGTGTCGGGAGTGCTTGGCGCGGTGCGCCGCCGGGTCGAAGGCGTCGAGAACCCGCAGGGTGAACTCGCTTTGCGCCTTCCCGAGCTCCTGCCAGAACTCGAACGTCGATGCGGCGATGTCGCGAGGCCTCGGGAGACGCAGTGCCTCGGGCACGGGCAGGTCTGGAATGAGCCGCACGATCGGCGGGCCGATCTTCTC
>JBEVNX010000117.1:0-15833 GCA_040507895.1 Binatia bacterium | reverse complement strand
ACTCGCCAGCTCCGCTTCCAAGCCACACGTCACAATTCATTCGGGGCTGATTCGGTCGACCGCGGGCACGAGACCGCGGGCGACGAGATAGAGCTCGGCCGATCCCTTGCGAGTCGCTTCGGAACGGGTGGTCGAGACGTGCTCGAATCTACGGGCAACCGCGTCACGGAGCTCGCGATACTCGCCGTTCATGAAGATCTTGCAGACGAAGCTTCCTCCCGGGCGAAGCGACCGCTCCGCGACCCCCAGCGCGCGGCGCACGAGCTCGCTTGCCTGCGCTTCGTCGCGGTCGCGGATGCCGGTCAAGCTCGGCGACATGTCCGACAGCACGACGTCGGCCAGGCCCCCGAGCTCGTGGACGGCATCTTCGATGACGTCGTCCCGGCAGACGTCGCCTTGCAGCACGCGGACGTTCGGCAGGCCGAGCGGCGCCATCGCCCTCGTATCGATGCCGACCACCCGCCCCCCTGGGCCGACGCGCCGCGAGGCGACTTGCAGCCATCCGCCCGGCCAGCAGCCCAAATCGATGACGCGGTGGCCGCGGCCGAGCAACCCGCGGTCGAGGTCCTCGAGCTTGAACGCGGCCCGCGACCGCAGCCCTTGCGCCTTCGCCTTGCGGTAGAGACGGTCCTTGCGCTCGTACATCGCACGGACAGCGTAGCGAATCGCGCGTTTCTTGTCTTTTGCGCCGGTAGCCGTAGCATGGGGCCATGGCACGCCGCGACCCGCGGGGCGACGATGCCCAACCCTTCAACTCTCCGTTTCGCGATCTCGGGCGGCGCCTTGGACCGTTGCCCGCGAGCGGCAAGCCGGCGCCGAGAGCGGCGCGACCCGCCGCCACCACTCCCGTCTCCCCGGCACCTCCCCGCGCCGAGGACGACGACGAGCTGTTTCGCGTCGCGGTACGGGGAGCGGTACCGATTCCGCCGAGCTCGCGAGACCGCACCGCTCCGGTCCCACCCCGAGCTTCGCCCAAGGGTCAGGTGCGCGAAGACGCGGCGGCGCTCGCCGAGCTCGCCGATCTGGTCGCCGGCGTCGCGTCCTTCGACATCAGCGATACCGACGAGCACGTGGAAGGCATGGTCGTCGGCCTCGATCCGCGAGTGCTGCGGCGGCTGCGCGCCGGGGAGTTCGCGCACCAAGCGCACCTCGATCTCCACGGCATGACCGCAGAGGAAGCCAAGCACGCGGTGCGCGAGTTCGTGCTGCATTCGATGGTGGTCGGGCGGCGTTGCGTGCTGGTGGTGCACGGTCGCGGTCGAAACTCTCCGGATCAGCGTCCGGTGCTGAAAGACCGCCTCAAGAGCTGGCTCACCCGTGGAGAGCTCGGCCGGCGCGTGCTCGCCTTCTCGTCCGCCCGCTCCTACGACGGGGGAAGCGGCGCGACCTACGTGCTGCTGCGCCGCGAGCGTCGCGACCGGAGACCGTTCCGCACGCTAGACGGCGCGAAATCGTAGGCTCTCTCGACACCCCTAGAGCCGAAAGAGGTATCCCGCAAGAAGCGAGAGGTGGCCGGGCGCAGGCGGAGAAGGGTCGGCGCCGTGGGCGGCGAGGAGTCCGGACCAAGCCGACTCTTCTCCGCCTCTGCCTAGAGGCACATTGCCAGAAGGAGACGCTACGCCGGGGCTCCATACATGGCTTCGCCCTCCACCGCCCGCCCCGAGTCCCCGAGCCGGAACATCTCGCACGCGCGCACCCGCTGTCCGTCGATCTCGGCGATGTACAGGATCGTCGCCGTCCGTTGCTCTGCGTCCCACAAGACCCGGTCGAGCGTGAAGCGCAGCGCGAGAACCTGCCCCAATCGAGCTTCCCAGTAGGCGCGAAGGTCCCGGCGCCCCTCGACAGTCGCGTGCCCCGTCGTCGCCAGCGCTTTGGGACTGGTGAAGCGCACGGACTCGTCGAAGTGACTCAGAACCGCTTCCAGGTCGCGCGCGTTCCACGCGTCGATCCAGTGGCGAGCCATATCGACGATCTGATCTCGCGTCATCTTTTCCACCTCCGAGCGATCGACCCATCGGCCGACGAGGGAACCTCTACTGCCCCTTCGCGCTCGCGGCAATCGCCGTCCCCGCCGGCTCGCTCGAGAGGCAGAGGCAGCTTGACAGACCGCGCGGCGGGGGCAGAGTGGAGCCATGGATCGCCGCAAGTTCCGACGCCTCGTCTCCGAGGCGCTGGATACGCTGCCGGGCGAAGTTCGCATTCGCATGACGAACGTAGCGGTGATCGTCGCCGACGAGCCGACGAACGAGCAGATCGCCGACGCCGGTCTCGACCCGGGCCGGCATACGCTGTTCGGACTTTATGAGGGCTGTCCGCTGTCCGAGCGCCGCGCGGACCTCGGCATGATGCTGCCGGACCGCATCACGCTCTTCTACCGGCCGCTCGTCGACTGTTATCGCAGCCCCGCGGAAGTCCGCGAGCAGATCCGGCGCACGGTGGTCCACGAGGTCGCTCATTTTGTTGGCCTCGACGACGACGAGATCACAGATCTCGGCTACTGAGGCCTCCGGCGCTCGGGCGGATCGCCGGCGACGACTGCGGGGCCGGACCATGAGGGAGATCGGGGTGGCGATTGAGAGGCACGGACCGAGGTGGGGCTTCGTGACGGACGCCCGACGGCTACTGGTTTCGTAGCAACCGCGATGCGACGCGCGAGAGGGTCCCACTCGATCTCGGCGATGGCGCGGCGCGCCACGGGGCGAGCCGCGCGCGCGGATCGCCCCGTCACCGCGGTCCTCGACCTTCTCGGCCGGCGTTGGCTCCTGCGTGTCCTCTGGGAGCTCCGGACCGAACCGCTCACCTTCCGCGTGCTGCGCGACCGTTGCAACGCGATGTCGCCGAGCGTCCTGAACCGCAGGCTCGGCGAGCTCCGCCAGGCCGGCGTCGTCGCGGTCGAGCCCCGCCGCGGCTACCGGTTGACGGCGGAGGGGCGCGAACTCGTGCGCGCGCTCCGGGCGATCGACCATTGGGCCGAGCGCCGCGCGCTACGGTCGTCGCGGGGCACGAGGCACCCGGCGCGGCGCACGGCGCGATGACGGGCGCGCCACGGGTATCGTGGGCGCGTCGCCTTGCTCTCGCCGCGGGCGGGCTGCTCCTGGGGCTCGGAGTGGGCGAAATCCTCTTCCGGCTGGTACCCTTCGAGCGCGTCAAATACGAGGTCCGCTACGGGCACTACAGCGGGAACGAGGTCGGCCGGTTCCTGGAGTACGACCCGATCCTCACGTTCCGCAACCGCCGCTCTACGTCCATCCCCCAAACCGGCGTGCGCATCAATGCGTTCGGCCTGCGCGGCCCGGACGTGTCCGCCACCAAGCGGGCGGGCGTCATCCGCGTCCTCTGCCTCGGTGATTCCTGCACCTTCGGCAGCCTTCACCCTTATCCCGAGATGTTGCAGGCGATTCTGGACGAGCGCGCGCCAGGGCGGTTCGAGGTGCTGAACGGCGGCGTCATCGGCTACACGTCGGTCCACGGGCTCGAGTGGTTCGAGCGCGAGCTCGGCCGCTTGAGCCCGGACGTCGTCACTCTCTACTATGGCTGGAACGACATGTGGCGCCAGAAGGATTCCGCGGTCCGCGCCTTGTTCAAGAGCCGGGTGGCCGGCGAGCCGCAGCCGCACTTTCGGAGCTACCTCTGGGAGGCGCTGTCGCGCGGCCTCGTGTTCGCACGGAACTGGCTCGGCCGCTCGCCGCTGCAAGCCCCTCCGCCCTTGCAAGTCCCCCCCGAGCAGTATCGCGTGGTGCTCGAGCACTTCGCCGCCCTGGGACGCGAGCGGCGGTTCGCGACCGTCTTTCTGACCGCGCCTGCCGGCTTCGACGACGACCAGACGCCGCCCTGGCTAGTGCGCAAAGGCTTCGTCGCGCGCGGCGACAGCGCCCCTCGCCTGCGGCAGGAATACAACCAGGTGGTCGTGGAGGTGGCGGAGCGCGAGCGGCTGCCGCTCGTCGATCTCGCCAGTGACTTCACGTCCGGCGGCGGTAGGGCTTTCTTCGAGAAGCCGGACGAAGATCCGATTCACCCGAACCAGCGCGGCTACCGGCGGATCGCCGAGGCGTTGGCCACGGAGCTCCTCAAGATGTTCGCGCCCATTGCGGCTGCCGCTTCTCCGTGAATGCGCGGAAGCCCTCGGCGACTTCCTCCGAAGCGAGCGAGTCGGTGAACATCTCGAGGTCGATGCGCGGCAAGTTGCGGTTGAGGTCGCGCTTGACGCGGCCGCGTGCCACGGGGGCGGTCTGACGGATCTGTGCGATGGTCTCGGCGACCGCACGCTCGAGCTCGGCGTGCGGCACGACCCGCGAGACGAGGCCCATCGCCGCGGCCTCCGCGGCGCTCACCGGCGCAGCGCAGAACAAGAGGTACTTGGCGCGCGCCACGCCGACGTGAGCCGCGAGCCGCGCCGAGAGCCAGCAGTCGGCGATGCCGCGCAAGAGCTCGGGAGCGCGGAACTCCGCGCGGTCGCTCGCCACCGAGACGTCGCTCATCAGCACCAGATCGAGCCCACCGCCCTGGCAAAGGCCGTTCACCGCGCAGACGACGATCTTTGCGCAGCGCTCGAGCTGCACGAAGGGAACCAAATCCCAGCGATCGGTTTCGCGATCGATTCGCAGCCCGCCTTCGGGCTCCCCGACCATGTCGCCGCCGGGGCAGAACACGTCGCCGGTTCCGGTAATCACGAGCACGTCCACGCTCGGGTCCCTTTCGGCGATGACGGCCGCCTGCTTGATGCCGTGATACATCTCGATCGTGCAGGCGTTGCGGCGCTCGGGTCGATCGAGGGTCACCGTCAGCACGCCATTCTCCAGGTTGCCACGGAGGAATTTCGAACCTAGATTCACTGCCGCCATGTCCGGCCTCCGGGAGGACCCATGACAGGAAGGGAAGCATTGCTGCAAGCGTTCGACCGGCTCTTCGACCGAGCCGCGAAGAAGCTGAACGTCGAGTGCAGCATGGAGGAGAAGGAACAGGCCAAGAAGCAGTTCGAGGACCGCTTCGCGGCGCTGCTCGACTCGCTGCGGCAGGCTAACGTCGCGGAGGTGCCCGCCGAGGTGCTGAGCGACATGGAGGGCGCCATCGATCGCATCTCACCGACGGAGGTCGTCGGCTTGCTCGCGTCGATCCCGATCGCCCACCAAGGCCATGAGATGATGCGCCAGATCGCCTACCGCGCCGCCGAGCAGCGCTTGCTCGACCACCTCATCCAGCAGGCGGACGATCGCTACGGGGGAAACTGACCCGGTCAGGAAGCGAGCGGCAAAGGCTCGCTCGCCGGTTTGGTCTGGGTCACTGCGCGCGGGGATGAAGCCTCCGCGGGGTGTGCCGCCTCGGCCATGCCGCAGCTGCCCTCGAAGATCGCGCCTTCGTGGATGACCAGGCGCGGCGCGACGACGTTTCCGAGGAGCCTGCCCGTGGGGCCGATCTCGACGCGGTCGGCGCGGACGTCGGCCGTGGCGTCACCCTCGATGACCACTCGGCTCGCACGGACGTCGCCGGTCACTCGACCTCCCCTGCGAACGATCACCGCGTCGACGGCGATGATCTCACCCTCGACCTCGCCGTAGATGCGCACGCTACCCTCGAATCGGAGCGTCCCGACGATCCGGCTGCCCTTGCCGATGCGACCGTTCGCCTTTTCGTCCTCGGCTTCGACCACGAGGATCGCCTCGGTCGCCTCTTCGGGCTGACGCGGCGTCACCTCTTTGACGGCGGACCAAGAATCGGCCATCGGTGCCTCGCTTCTGTGACTGAAAAGGCTCATGTTTTCTCCCTCGGAGATGATTCTGACTCTTACCCCACACACTTCTCCTGCAAGTGCGGTGCCGCGTGATCCGTACCGTCTGCGGACCCTGCAGTCACCGAAGAGCGCCTAGTTTTGTCGAAGAGATCCCGCAGAAGCGTATGGTGGGGGTTCGTGGCCGCGCTGCTCGCGGTCTCTTGCTGCGCGACGTTTCGCTCGCCGCCCGCCTCGCCGCAGCGGCCGGCCCCCGCGAGCTGGAGGAGAGATCGGGTGACCTTCGCCTACCTCGGCCATGCGTCGGTGCTCATCGACTTCGAGGGCACGATGCTGCTGACGGACCCGGCGCTCAACGACCGCATCGGCTTGAAGCTCGGGCCGGTGACGGTCGGCCCGAAGAGGCAGGTTGCCTCCGCACTCGGCGCGGACGATCTGCCGAAGCTCGACGCGGTGTTGGTGACGCACGCTCACATGGACAGCTTGGATCGCCCGTCGCTCGCCCGCCTGAGCAGCTCCTCTCTGCTGGTCGTTCCCGAGCGCAGCCGCGACCTGGTGAGCGACCTCGGGTACGGCGAAGTCGTCGAATTGCCGTGGGGGAAGAGGGTGCGCGCGGGCGGGGTGACCATCGAGGCCGTCGAGGTGAGTCATTGGGGCCGGAGGTGGCCGTGGGAAGGCTGGCGAGGTTATAACGGTTACCTGCTCAGCCGCGGGGACGTGCACGTGTTGTTCGCCAGCGACACGGCCTTCAGCCCGGCGCTTGCCGAATACGCGCGCACGAACCACGTCACCGTGGCGATCCTCGGCATCGGCGCCTACGACCCGTGGGTGTGGAACCACGAGACGCCGGAAGAGGCCTGGCGGACCTTCGTGACGAGCGGTGCCGAAGCGCTCATCCCCGTCCACTGGGACACGTTTCGCCTCGGCAAGGAGCCACTCGGCGAGGCGATGCGCAGGCTCCTCGCCGCGGCCGGCAAGGATTCGGAGCGGGTGGTGATCCGCGAGATCGGCGGGACGTGGGGGCTCGCGCGCTCAAGCGCGCCGTGAGGCCTGGACCGGGCCGCGACGATGGAGGCGCCTCCAGATCGCATCGACTTCGGCCCGGCGAAACAGCGCCGAGACGCGCGCCGCGCCGACCTCGGCGCGGATGCGCTCCATCCCGCCCTCTTCCCGATCGACGAGCACCACGACTCGCTCGATGCGCAAACCCTCCTCGCGGCAGCGCGCGATGGCCCGAAGCGTCGATTCGCCGCTGGTGATGACGTCCTCGACGACCGCCACGCGCGATTTCGGCGCTACCGCGCCCTCGATCCAGCGCTGCATGCCGTGGGCCTTTGCGTCCTTGCGGACGGTGAACGCCGCGATCGGCTGCCCGCGACCTTGGCTGTAGTAGGCGACGGCGCAGGCGATCGGGTCCGCGCCCATCGTCAGGCCGCCGACGGCCTCCACGGCGCCGCGAATGCGCTCGAACACCAAGCGCCCGATGAGCGGCATGGCCTCGGGCAACATGGTCGTTCGCCTGCAGTCGAAATAGAAAGGGCTCGTCTTCCCCGACGAGAGCACGAACGGCTTTCGCGGCCGGAAAAAGACCGAGTGGATGGCGAGCAGCTCGGCGAGCGTCTCTTCCCTCGAATTCATCGGCCGAGTATAGGTAGATCCATTTCCCCGTTCCATGACCCATCGTCTCAAGGGAAGAGCCGCCATCGCCGGACTCGGCCTCACGCCGATGGGGCGAGTGTACGACTCGCCGATGGGCTTCGCCGTGGAAGCCGTGCGTCTGGCGCTCGCCGATGCAGGCCTCGAGCGGCGCGATCTGGACGGCCTGCTCCTCAATCCGGGCATCGCTTGGAGCGACGCGGCGATGGGCTCCTTCGCCCTCCAGCAGGCGATGGGGCTCCGCGATCTGCGGCTGTCTTCGACGATGAACGCCGGCGGGGCAACCGCGGCGGCGATGGTTCAGCATGCGGCGTTGGCGATCGATGCCGGGCTGGCGACGACGGTTGCCTGCGTGTTCTCGGATGCGCCGCTGAAACCGCCGAAGCCCGCGGCTGGCGACAAGAAGAACGGCGGCTCGGCTGCGGCGTATGGATTCGCGCGCGGACTGAATGCCGCCTATGGGCAGATCGGCGTCAACGCTCTCTATGCGCTGGTCGCGCGGCGCCACATGGACCGCTTCGGGACCACCAACGACGACCTCGGCGCCGTCGCCGTCGCCGAGCGCGCCTGGGCGAACCGCAATCCCGCCGCGCAATTCTATGATACCGCGCTGACGCTCGACGACTATCACCGCTCGCGCTGGATCGTCGAGCCGTTTCACCTCCTCGATTGCTGTCTCGTCTCGAACGGCGGCGCGGCCGTGATCGTCACCAGCGCCGAGCGCGCACGCGACCTGCGCCAGCCGCCCGTTTACCTGTGGGGCTTCGGGCAGGGTCATCCCGGCGGCGACCCGATCGACACGCTGACGTCGGGCGCGCCGCTCGCCAGGCAGACCGCGTTTGCGATGGCGGGCATCGACACGAGCGACGTGAAGGTCGCCGAGCTCTATGACTGCTACACCTTCACCGTTCTCGTCACGCTGGAAGACTACGGCTTTTGTCCGAAGGGGGAGTCCGGTCGGTTCGTCCAGAGCGGCGCGATCTCCCCTGGCGGGCGGCTCCCGGTGAATACCGGCGGCGGACAGCTCTCCAGCTTCTACATGTGGGGCATGACTCCGGTTTCCGAGGGCGTGATCCAGGCCCGTGGCCAAGGCGGCGAGCGCCAGGCGGCGGAGCACGACGTGGTGCTGGTCTCGGGAAACGGCGGCATTCTCTCGACCCACTCGACGCTGGTGCTGAGCCCGCTCCCCTCATGACGGAAGCCACACCGAAGCCGATCCCGGAGGTTACCGAGGAGCTCCGGCCCTTCTTCGCCGCGGCCCGCGAGGGGCGGCTCGTGGTGCAACGCTGCACGGCTTGCGGCCGGCGGCGCTTCCCGCCGCGCGACATCTGCAGCGAGTGTCTCGGCCGGGAGACCGAATGGGTCGTTTGCTCGGGACGCGGTCATGTCGTTAGCTTCAACGTCATGCACCAGGTCTATCATCCAGGCTTCGCCGCCGAGGTCCCCTACGCCGTGGTGCTGGTCGAGCTCGAGGACGGCGGTCGAATGCTCACCAACGTCGTCGACTGCTCGCTCGAGCGGCTGGGGGTCGGGCTGCCGGTCGAGGTCACGTTCGAGCGGCGCTCCGGGGACATCGCGCTGCCGCAGTTTCGCCCGCTGGGCTGAATCGTGAAGATCGCCATCGATCTCGGGACCACGTATTCGGTCGTCTACGTGGTCGGCCGCGGCGTCGTGCTGCGCGAGCCTTCGGCCGTGGCCGTTGACAAGGAGAGCGGCGAGGTGATCGCCTACGGCGACAAAGCTCGCGGCATGCTCGGGCGCGTTCCGCCCTCGATCGAAATCGTCCGGCCGCTACGCGACGGCGTGATCGCTCACTTCGAGGCCGCTCGCGAGATCCTGCGCCACTTCATCGAGGTCGCTACCGAGCGGCGCTGGATCAAGCGCTCGCACATCGTGATCTGCGTGCCGCATGGGGCCACGCCCGTCGAGATGGAGAGCCTGCGACGCGAATCGCTGGCGGCGGGCGCGCACCGCGTCGATCTCGTCAAAGAGCCGTTCGCCGCGGCGCTCGGTGCCGGCTTGCCGATCGCCGAGCCGCGCGGCTGCCTGATCGTCGACATCGGCGGCGGCACCACCGAGGCGACGGCGATCTCGCTCAGCAACATCGTGCACTGCGAGTCGCTGCGCATGGCCGGCAACGCCATGGACCAAGCGATCGAAGACCACTTCCGCTCGCATCACCTCTTCGCGATCGGGGAGATGACGGCCGAGCGCATCAAGATCGCTCACGGATCGGTGGTAGCGATCGAGCCCGACGAGCCCGTGTCGTTGAAAGGCATGAACGTACGCACCGGCTTCCCCGGCACGTTGAACGTGCAGGCGAGCGAGATTCGCGGCGCGCTCGAGCCGATCCTCTCGCAGATCGTCGAGGCGATCCGGCGCACGATCGAGAATCTACCCCCCGAGCTCGCGGGCGACGTCCTGAGCGAGGGTGGCGCCATGGTGGGCGGCGGAGCGCTCTTGCGAGGCTGGTCCGGCAGGCTGCAGGAGGCCCTCGGTCTCGCGGTGCGAGTCGACGAAGATCCGCTGATGGCGGTGACACGCGGTCTGATTCGCATTCTCGAAGACCGCGGTCGGTACTCCGATTTGATCGTCAACTCCGAGTATCAGGCGGAGCTCCCGGCGTAGAAGCGGACGGAGATCGTCGGCGGTCGAGGCGGAGCCGGCGAGGGTCGGCTGGGTATGAACTTGTCGCCCGCCCACCTCCCACCCCCCTGCCGAGCGAGTAGGCTCACCTTCGAACAGCCGTCTGGCTGTTCGGAGGCCACGGCGCCGACACTCGGAGGCTCCGCTTTGAGGTCCGTCCGTCATGGGCCGCTGCGGCGCCGTTGGCAGGAGCGAGGGCTCGCAAAGCCTTCGCGGCTCAGCGACGGGAAGGATCGCGCTCGAGCGCCTTGCGGATCGCGGCGAGCTCACGCTCGGAGCGCCGTGCGCGGCGATCGAGCGACAACAGGTATACGAAGAGCACGACCCAGACGACCGTGTAGGCGGCGAACAGATACGGGAAGCGGTCCATCGTCAGGAAGCGCGCATCTCGCGCTCGAGCTCCACCACGCCGTCGGCGACACGCAGCGTGCGCAGGCGTACCAGCAGCAGCCAGGCATAGACAAGCAGAAATGCCCCGGCGGCGACCAGCAAGGTGAAGCGCATGGAGGGGTCGCGCAGGCCGCCCTGTGGGTCACGCGACATCATCACCGCGGGATGGATGCCCCGCCACAGCCGCACGGAGACGACGATCAGCGGGATGTCGATCGCGCCGACGATGCCGAGCACCGCCGCGTATCGAGAGATCTGGTCCTCGCCGCCGCCGAAGGCGCGCAGCAGCAGATAGGACGCGTAGATCGTCCACAGGATCAGGGTCATGGTGAGCCGCGGATCCCACGTCCACCACGCGCCCCAGATGGGGCGCGCCCAGATGGGTCCGGTGAGCAGCACGAGCGTGCAGAACACCATGCCGATCTCCGCGGACGCCCTGGCGATGCGGTCGAAACCGGGGTTCCCGCGCCAAAGGTAGAGGAGGCTCGCGCCGCATACCACGAAGAAGCCGAGGAACGCCGTCCAGGCGGATGGGACGTGGAAATAGAAGATCCGTTGCACCACTCCCTGGTCGCGCTCGGTCGGCACCACCATGAAGATTAGATAGAGCGCCGCCACCATCGCCGGACCGGCGAGCCATGGCAGCAGCAGCGAAACGACGTTCTCGAGTCGCTTGGCGAGCACTGCGGCCGACTCTATTCTCGCAGCACGTGCTCGAACAAGAGCCACCCGGCGACGGTGAAGACCACGTCGAAGGCGACGAGCACGCGCAGCCAAATCCCGGCTTCGCCGGCGCCACCGAGCAGGACCGCCGATGCCTTGACCGCGGCGATCAGCAGCGGCACCAGCACCGGGAAGATCAGCAACGGCAAGATCACCTCGCGGGCGCGCGTGCCGACGGAGATCGATGCGAACAGCGTGGCCAGAGCGGCGAAGCCGAGATTGCCGAGCAAGCACACCAGGGCGAATCCGAGTGGGGAGACGGGGACGACCCCGAAGAAGACCGAGGTGAGCGGCGCCATCACCGCCTGGAGGATCGTCAGCGTGACTAGCGTGCCCAGCATCTTCGCCAGGAAGATCGCGGCGGGGTCGATCGGCGCGATCTTCAGGCCGTCGAGACAGAGATTGTCGCGCTCGAGCAGGAACGTGCGCTGAGCGCCGAGCGTGCCGGCGAACACGAAGGAGATCCACAGAGCGCCGGCGGCGGACTCTGGGGTCGGCTTCTCGGGGGCGGCGAACTGGAAGATCAACAGCACGAGCAGGCCGAGCACGAAGATCGAGACCAAGCCGGCCGGCGAGCGAAACTCGATCCGCAGATCCTTCCGCACGATCTGCCAGACGCCGTTCACGACGCCGAAGCCTGCCGATCGTAGATGCGCGCCATCTCCTGAAGGCCGGGAACGAAGCGCCCCGACTGCCACACCATGCGCCCGCCGCGCAGGATCGCAGCGCGGTCGCACACCTCGAGCCCGCGGCCGATGTCGTGCGTGGTGAGCACGATCGTCTTGCCGCGTAGGTGGAAGCGCTGCAGGATCTCCTGCAGGTGATCGCCGGCGCGCGGATCGAGGCCGCTGTAGGGCTCGTCGAGCAGCAGCAGGTCGGGGTCGTGCAGGAAGGCGCGCGCCAGCGCCAGGCGCTGCTCCATGCCGCGCGAGAGGCTCTTCACGGGGCGCTCTCGCCAGTCCTCCACTTCGACCTCGGCCAGCATGGCCGCGATGCGGGCCTCGGCGTCGGCAAGGCCGTAGAGGGCAGCGTAGAAGCGCAGATTCTCCCCCGCCGTCAGCTCGCCGTAGAGAAAGCTCCCGTGGCTTACCAGGCCGATCCGCCGGCGCATCTCGGGCCCCGGCCGCTCCTCTCCGAAGATCCGCAACCGGCCCGAGGTGGGCCGGAGAAGGGTCGCCAGCAGCCTGACGAGCGTGGTCTTGCCGGAGCCGTTCGGACCGAAGATCGCCAGGCTCTCGCCAGCGCGGAGCTCGAAATCGAAGTCTACGAGCGCGCGTAGCGAGCCGTATCGTCTGCCCATCCCCTCCGCCTCCACGACCGGCTCCGCCATGCGCCACGGGGATACAGAAAAAGCCCGTCCCGCTCCAGGATCGGCCCGGGCTGTGTTAGATAGCGACCGTGTTCACGATTCGCGGCAAACTACTGATCTATGCGCTGGAGATCGTCGCGGCCGCGATTCTCCTGCTGTCCATGCCGCCGTGGGACTGGTGGGTCCAAGTCGGCTTCGCTTCACTGGCGGTGATCGCCGTAGCGCTCGCCGCCATACTCGGGCGCTCGATCGCCAGCACCGTCGACCGGCTGATGGCCGCCACGCGCCGGATCGGCGGCGGCGACTACGACGAGGCGGTATACGTCTCGAGCTACGACGAGCTCGGCACGCTCGGTCAGGAGATCGACCGGATGCGCGTGCAGCTTCGCGACAAGGTCCGCCAGCTCGAGGAGCTGGCCCGCGACCTGGAACGCAAGGTCGCCGAACGCACGGACGCGCTCCGTCAGGCCAACGAGCGGCTCTCGCTGATCCACGCCGTCGCCAATGCGATCAACTCCAGCCTCGACTTCCAGCGCATCTTCGAAGCTGTCGTGGAAGGCACGCGCCGCCTCGTGGACTTCGACCAAGCCTCGATCGCGCGCATCACCGATCCGCACACCGCGACGGTGTTCGCGATCTCCGGTCGGTCGGAGGTCATGGGCGAGGGCAAGAAGATTCCGCTCCCAGCCTCGCGCTTCTCCGACGTGCTCGAACGCCGCCAGCCCGCGGTCTTCGACGTACCGTTCAGCCGCGTCGAGGAGGACACCCTCAGCATGACCGCGATACGGCGCGAGATCGTGCTGCCGCTGGTGGTCGGCGACGAGGTGATCGGCACCTTCAATCTCGGCAGCCGCAGCCGCGATGCCTTCTCCGCGACGGAGGTCGAAGTGCTGTCGCAGATCGCCGCGGAGCTCGGCGTGGCGCTGCTGCAAGCCGAAGCGTACGAGCGCGAGCACCAGGCGGCGCAAAAGCTGAAGGAGCTCTCCGATTTGAAGTCGGAGTTCGTCTCCAAGGTTTCGCACGAGCTGCGCACGCCGCTCACTTCGATCATCGGCGCGGCCGACAATCTGCTCGACGGCATCACCGGGCCGCTCGACGAGCGCCCGCGCCAGTACCTGTTGCGCGTCAGGGAGAACGGGGACCGGCTGCTGCGGTTGATCAACGAGCTGCTCGACCTGTCCCGCATCGAGGCCGGCAAGGAGGAGATCCGCGCCACGCGCTTCCGGCTCGATACGCTCATCCGCGAAACCCTCGAGACCCTCAAGCCGGTCGCCGAGGAGAGCGGCGTGACGATCGCGTCGCCCGGGCCATCGCCGCTGGTGATCCGCGCCGATCGCGACAAGATCTCGCGCGTGCTCATCAACCTCGTGCACAACGGGATCAAGTTCACTCCGCCCGGCGGCCGGGTGCAGGTCGCGGCGAGCGGCGACGGCGAATGGGTCACTCTCGCCGTACAGGACAGCGGCCCGGGCATCCCGCCCGCCGAGGTCGAGCGCATCTTCGACAAGTTCCACCAGGTGAAGCGCAGCCGGGTTCGCGGCGGCGCGGGGAGCGGCCTCGGCCTGCCGATCAGTCGCCAGCTCGTCGAGATGCACGGCGGACGGCTCACCGTCGAGAGCGCTCTCGGCGAGGGCAGCACGTTCACGGTCGTGCTGCCGCTGAGCGCGCGGGCCGAGCGCGGGGGCGAAAGCCGCGAGACATGGCCCGCATCCTAGTCGTCGACGACGACCCCGACATCCGCACGATCCTCGCCGATCGGCTCGCGGCGCGCGGGCACGATCTCCTCCAAGCCACCGACGGCTTGAAGGCACTCGAGATCTGCGCGCGCGAGCTCCCGGACCTCATGCTGCTCGATCTCGACCTGCCAGGCGCCGACGGCCTCACGGTGCTCGAACGCCTGCGTCAGGAGAGCCTGCCGCCGACCGTGGTGGTGATCACCGCGTTCGCGACCATCGAGAAGGCCGTCGAGGCGATGCGCCGCGGCGCCTTCGATTTCCTCGCCAAGCCGTTCCAGCCGGGCCTCGTCGAGCTCACGGTCCAGAAGGCACTCGAGCGCAGCGAGCTTCGCGAGGAGAATCGCGCGCTGCGCGCCTCGCTGCCCGGCGGGCGCACGCTGATCGGCTCGTGCGCGGTGATGCGCGAGCTGGTCGAGCAGGCGCGCAAGGTCGCCGACAGCAAGAGCACGGTGCTGCTGCTCGGCGAGAGCGGCACGGGCAAGGAGGTGCTGGCGCGCTCGATCCACGCCTGGAGCCCCCGCGCCGCTCGGCCCTTCATCCCGGTCAACTGCGTGGCGCTGTCGGAGGAGCTGCTGGAGAGCGAGCTGTTCGGCCACGAGAAGGGGGCTTTCACCGGCGCTCATCAGCAAAAGCCGGGCAAGTTCGAGCTCGCCAACAACGGCACGATCTTCCTGGACGAAGTGGGTGACATCCGCGCGGCCTTGCAGACCAAGCTGCTGCGCGTGCTCCAGGAGCACGAGTTCGAGCGCGTCGGCGGCACCAAGACGATCCGTGTCGACATCCGCGTCATCGCCGCCACCAACCGCGACCTCGAGGAGGCCGTGAAGGCCGGCCGATTCCGCGAGGACCTCTACTACCGGCTGAACGTGGTGGGGCTGCGACTGCCGCGGCTTCGGGAGCGGAGGGAGGACCTGCCGGATCTCGCCGAGCACTTCTTGCGCAAATACGGAGCCGAGACGGGCAAGGTGATGTCCGGAATCTCGCGCGATGCGATGGCGCTGCTCTCCCGCCACCGCTGGCCGGGCAACGTTCGCGAGCTCGAAAACGCCATCGAGCGGGCGGTGGTCCTCGGGCAAGGGCCGGAGATCGTCGCCGAGGACCTCGGCCTCAAGACGACCGACGCAGCCACGTCCGGCGTGGATGCGACGATCGGCCCATTTCACGCGAGCGTCGACACGTACAAGAAGGACTTGATCCGCCGCGCGCTCGACCAGGCCAAAGGGAACCAAACGCGCGCCGCGGAGCTGCTCGGGTTGCAGCGCACGTATCTCGCGCGGCTCATCAAGACCTTCGCCCTGCGCGAGGGGCCGGGCTGACGGCGAAACGACCGCGCGCGCGTCACGGGCCGCCGCGGTAGAGAGCGCGAGGTCGGATGAGAAAGCTGGCGCGTTGATCCGACACCAGCTTGTAAAATCTGCTACTTAACTCTGCTGAGTGTCCATAACGGCGTCCAAAGTGTCCACGACCTCGGCGCCATCAAATACAGAGGCCACGACGTCGGCCACCTTCCTCGAGTCCCTCGCCTTGAAGAAATGGGAGTACACCGCCAAGGTCGTCACCGGCGTTGAGTGCCCCATCAGATGCTCCACCTCGGTCACGGGCCGACCCTCTGCGATGAGCGCGCTCGCATAGCTGTGCCGCAGCGCCT
>JBEVNX010000049.1:0-22577 GCA_040507895.1 Binatia bacterium | reverse complement strand
CGTAGATCTGTTCGTCCGGCAACAGCCGCGTCCAGAGCTCTCCAGCGTACCGGTCCGCTAGCCGCCGGCTGTTCCAGCGCGTGAGCCAGGCAGGAGGGTCAGCCATGTAGAACGAACTGGAAATGAAGTTGCCGCTAGGCACCTCGTACCAGTACGCCGCGTCGGCGCGACGCCCTCCCATGAGAATCGCCGAGCGATCTTTGAGAGAGACGCTGACGACGCGCGACTGGGGTCTCGTCTTCTTGAGCACATCACCGACGGTGAAGCTCAGAGAATTGAGCGGCGAGGCGCTCCGCCCCTCGCCGCCGACCGGCCGTTGAGTGCCGTCGTCCACGACATTCACGACCTTCTTCAGGTGCGCATCGTACCATTCGTTCGCGACGATGCCGGAATGGCTGGGATGAGCCCCGGACAAGATGACGGAATGACCAGGTCCGGTTTCGGTCGGCGAGTGCCTGTAGTTCGCATTGCTGAAAACAGCGCCGCGATCGAGCAGCAGACGGAGGCCGCCTTCATAGAGCGGCGAAAAACGCGTCAGGTAGTCGAACCGCATCTGGTCGATGGCCAGGACGAGCACCAGCCTGGGCGGCGTCGGCCGGCTCTGCGCCCACGTCGATGCAACGCAGGGCAATGATAGCAGCGTTGTCAGAAGGACAGTGAGGAATCGGGGTCGATTGACCATTTCCGAAGAATACCGAGCGTTTGTTACGAATCCAGCAACGCACGTGAATTCTCGGACGGAAGGATTGATACTAGCGCCCGATGTTGACGCAAAGATTCAATCTCGGACTCTCAGCACCCTTCCACCTCTCCCGCGGAACGCTCGTTCTTACGCGGCGAACAGACCGCTCGTCAACCGGCTCGAGGTGGCGTGCTCCATTGACGGCCGCCGGTGGCGGGAGGACTAGCCTAAGCGGACGTAGGACCATGCAGAGAATGAGCGGGCACGACCCTTGCCCGTCTCGTTCGCGCGTCTTGCTCATCCGTGGCGCGCCAGTATTGCGCCGACCAGGACCGCGAATGCGAGCACCATGACCGCGATAAGGAAATGAGCACCGGCGATCGCTCCGGCGGCCAAAGCCACGGTGCACGCGACCATTCGCTGATCCTCGCGCCGCACGAACGCAATGATCCCGAGCACGAGCGCGGCGAAGGCGAGGAGCAACGAGCCTAGCTCAATGCGCGGGTCACGCCACGGGTTGTGAAACTCCGACGCCGGTGGTGGAACAGATTTCATCCGGATCGCCGCCACGGTTTTGTCCTTCAGCTCGCCGAGCCAGTCGGTCGCTTGCTGCGGGATCGGCTTCGACGGTGGATCGTAGAGTGGCGCGACCCAGCCTGGCAGGATTGCCAGAGCGAGCGCGACAACGCCAAAGGCGAGTCCGGCCCAACCGAAATACTGAGGCTCTCGCGGGTGCACGGCATTCGAGCCTGCGTCGGCCGGCCTTGTAGCAGGCGCGGGAGCCCGCTTCAGCATGCGGGCCTTCCCATGATCTCTTGCAAGCTCATCTTGCCCGCGAGTACTCGATGCGCATCGCCGCTTTAGCGCGTCCAGAATTGAGGATAGGCGATACTAGCGCCCGATGCAGTATCAATGAAGACGGGCTTCCCCTCTGCGTACGAACGCCACGGAACGCCGTTTGCGGCGATACGCGGATCGGGCCTGCCGGCCGAGGCGCAATGAAGCTCTGCTTCCACTTCTGCGGGAACCTTCACTCGAGGCGTGGAGCCATCTGGCTGACGGATGACCGCGGCTCGCCTTGGAGTGCCTCGAACCGTAGCGCGTGACCCGTACCGAATCGCATTGCGGTGCGGCGATCGCAGGCTTGCCCGCCCGTGCGCTATGTGACAAGAACCGGGCACTGCAGGAGTAGCGAGACATGGCCGAAGACGCGCTTGAACGACGACGCAAATCTGAAGAGGAGTTCTTCGTCAGGCGTGAGCGCGAGCTCGTCGATAAGCTCCGGGGGCAGCTCGAGAAAGAGCAACCGCGGGACACCCTGAAGCAGATGACGGGTATTCAGGACGAATCGGTTATCGATACCCTCGTTGCCCTCCACGTGGACCGCGACACGCTTGCGGCCTTCGCGCTCTACCCGCTGGTCGAGGTCGCCTGGGCAGATGGCAAGGTTGACGAGCGCGAGCGCCAGGCGTTTCTGACCGCGGCGGCGGAGCACGGAATCGCGCCGGGAACCCCTGGCCACGAGGCACTGCGTGCGTTTCTCAAGGAATCGCCGCGCGAGGAGGCCAGGAAAGCGTGGTTCGCCTGGGCGGCCGAGCTCAAGCGCAAGCTCGCGCCGGCAGAGCGCGCGCAGGTGCGCGACGCGCTCCTCAAGCGCGCCCGCGCCGTCGCCGAGGCCAGTGGCGGGATCCTTGGGCTCGGGAAGAGGATCTCCGCCGGCGAGCAGCGGGTGCTCACTGCAATCGAGCAGGCATTCTCGGACTAGGTGTCGAGCCGGTCTCAGACCGCCCCATCCACGGCGAGTCCCAGCGCGGATAGCCAGACCTCACATCGCGCCTCAGCACCCCATGTAGAGACTGAGGTCGCCCCGCCGCGTCTTCCAATACCGCACCGTTAGATCGGGCCGTTCGAGCCCCGCGAAGAAACCGCTCGTCCCGGGGCCGCGGCGGACGAATGCCGTCAGGCTCGAAACGCGTCGAGCGCATCCAGATCGTCGATCGCGCGCGCCATGCGCCCGATGAACTGGAGCGAGCTGTCGCGCGGCTGCATCTCGGGGGCGTTCGGCGGCTGGCCGAGCGTGCCGGTCCACCACGCGAGCGCGCCGAAGAGCTGCTGTCGATAGTGCGTCCACGCATCGTCGAACGACGTCGGCGGCATGCCCTTAGCTCGCAGGCCGTCGAGGTAGAGCGCGATCAGGTCGCGTTCCCACGCCCGGCGGTCTTCGGTCTCGAGCGCCGTCGAGAGGCAGTACGCGAGATCGCGGCCCCAGTGGCCGCGACAGACGCACTGCCAGTCGTTGAGGCCCATCGCACCGCTGGCCGCGACGTACCAGTTCTTGAGATGGGGATCGGAGTGGATGACCGTCTGCGGCAGCCTCTGATGACGCGCGACCGACTCCACCGTCGCCGGCCAGATCTCGGCCTCGCGCTTGAAGAGACGCGGCGGGATAGCCGCCTCGGCCATCTCGAATCCGCGTAGGCAAGCCTCGTGGAAACCGTTCTCGGCCGTGGCGGTGAACGTGTCGTCCCAGGTGCGCAGGAACGGGAACGAAGTGGCCGGGGGCTTCGCGTGGAACGTCGCGTGCAGCGTCGCAAGCAGCCGCACCTGGCTCTCGGCGCGCTCCCGCGGTATCGGCTCGTCGTGTCGGCAGAACGTGGCGGCGCCGGTCATGTCGCGCAGAATGATGATCGAGTTGAACGTGTAGTCGTCGAAGTTCGCGAACAGACACTGCGGCGCCTCGATGTCGAGCAGCGGCCGCAAGTGGTTGTAGAAGCGCACCTCGCCCTCGACGAAGCCGTTCAGCGCGAGCTGGAAGCGGCTCTTCAAGGTGTGCGTCGACTTGCAGAACACGCTTGCAGGCAGTTCGGCGCGCCGTCCGGCGTCGTTGCACTCGAGGGAGATGCGCCGGCGGCTTGACGTGCCCTCGTCCCGAGGACCGAGGCGACAGGCGGTGACCGCCGCGCCCGAGTGCGTGGCGCAGAGCACCTGAGTCAGCCACTGCGGCGTGATCGCCTCGTAGCTCACCGGGAGGTCGGCCGCAGTCAGCGGCACGGGATGCTTGCGCTGCTCTTCGGCGAAGCGCGCCTCGAGCATGCTGTAGGTGTCGGTCATGGTCGTCCTTTCCTCGTGATGGCCGCCCTCCCTCCCCGACGCCTTATGCTCGTCGGCGCGCTTCCGCCAGCCCTCGCTCACGAGCCGTAGGTGTAGCCCGCGCCGTCAACTGCCACTGCGGCCGATGCATAGCCGAGCATCTTCTCGAAATAGAAGCGCTCCTGCTCGAGGTCGCCGAGGCGCGAAAGGCATTCGACGTACCAGAAGGACCACATGCTGAACGTCCCCTCGTCTCCGAAGAGGCCGTCGGAGAACGCGTCGCCCAGCCGGTAGCGGTACACGAGCGAATCACTGACGAGCTCCCGTTCCATGGCCCGCAGAGTCGCAACCCACCGCGGGTCGGTCGGTGAAACGAAGCGGACGAGAGGCATGAGGAGTGCCGAGGCATCGAGCGGTGCGCTGCCCTTCGACTGAGTGAACGCTCGCCGCTTCGCGTCCCAGAAGTTCGTGAAGACGATGCGCACCGGGGCTGAGCCCATGTAGCCTTCGAGATGCGGCAGCGTCTCCTCAAGGAGCTGGTGGCGCCCATCGATTCCGAACATGATCTGCAGAGATCCATCCGGCTCGAGCTCTTCGCAGCGTGCCTCGACCCAGCGCATGAGTGCGGCGGCCTCCTCCGTGTAGCCGAGCCGCATGAGCCCATAGAGCGTAAAGGAAGCATCGCGGATCCGCGTGAATCGATAGTCCCAATTCCGTTGCCCGCCGACCCGCTCCGGGAGACCGAACGTGGGGGACGCGACGATCGATCCGTACGCGCTCGAGGTGAGAAGCTTGAGAGTCACGGCCGACCGGTTCACCATCTCTCGCCAGCGTCCCCGATAGGATGAGCGTCCGACCCAGCGTCGCCAGAAGGCGACCGTTTCCCTAAACGCGTTGGCAACGTAGTCGGTCGCCATCGATGGTGTGTCCCGCCGGGAACGCTTTGCTCGAGGACGAACCACGCCGACTCCTCCGCCCGCAACGTGAACTCGGCCACGGCGGCGCCGTTGTGCTCGCGCATCGGCGCACTACGGGATGCCCGACGCCCAACGTCTCGATTGGCATGAAATCGATCACCTCGGCGAGCCGTCGGTGGCGAGAAAACGGGTCAGCAACACGCCCGTGTCGGGCAGATAGAGCTGCTTCTCGCGCGCGCCTTCGAGCACCGGCGACAACTGGAAGCGGCCGCCACCGATGGTCGAGCAGCGCCGCGAACACCGAGGCCGAGTCGAACTCCGGCAGGCACATGAAGTTGATCGAGCCGTCGGTGCCGACGAGCGCGACGGTGGAGAGGTCGCCGATGACGCCATGGTTCTCGATCGGGAGGTAGCTCATCGAAGAGTGGCCTGCACATGTCTCGCGCAATCGGGGGATCGTGGTCAACGCGGATTCACGGATTGGTCGCGGTCGAAGCGATGGTACGCGGGGTTCCTGCCATCGTGACCGACCACGGGGGGGTCTCGCCGAGACGGTCGAGCGCGGGGTGAGCGGCCTTCACGTGCTGCCCGAAGATGTGCCCGCGCTGCGGCGATGGAGGAGGTGGTGACGGCGACGACATTCCCGACGCACCGGCTCGAACCGGACGTCGTCGCCGACATTCGCGCCAGGCATGACCTGGCGCATCACGTTCGGCGCATGCGCGAGCGGTTCGAGGCCGTCCGTGGAACGTAGCCAAGAACCTCGTTCACGTTCCGCGCCTGGGGACGCATTCGATTCATCCGTTCACTTTCAGCGATGCCACACCTGCATTGAGAACGCGATTATGATAACGCCCCGTCGTTGGTGATAACACGCGTCAGCCATCATTCGTTAGGAGAACTCCGACATGCCTTTTGACGACCGCAACATCCGTTGGTTCCCACTCGGTGACCTGAAGCATTTCGTCGTCTCGATCTACGACGTCGATCACGAGCGGCAGCTCGTCGACTTCATCCTCAAGTTCGAGCCGAACGAACAGATCATCCTCCATCGGCACACGGCGCAGACCAGTACGCTCGTCATCCAAGGCGAGCACCGAATCTACGAACCCGACGGATCGCTCAAGGAGGTCCGGGCGGTCGGAAGCTACACGGCGAGCGCCCCGGGAGCGCCGCATCGCGAAGGCGCAGGCGACTCGCCGAGCGTCGTCTTCTACAGTATCCGCGGCGAGAAGGGGGGCTCGATGTTCGAGCTCTTGAACGATGATGGGACCGTCGCTGCGGTGCTCGGCATCGACGACTTCACTGCGGCCTATGCGGAGCAGAGAGCCGCTATCGCAAATGCGGCGGCCTAGTAAGGCAAGCGCACCTTCCTAGCGCGTCCACCACGGCTCTCGAGCTCCAGCGCTTCACCGCGGCGCCGTCGGTCTTCAGACCGAGCCGAAACTCGGTCGGCGTTTGATCTCCTAAGCTGCTGTGGGGTTCGATGATCGTTGTAGTCAGCACGTGAAGATCGAAACACGCCCTGGGCCTCGCTGAGAGTCGAAAAGTAATGTTGCAAAAGACACTCTCGTCTGGCGTTGAACGATTCGATCGTCGCATTGCCGGGACGGCTGAAGTCGAGTTGCACCCCTGCATCCAGGCCCAGTGGGCGAGCGCGCGAGGTGAACTCCGTGCCGTTGTCGCAGGCAATCACGGCGGTACGTCCGCGCTGCACCGCCACGCGGGTCAGCACGCGTGCGACATGCGGCTAGCCGCCGAGCCACGATGAGGCCGGTGTCAGCTGAGAAACGAATGACCGGCGAGGCTCAAGCGGGCGGAGACTTTCCGAGCAGCTCAAAACCTTCAGCCCGTGCCACGTAAGTAGCCGCCGTCAGGTCGCCCACCACGTTGAGCGTGGTGCGGCACATGTCGAGGATTCGGTCCACGCCCAGGACGACGGCGATCAACGAAGGATTGACGCCAATCGTAGCGAGCACGAGGACGATGAACGGGATCGAGCCCGAGGGTACGCCGGCTGTGCCAATGCCTCCCAGAATGGCCAGATACACCACCATCAACTGCTGGCCGATGCTCAAATCCACCTGCGCCAGCTGGGCCAGGAACAGCACGGTCACCCCTTCGTAGAGCGCGGTTCCGTTCTGATTCGCCGTCGCACCGACGGTCAGCACGAAGCTGTTGATCTCCCTCGGTACGCCGAGGTTCTCCTCCGACACGCGCAGCGCCGTCGGTAGCGTCGC
Source organism: Binatia bacterium (assembly GCA_040507895.1). Lineage (GTDB taxonomy): Bacteria > Desulfobacterota > Binatia > JACPRU01 > JACPRU01 > JBEVNX01. Next base: position 15,648 of record JBEVNX010000049.1, on the reverse strand, counting down.
GTTGGACGACGAGGTTGAGAAAGCCGTGAGCATCACCGTCTTCACGCGCCGGAAGAACTCGAGGGGCGGAATGCGGGAGAGCAGTGCGACCGACAGCGAGTAGACACCGAACATCTGCAGGCCGAGGCCCAGCAGGACGGTCACCACATACCACGAGAGCGCCGCGAGCAGATCGATGCCGAAGCGTGCGACATTCGTGAAGAGCAGGCACGCCACGGCATAGGGCGCCAGCGACATCACGAGGTCGACGACCTTGGACGACACCGCGAAGATCGCCTCGAGCACGCCGAGCAGGGGCGTCGTGACTGAAACCGGAATCATCGTCACCGCCACGCCGACGAACAGCGCGAAGAACATGAGCTGCAGCATCTGCGGCGTCGCTGACGCCATCGCCAGGATCGGATTTGCGGGTACGACGGTTTTCACCACCTGCATCAGCGGGGAGTCCGCCGTCGCTCTATCTCCGCTGATTGTCTGCAGCTGCGTCTCCGCGGCGCGACCGTAGCGGGCCTTGAGCTGCTCGGCAGTGTCGGGCCGGATGCGCTCTCCCGGACGTAGGGTATTGGCGAGGCCGAGCCCGATGACAACCGAGACAGCCGAGACCGCGAAGCAGTACGCAAACGATCGAAGTCCCACGCGCCCGAGCCGCCGGACATCACCGATGCCCGCGACTCCGACGATGAGCGACGACGCGATCAACGGCACCACGATCATCAGCAGGCAGCGCAGGAAGAGCGTGCCGATCGGCTCCGTCAGGTTGAACACGATCCACCGTACGGCGGGGTGCTCGCCTCCGAGCCAGACGTTCACGGCGAGGCCGGCTGCGACGCCGAACGCCAGGCCCAGGAGGATCCGGCTGTGCAGCGGCAGCCCACGCGGAGCGTCCGGCGTCTGGTCTTTCAGGTCCGTGGTGAGTTCGCGCTCGTATCGGCCGACATCCGGCCTCTCGTCGTCGATCGTGCTCACTGGCGGGATCCGGCCCGGCGAAGGGGGAACAGGATCGTCCCCTGGCTTTCGTTGACGGGAGAAACGGCGGCAGGTCGGCTGGAGTTGCTCTCCTTCCCGGGGGGCGCCGTGGGCTCGAAGTACACGTCGACCGACTTGTCGGCGTTCACCGCGAGGCCGGCCTTCTGGCGACGGAGACTCGGGAACTGCTGGTCGGTTTGCAGTTCGGAGCGCGTCTGCGTGTCGTAGAGCACCAGCCACCAGAAATCCTTTGCGGGAATTCCAGGCGGCAGATGCAGCCTGTAGTTCTTGCTTCCGTCCAACGGGCGTCCCTGGGAATCAACGTAGGTGCCGGCGTACTGAGAACCGACGCCGACCATGCTTCAACTGCCGATGTCGAGCAACCGAAGCCGTCCTGCCTTCGCGCCTTTCCAGGTTCCGTCGCGAAGCCGCAAGTGGCTCCCCGTGGATGGCCCCCAGACGCCGAGCCGCACGACGTAGCGTCCAGCAGGAGCCTCTGGCGGCACCCTCACTCGCCGCATCGTCTTCACCGTCTCCAAGGCATGCCAGCGCTCGCTCCCGTAACCGATGACGCCGAGCGCGTGGTCGTCCTGGAATCGTGCCCGATCGCCTTCGAAATGCACGAAAGCGAAGTAGCTCTCCTCTAGCTCGCGCTCCGCCCGCCAGTAGTAGGTGACCTCGAACTCGCGTGCACCGAGCGCCGCCCAATCGTAGCCGATCAAAGTAAGAGCGCCGCCGAAGTTCCAACCGAGTGGAACTTGTGGTGAAAAGCGCTCGCCGAGCAGCCGCTCCATCTCGGCTACGCCTTCGCCGTATTGAGCGTCCCCGTAGAGGTCCCGAAGAGACCGGATCGGCGCGTCGCTCCAAGGCTCGCCGGCGATCTGCTCACGACGTCTACGCTCGAGGAGCGTGCCGACCGGAATCGGCACGCCGAGAGAGCGGTTCACTACTGCTTTCACCCGCTGGGCCACGGGATTCACGAGCTGATTGTCGTTCCACGACCACAGACGGCGCGCGCCGCCCTCTCCTTGGATCCCTGGATCAGCCCACGTGCCGTCGTCCCAGTAAGCACCAATTGCGTGCGCGGCGATCGACCAAAGCAGCGTCGCGATGAAGAGTCCGCGCACGATGGGGCGCGCCTGGAGGGCCGCTCGCAGCGGATGGAGCGCGAAAGCGAGAAGCGGCGTCAGGTCGGAGAGCAGGCGTGGACCGAAGGTGGTTCCGCCGTGCCAGCCGAGCCATTTGCCGTAGACCGCGAGAACGAGAATCACGCCAGCGCCGGCAGCTCGTAGTAGCGCGTCGCCACCGGGTCTCCAGGCGGCGACCATCATGGCCACCGAGAACGCGAACACCGGCGAGTAGACGAAGAGACCGCGGCTCGGGCTGAACAGAAGGCCCGCCCACGAGTTGAACGGACGGCCCCTCCACATCCAACCCTGAAAAGGTGGAAACTGCGTCCAAAAGACGTCGCCGTAGTAGTGCGCGTTGTACCAACCCTGTGCGCCTAGGACCGGCACGGCGAGGAGAGCTGCGGGTAGTATGCGACGCGGATGGCGGATGAGCACGTAGAGAGCGAAAGGAGCCCCAACCAGGAAACCCGACGGCCGGGAGATCGCGGCAAACGCGAGTGCCGGACCGGCTAGCGCGATCCAGCGATCGTCTTCACGCCCGCGAACCAAGGCATAGAGGCCTAGCGCGAGCCCGAGCTGCATCGGGCCATGTTGCCAAAGCGCTTGCGCGGCGACGCTGAAGCTTGGGCCGCCGAGCCCGTAAGCGACCGCGGCGAGCCACGCCATGGCGGGCGTCGTCACACGTCGCAGTGCCGCGAATAGGACCACGACGGAGAGCGCAACGATGGTGGCGGCCGCGCGCTTTTCGAGGCGCTCCCAACGCGGGCTCTCACGCGGCGTACCGGCCCACACGGCGGGGGCATAGAACGGTATGGCTAGCACCGCTCCGGTCACCGGATAGAACGATACGACGTGACCCCGCGCCCGCTTCAAGCAGGGGGGAAGCTCGCCCGAGTAGAGAAACGGAAACTCGTCGAGCGCGAAGCTCCGGTCGCGGACCAGGGCCACCGGGAGAAAGCGGTTGGCCATCGTGTCCCAGGCCCAGATTGTTCGTCCGTTGCCGAGATAGCAGACGAGCATCGCGCCGAAGAGCGCGGCGACCTCAAGCCAGCGGGCAAGGGGAGGGCGGTGACCGCTCGGAGGACTCGCCACCGTCTACGTCCAAAGCTCCTCGGGGTGTCGACGCATCTCTCGCCTCTCTCAACCCTCTCTCCGAGAGAAAACCGATCAAGAGCTCATGGTACTTTGCTGATCAACTGATCAAGAGGTTGTGGCATTCGGCCACGAGGGCTACAGAGCGAGGCACGGAAGAAGATCGGGTTGATCGTCCGACGCCGTTTCGTAGACTGAGCGTTCTCCAGAGCCTCCTGCTCGGGGTCGTGCTCGGCGCGCCTCTGCTTCTGCGCATCCCGTGGTCGGTCATCACTCGTCCGGCGCCGGCCTTCCCGGATGGTGACGGTGCCGTGCTGGAGCTGTCCGTACTTCGGGCCGAGAAGGGTCAGGAGCTTCTCGGCCCTTACTCGCGGTTTGAATGGCATCATCCTGGACCGCTCTACTTCTACATACAGCTTCCCTTTTACAGGCTTTTTCATCGTCAGTACTCAGCGCTCAAAATCGGAGCCGTGGTTATCGCCGCGGCTTCCGTCGCGGGATCCACGGCTATCGCAGGCAGGTTCGGTGGTGTCGGGATGCTTTCGTGGACCTTCGTTGTGCTCACGGCGCTGCACTCTCTCTATGGTTGGTTCATCGGAAGCCCCTGGAATCCCTACGTCACGATATTGCCTTTCATGCTTCTATTGTTCTCCGGGGCCGCCGTCGCGACGGGGTCAGGTTGGAGCCTGCCTCTCGTGGCCTTTGTCGGTTCGCTTCTCGTGCAGACGCACGTTGGCTACTTCTCTACGGTCGTCGCGGTATCCGCGGCCTCTCTCGGCAGCTATGCATGGATTTCCAGGGCGCGCTGGGACCCTAAGGTGAACCTCCATCCGTGGCTGCCGATCGGGGTCGCCGCGATCCTTTTCTTGATATTTTGGATTCCCACTGCGGTCGATCAGATGCTCGGAGGGAGTGAGAATCTCGGTCGGCTGCTCGAATTCGCGCGCAGCCACCGCGGCGACCATTCGCTGAGCGAGAGCATCGGCGTGGTTTGCTCGAACCTCGGAGTCTTCGCGCTCGAGCCGATCAAGGGCTGGCTCTCCTTCGGGGTGCGGCGACGCGTCGCGGAGCCCGCGGGGCTCTTCTTGACACTCGTCCTCCCCGCGATGGCGTGGTGGGGAGCTAGAACGGGCGCGCCCTTCGCGTCCGCGATGTGCGCGCTATGCTTCGTTGCCGGCATGAGCGCAATCTGGTGGGTCCGGCGGATCACTGGACCGGTCGAGCCCCACCTCGTCCTGTGGATCCCGGCGATCACTCTTGCCGCCGTTTCGGCGGTTGGCGGGGTGGTGCTCAATGCAATCGAATGCACCCGGTCACGTAGCTCCCGTCGCCGAATCGTCAACGGCGGACTCGTCGCAACACTGGCTCTCGCGATGCTTGCCATTCGCGTCCACCAAGAGTGGACGGGGCACAGCATTGCGGGTCCCGGTAGCACGCACGTGGCTGCCCTCTCCAAAGAGCTTAAAGACTACCTTCGCCGTGAGTCTTCATACCATCCCCTGCTCCGCTTCCACGGCCGCGTCTGGCCGTTGGCGGCTGGGGTGGTGCTCCAATGCCGCAAGGCCGGGATCTTGATCGCGGTCGAGCCGGAATGGGGCTTCATGTTCGGTAGAGAGCTCGTGGCCTCCGGCGCAGAGGACGTTGTGGTGACCGTTGCTCTCAAGGGAGAGGTTCCCAAGGTCGAGGGGATTGAATACGTCGGGTCGTCTGGAGCGGTCGTGATGTATGTCGTTCGCGATGCCCATTCCTTGCGCGAGGAGTCGGCGGAAACATCACGACTCAGGATGAGCACCGCTTCGAAGGACAGCTCGCCTCAGGTCAGGAGGACGGTGTGATTGCGGCCATCGGCGGCGAGCGGATAGACGGAAAAGCGGCACAAGCGGCCGAGGTGACGTAGGGCTACGATATCAGACGCCGGCACTGCCGGGCTTCCACCGCCGACGCCTCAGTCGGGAATCCGGTAGCGGCGCTCGACGGCGACGATCTCCTCGGCGGTTCGCTCGCGAGACCAACCGAGATCCTCGGCCGCAAAGCGCGCGGCCGCCGCCAATACATCTGCGCCGGGATGCCCCGCGGCGCCGAGGTCGCTCCGGCGCAAGACGACGTCCGCTAGCGTGAATGCCATCTCCTCGCGCACGGCGTGACGCACCTCGGCGCGCAGCAGCGCGAGCTCGCTCGGGTCCTCGCCTGCAGGCTCCACGTGACGCAGGACCTCGACGTAGCGCGTGCCGTGGTTGCGGATGAGCCGCTCGAGCGTCGCAATATCTCCACCCCCGCGCGACAGCTCGGCGGACCGATAGGCTACGAAGTCTGCGCCAAGCTCGGCGCCCGGCAGTGGCCGCTCGGCAGAAGTCGAGCGCGACGGCTGCATCCCCCACGAGCGAAACACGAAATCGACCGCACGCTCGGCGACGTCGCGGGCGGTCGTGTACTTCACGCCGACCACGGACACCAGCCCGGCGGCGCCCTCGGCAGCGTGGTCAACGATCCGGTAGTGCTTGTCGATCTCAGGCTCGCCGGTGCGGGCGGACGTCGCTGCGGCCGGCAGCAGGCCGCAATGGATGAGCGCGACGTCGTCGATCGTCAGTCGCGCCGCCGGACACGCCTCGTTGATGCCGTCGAGCAGGCGCGCAACGTCAGAGCGCCGCACACCGAGCGCCGAGGAGTCGTCCGCGTGCGGCGAGTACTCTGTGCCGAGAATCGTCCGGCTGCGCCAGGGCACGAGGAAGAACAGGCGTTGGCCGCGAGCCAGCAGCTCAGATGAGTCGTGGTGGTGTCGCCTGGCGTAGAGTCCGGCGGCGACGCGGGGGAAGACTTCACGGGTCACGAGATTCAGCGCACGCACCAGCCGCTGCGGTGGCGCGGCGATCCCCGCCAGGCGGGCGACCGCCGAGATCCACGGCCCAGCGGCGTTGACGAACGACCGCGCCGCGATCTCGATCTCCATGCCCTCCAACCGATCGCGCACAACGACGGCGCCGACCCGCCCCCGCTCGCGCTTAAAGCCATACGCCTCAACGTAGTTGGCCACGCGCGCACCCGCATCGACCGCCGCGCGCAGCATCGCCAGACCAAGCCGTTCCGAGTTCGTGACCTGAGAGTCGTAGAGCAAGACGCCGCCGGTGAGTCCGTGCTCGTGGATCCCGGGGAGTAGCTCGAGCACGCGGCTCTTCGACAGCGGCCCGGGCGGCAGCCCGGGAAGAACGAGCCGCTCGCGATGTCCTGTGGCGAGCTCGAGCGCGCGATGCACCGCGGCGCCCGCGGCGAGCAGCTCTCGGCCGCGGAGCCCGTGGCCGTATGTCGGGATCACCACCGGCAGCGGTCGGACGAGATGCGGCGCGATGCGCGACAGCGAGTAGCGCTCGCGAATCGACTCGACCACGCGCGGCACATCGCCATGCTGCAGGTAGCGCACGCCGCCGTGGATGATGTGATGGCTGTTCGACGAGGTTGCGCCGCCGAAGTCGTCGCGCTCGACGAGTCGGACGTCGAGGCCACGCAGCGCCGCCTCTCGCGCAATCGCTGCGCCGTAGATCCCGGCGCCGATCACCACCAGGTCGGCGACGCCGTGCGCGAGCGCTCGCAGGTCACGCTTCATGGACAGCGGGTAGGGTGTCAGGGAACCGCCCGAGCCGGTTCGACCGAGCCCATCGGCCTGCCGAGCAGCCGGCCGTAGATCGTCTCGAGCTGGCGCGCACGCGCCTGCCACGAGAACTGCTCGATGGCGCGACGGCGAAGCGCTTGCCCGATCCCGCGACGGCGTGGCTCGTCGCGCAGCAGCTCGACAAGACGCGCCGCGAGCTCCGCGCCGTCGCCGAGGCGAGCGTAAGCGCCGAGCTCGCCGAGAATCGCGCGGTTGATCGGGGTGTCGAAGGCGACGGTCGGCAGTCCCACAGCCATGTAGTCTAGTAGCTTGCCGTTCCCTTCGGTCGCCGAGAGCTTGGGCGAGACGGCGATGTCGACGGTGGCGAGGTATGCCGCGGCCTCCTCGTAGCGGATTCGCCCTGTGAAGCGAATGCGCTCGCCGAGACCGGCCTGCTCGGCGCGCCGCCGGTAGGCGTCCTCGTTCGGGAACCCCATGAGGAGGAAGCGGGCGGCGGGCACCTCGGCAACGACGCGGGGCGCCACCTCGAGCAGGAGATCGACGCCTTGATAGGGCGTGAGCAGCCCTAGGTAGCCGACGACCAGATCGCCGTCGGCGTAGCCCAAGCGCTCGCGCAGGCCTCGGCGCGCATCGGGATCCGGGCGAAAGCACTGGGAATCAACGCCGTCGCCAAGCAGCGTCACGCGCGTCGCCCCGTCCGAGCGACTGGTTCTCAGTCGAGCAAGGAGCGGCTCGGTGCTAGTGACGATCTCCGCCGGTGCGTGGTCGATCCAGCGCTCGAGCCGCGCGAACAGTTGTTCGCCCCAGCGCCAGCGATCGAAGAAGCCGTGCTCCGACATCTCGTCGGTCATGCTTCCCTGAAGATCGGCGACCAGCGGGACGCGGAAGAGCCGGGCGAGCCACGTGCCCATCGCCGCGCCCTCGTGGAGGTGGGCATGGATGATTTCCGGCCGCAACTGCCACAGCGTCCTCGCGGCCGTCGCGAACAATAGTGTATCAAGGTAGAGCTTGTGCCAGGAGGGACCGGCGGTCAGTTTTCGATACCACGGCACGCGCAGCGCGCGCACCGTGCGCACCTCGGGTACTTCCTCGCCGAGTCCGTAGGTGCACAGCACCACGTCATGGCCGAGCGCGCCCAAGGCGCGGATTTCTTCGAGGATTCGGACGTGACAGCCGCGGTGCGCAAAGAACGGCGTCGGCGCGAGCATGAGGATCCGCATCAGCGCGTCCACGACCCGCCGGTCGGCGCGCCCGCTTCGGCCGTGGCGGACGAACAGACCTGCGGAGCCATCTCCGCGACGATGCACTTGGCGGCGTCGCAGAGCAATGCGCTTTGCGCGCCGGGAACGATCGAACAGGCCATCTTCGAGCCAGCAGCCTGTGCTGATGAACCCCTCTCTCGCTTGAGGCGTACAGTAGAATGAGCGCATCGAATAGTCCGGTCAGCGGCCCTCCCATCAAGAGGTCGCAGACCGTCGCGCGTGCGATCCCGGCGCTCGCTCCGAGCTCGCCAAGAAGGCTCGTACAGTGATGCGCGATCGGGCGCGGGGGCCCGTCGAATGCAGCGGGCTATTTGTGAAGTGCACCACATCCGACGGATAGGCGGCACAAGCGGCTGAGTTGACGTAAGGCTACGATATCAGACGCCGGCACGGCCGCTCTACGGCCCGCTTTGACGGGGCGCACAAGTGGGTCTGGCCATCCGCGTTCGGGGGTCGAGTCGTGAGCATCGGGCACGGATGACGGGCGATCGAGCCGGCCGGACGTCGCTTGAATCCCCGTTTTGAATCTTTTTGTTTCTCCCGTCAGCGCGCCACGCCGCACAGGGTTCCATTCAAATCGCATTGAGGCGAGATGCCTCTCGCGCGCTGGCGTTCGTTCAGGCTGAAGATCGCCTCATTCGTCTTCTTCTTCGGTGTACAGTCGCAGATCTGACTGGCGGCGCAGCTGAACCGACCTCGGTCTCGAGCCCGAGAATTTCCGACACGCTGCTGTCCCCGAATCCCGAGCACGCCTCTTCCACGAGGTCGGGATCGGCTTTCGTGGCCGTGCATAGTGTCGCATCACAGGTGAAGCCCACCTCAACGCCTCCCTGCAGGCTCTTCTTGTACTCGTCACAGACCTGCTTGCAGCTTACGTCGCTCGGCGGCACGGGGATGTCGGGCGGCTTTGGCGACAGCAGCGGACACGCCGAAGACCCTGGGGTATCGGGAACGCAACTGGGACGCGGGGGTGGAAATGTTCCGCCGGGGGCGTATGCGGCGGACCAGATCAGGTTGTTCTCGAGCACGCACTGCTGCCCCGTTTGCCCGACTTGATAGGGACCGTCGAAAGTCGGGCACGCGCACTCCGCAAGTGGCAGGCCGGTCGCTGGATCGACGTCACCTGTCCGGGTGCACGGTGCAGTCATGCATCACGCATAAAGAGCAGGGTCGGTGCACTGCGTCTGTCCTATGGGAATGTCGTTCTCGAGGTAGAGGCTGAAGGTCGAGATGCACCGGGAATCAACGTGTTCTTGTTGATGGCGTCGCACACCGGAGCCGTGCGGGGCCCTCGCGGGAGGCAGCCGCTGCCGTCGCTGCCGCATTCCTCGACGGTCTTGAGGTACACGTCCAGGTGTGAGCCTGGCTCGAGAGGCGGAAGCGCGGATACAGTCCTCCGAGGAGAACTTGCGATGACCCATCAAACGTCTGCACGCCGTAAGGGTGACAGCAAACTCACCGTGAGCGACACTAGCCCTCGTGATGGTAGATACGACCCTGAACTCGGCTCGCTGTTTGCAACCGCTCCCGCGAAGTTCATCGCCGCCCGCAACGCAAAGCGTATTCGGCAGGAGTTCTTGCACGCGAATCCCGGCTTCGAAGGTGATGATCTCGCGGTGGTCTGCAGCCAGAGACACCTACGCGAGGTGCGCATTTGCCTCGAAAGGAGCTGCGGCCGCTCGCCTGCGGCCGCGACGTCCACGATCGATGTCGCGGCGAAGTCGTCGTGCGCCCAGTGCGCTAACGTCTGGTAGTCCTGCGGCATGTACGAAGTGGCCCCTCGGCGACGACGTGTCTGATTGCATGGCGCTGGCATGGCCGGTACCGCATGTGCTTTACGTGCTCTTCGTCTACAATTCCCGAGCTCGGTGATTCGAAGAAGAAGGAGGTCCCGTGGCAAGAAGAAAGCAAAGCCGACTACGGCAACTTAAGGCGGACGTAATCAGCATAGTCACGAGCGCTCGCAAGCTCAGCAAGAACGCGCTGCTGCAGCTGCGCAAGGAGATCAGCGCGGCGAGAAACCGCCTGGAGAAGCTTATCGGCGAGGAGCGAAGCTTCAAGCTCGACCTCTTCGGGACGGGCGGCCCTGGCAGGCCACGAGCGGTCAGCAGGTCACGCGGGGCTGGCCGACCGCTGGGTAGCAAAACCACTGTGCGGAAAGCGAAACCTCGTCGCAAGGGACCGCCGAAAGCCGACAGATTCTTCGCGAAGCTGCCGAGCAAGTTCACTATCGAGGACGTTCGGAAACTCGCTGGGAAGGCGACCGGCGTGAGCTTGGCGCAATGGGCGAGAGCGAAGAAGGTGAAAAAGACGGCAGGCGGATATCAGAAGGTTGGATAGGCGTGCACCGCCCCGACGCGCGAGTGCGCAAGGGGTCCACCAGACCGAGCGGAGGAGCCATGACAACCGACCTTACTTACTTGGCGTTTACCGCCATGCTCACGGGCTCGCTTTGGATTCCCTATGTTGTCTCGCAGGTCGTCACCAATGGACTTCTTACACCTGCCAACTATGTAGATCCCACCCCGCGTCCCCTACCGATGTGGGGAAAGCGCGCCGATCGGGCTCTAATGAACGCTGTCGAGGTCTTCGGGCCTTTCGCAGCGCTCGTGGTCATAGCCCACATCGCAGGCAAGGCGAATGCGATGACGGCCTTCTGGTCGATGTTCTTCTTTTGGGCACGCGCTTCGCACGCCGTACTCTATTTCCTCGGCATTCCCTATCTCAGAACACTGGTATTCACCTTGGGATTTGTCGCCGTCGTTGGACTCTTTTGGGAGGTGATCCGTTGACCGCCCCCATGGGCAGGGGTCCAGGTGTTTCACCTCGTCTGTGGAGCCTCTTGGCGAGCGCCTCGTGACCGTTACGGACCGGTATCGGCGATCCTGCAGAAGGCCTGACCGGCCGTTGGGCAACGCGAACCCACCTTCTCGACGTAAGGTCCATCTAGAGGTTCTTGACCATGCGATAGTGGCTGGCGATGCCGTGCTCTTGCAGGGGAAGGACGCGACTCTCCGACAAGGTCTCCATGCCCATGCGCCCGTAGAAGCGCACCGCCGGATTGTCGCTCGCGACATCGAGTTGGCAGACGCGGTAGCCGTTGCGCCGCGCCCGTTCGAACGCGGCCGCGAGCAGCTGCGCTCCCACGCCGCGTCCGCGCGCGTCACGTGCGGACGCCAGATGGAGGACGTAGTAGGCGTCGTCGGGAACCGGCGGCACTAGGTAGTGCACGTAGCTCACCGCTTCGCGCAGGTGCGCCTTTTGCTCGGGCGTGAGAATCTGCGCGGCGTACCGGCCTGTATCCCGCGCGACGTCCGCTTGGGTCTTGGTATCGTACCCGAGCTCGATCCCCAGTAGAGCGCCGCGAGCAACCGCCACCGTGCAGTGGCGATGGCTGAACAGGCTGCGCTCCTGGCCCCACTGAGCAGCGAAGTAGCGCAACGCGAGCTCCTGGTCGCCGCCGAAGAAATGGCCGAAGAGATGAGGGTCGGTGTCGTACATCAAGGGCGCGGCCGCGTCGGCTTGCTCGCGAGTCGCCGGCTCGAGCACGATCTCTTCCCGCGTGAACCGCATGGTGGCACTGCGTCGCCGGAGGCAACACCCAAAGACTACCATGGCCATCTAGCAAGGCTGCAACCCGGCCAGCGCCAGCGAAACGTCAACGCCGAGGGAGAGCATCACGAAGGTGGCAACCCTGAACCAAGTCGGCCCCAGCCCCACGATAACCTAGGGGTCATGGACCATGTCTCCGAACTATGTGCCCGCGTCTACGCGAACTTCCAGGTATTCTCGGCGGTGCCGCTGATGCGCCATCGCGGCATCACGATCTTCGGGTCAGTGGTTTCCTCGAACAGCACGGCGCATGGCGATCCGATTGCGACTTCCGATTCATCGTTGGTCATGACGCCCGCGACGCGCGTGACGGTGCCGTCAGCTTCCTTGCAATCATCCAACTCGATGACCGCGACCACGTAAGGCACGGCTCCGACGAACGCGCCAACGATCGGCTGCACCACCACGACATAGCTATGGATGACGCCTTTGCCCGCCGTCTCGAACCATCCGATGTCCATCGACATGCACTTACTGCATGCGGGAATGTTTGGGGGAAACCATCTGTGACCGCATCGATTGCATCGCCGCACCAAATACTTGTGCTGGCGCGTCGCGTCCCACCATTCGCGGGTGTCGGCATCGGGAACGATGCGGAGTTTCGAATAGTCAATTGTCGGCGGCATAGATGCAACCCATCAAGCGGCGATGCCGCGCAGGATGAGGCAGCTCGCCATGTTCTCCCATCCCCACGCCATCCCGCAGCAGATCCGTGCGTTCCGCACCTGACGACATCCTTTGCTGCGATCGTAGGTGTGCGTGCCGTCGCGCCATTCGGGGCACGCGTCATCCGCGCGATGACGTAGCTGGCGCACGTTTTCGATCACCATCTGCACACCATGCGTATAGCCTTCCGACAGATGCCCTCCTGAAAGGTTGCTCGGCAGTTCGTGATCGATCTGGAGTCTTCCTCCCTTTACGAATTCGCCCGCCTCGCCGGGGCCGCAAAATCCGTTGGCCTCCAGCTGGATCAGCGTGGTGAAGGTGAATGCGTCGTAGCACGAGACGAAGTCGATATCGCTATGGCTGATGCCCGCCATACCGAACGCTCGCTTCCACCCGTAGTTGCCTGCGACGTAATGCAGTACGGGCCGCGAGTAGTTCCACTGCGGACTCTCGGTCATCGTCCGCGCGTATCCGCCCATGATGAAGACAGGCGGATGGCGGAGGTCATACGCGCGCTCGCGCGAGGTTACGATGATCGCCGCCGAAACGTCCGTCTCCTGGCAGCAGTCGAGCAATCGAAAGGGTTTGACGATCCAGCGCGAGCTCTGATGATCCTCGATGGTGATCGGCGAACGATGGATCGCCTTTGGATTGAGGCTCGCGTGGTAACGGTGCGCGACAGCGATTTCGGCAAAGGCCTTGGTCGTGCAGCCGGTGTCGCGCAGATAGCGCATCGCAGACATGCCGAAGCGCTGCGCGGGCGTCGTCCAGCCCCATCCCATGAGGAACTGGTTATCGTCCGCTGCGGTCGCGACCGGAATCGGTCCGCCGGGAATCTGCCCGCCCATCCTGCGCCCCGAGCGACCATTCATCGAGCGGAAGCACACGATGGTTTTCGCGTACCCCGCTTCGATGAGCCCGGTCGCGTGCGCGACCAGAGCCTCGGTGCTGGAACCGCCACCGAAAATGTCGAGGCAGTAGTTGAGGCGCAGCCCGAGCGCGGTTGCGACATGCGCGGAGGTCGTAGAATCGGCGGCCTGGTAGCTTGTCATCCCATCGATGTCCGACGCCTGCAGTCCCGCATCGGCCATCGCTTTGCTGATCGCCTCGCACGCCATCGATAGCGTGGTGCGGTTCGAGGGCCGCATGTGCGGCGTCTCGCCCACTCCTACGATGCAATACTTGTCAGTCAGGGTTCCCATCGCTCTCCTCGGCTCAAGCTGGACGAGGCCATACGGCCCGAGCGCTGGTAGCCAGCCACCTCACGAGGGCTCTGCATTCACTCGAGCGGCTTTTTCCTGCGCCAGCCAATGGCCACCCCCAGCGAACGATCAGATGCAGAAAAGAGAGCCAAGACGCAATGCTGGTGCTCGACACCCTCGGCTCGAGCGCTCGCATAGGGTTAAACCCGGCACTACTACCCACCGAGGCACGACCGAGAGGACGTAGTGCGCTCGATTGAGACCGCGCTCGGCACTTGCTAGGTTGCACGTAGTGTTGGTGAGAACCGTCTTGTTCGCCCTGGTGCTGAGCCAGGCCGTTCTCTTGATCTCGGCGCCTGGGGCGGTGTGCAGGCAGGCTTGTCTCGAGGACGGTCCTGACGGTAGGTGTCCCCCGACCTGCCTGTCGTGTACCTGCTGTACCCATGTTCCGCTTCTTCTTCCGCCTGCAACTGCCGGTGGCGTCGCAGAGCCTCGCCCTCGATTCGTCGCTAGCTCGGCGAGCAGTGTTCGCCGTTCGCCCGATCCCGACGAGATCCTCCACGTCCCGAAACCCGTTCTCGCGTAGCGTCGCCTGAACGGTTGCAGTCGAACGCATCCACCCGCGCGGTGGTGCGGATCGACCACTTCTTCTGCGCGAGGAGATCATGCGTCGGACATTCACGGCGGCCATGATCGTCACGGCGGTGTTCCTCAGGCCGTCCGTGGGATCGGGCCAGACAGTTCTCACCCTGGAAGGGGCTCTTGACCGAGCCCGGGAGCACGCGCCCGCGATTCTGGCTGCGCGCGCTCGGATCGAAGAGGCGCGGGGCCGCCTTCGAGGCGCGGCGATCTGGCTACGTGACAACCCCGTCATCGAAACGCTGGGTGGCCCCCGTCTGAAAGATCATGGGGCCATCGCGGACGCGGATGTCGAGGTCACCCAGGTCTTCGAGCTTGGGGGTCGTCGGGGCGCGCGCATTGCCGGAGCAGAGGCAGGCGTCGCGCGGGAAGCCGCGAGTAGCGAGGATGAAGCGCGTCGCCTCCTTCGAGATGTCGCGGCGGCGTTCTGGCGCACCGTCGCGGCTCGGGAGCGACTTCGCCTCCTCCAGACGGCGGAGAAAGTCGCCGCTGACCTTGAGCGGACCACCGAGCGACGACATCAGGCCGGCGACATCGCCGACCTCGACCTGAACGTCGCGCGCATCGCCGCTGCACGCGCTCGCTCGGATCGGCTCGCCCTAGAAGCCGGCCTCGCTGAGAGCGTTGGCGAGCTGAAGGTGCTTCTCGGGATGGAGCCCGGCGAACCAGTCGTTGCTCGAGGAGAGCTTGGCCCCGGAGTGCGCTATGAGCTGAGCGCCTTGCTCGCCGGGATCGACGATCGCCCCGACCTGCGCGCGCTGGCGGCCGAGGCGCGAGAGGCAGACGCCGACGTTCGCCTGGGCAGCGGATTCACCTGGCCCGATGTCGGGCTTCGTCTCGGCTATCAGCGGGATGAGCAGAACAACATTCCCTTGGCCGGATTCACACTGACGCTCCCGGTGTTCTCGCGGGGGCAGGAACTACAAGCGACCGGAGCCGCCCGCGCCCATCGCTTGCGGCTGGAACTGGCGGCAAGCCGACGCGCCGCCGAGATCGAGATCCGCAGCGCCTTTGAGACATACCAGCGTCGCCTGGAAGCCGTGCAGGAGCTGGAGCAACGCGCCGTCCCGGGCTTGGACGACAACGAGAACCTCGCGCTACGCAGCTACGAGGAGCGCCACATCAGCCTGCCGGAGTTTCTACTGCTCCGACGCGAGAGCCTCACGACGCGGGCGGAGTACATCGACCGGCAGCTCGATGCGGCCGTCGCCACGATCGAGCTGCAATCGCGCGCCGGGGTGCTGCGATGAGCCGCCTGGCGCTGGTGTTGCTCGGCGTTCTCCTCGTGACCTCAGCATGCGAACACCCTGGCGAGAAGACGGCCGGGCGGCACGAACCGGCTGGGGAGCCCGAGAGCCGAGCGACGGCCGCACACGATACCCTGCTGCGGATCGACCCGGAGATGATGCGCGATCTGCGGATAACCACGGCCGCCGTCGAGCAGCGCCCCGCCGGCGAAGGAGTGTCCGTGCTCG
>JBEVNX010000048.1:0-12370 GCA_040507895.1 Binatia bacterium | reverse complement strand
CGCTGCAGCGATCGGCCGACCAGCTCTTCGACGCCGAGCGGGTCCGCGACGATCCAGCGGCGCGCGCCGAGGCTCATCGGCATCGCCAGCGCCTGACGCAAATGGCGCACGCGCTCGACGATCGCCTCGGGCTCCAAGCGGCGCCGCAACTCGTCGAAGCCTTCGTCGGAAAGCAGTTGGTAGCGAAACGGCTCGAAGAAGCGCGCGCGCAGCGCGTCGAGATCCACCCGATAGCGGACCGAGCCGACCCCGGGTATCCGTGCGAGGCGCGGAGCCAGCGCCTCGGTGAACGGCACGACGCGGTCGGGCGCGCCCGACACCAGCAGCACCAGGCTGTCGAACGCGCCGAACGACTGCAGGAACGCTCGGTAGTCGCGAAAGACGGCAGAGCGCGAAGGCAGCTGAGCGAGCACGTCCATGTCGAGCCGAAGGCGTAGCAGCGAGAGCGCCGAGGCGAGCGACAGCCCGATGGCCGCCATCAGGATCGCGCGGTGTCGCCGATCGACCGCCGCAACCAGCCGCTCCGACGAAAGCCAGCCGGGCATTCAGAACTCGAAGAGACCGGCGTCCACTGGCACGTTGCGAACGTAGCGGCTGACGGCGACCGCCAGCGAAACGCCGCGGCCAGGCAACGTGACGTCGATCGCGAACGGCATCGAGACACCGTCGACGTCGCGAAAATCGCCGTACTCGATGACGAGCCGCGGCGAGTCGCCCACGAGCAGGGTCTCGCGCTCGATGGCACCCGAACGCTTCGAGACTTCCGCGATGCGACGCCCTTCGGGCGACTGCGAGGCCACGAGGTAGCGGTCGCCGCCGTCGCGCACGGCGGGCGCCGCGCTCGGCATCGGAGCGAGAAACAGCGGCCGAAGATCGTCGCCGAGCACGTCGCCCTCATCCCCCGCCGCATCGAAGCGTCCAACCCGTTGCGCGCCGCTCAGCGGCTCGCGAATGCGGTAGCGCTCGCCGTTGGCCGTGTAATCGTACGCCGTCACCACGCCGAACGAGAAGATCTGCAGCCGCAAGCGATCCGGTCGTGCGACCACGACCGCGCCGCGGCTAGCCTCCTTAGAGCCATCCGGGCGGCGGAGCACGAGCTTGAACGTGGCGCGCAAGGTTCGGGTGTCGACGTCGCGGGCGGCGACGTGAGCCGCCGCCTCCTCGCCGCTTCGGATCGCCCCCTGCGGTGTGACCGGGCGCGCCGCGCGGTGACAAGCCGCGGCGCAGAGCAGCAGCGACGCCGCTAGCAGGCTCCGGCGCGACGTCATGGAGCGAATGCGGCGTCGTCGAGCGGCGGATTCACCACCACGTCCCGGAAAGCGATCTCCGTGACGTCGCCCCCTGGCTCCTCGAGGCGCACGTCGATCGGAATGCGCGCTTCCCCGCCGAGCCTGATCTCGATGTGCGAGACCCATTCGGCCAGCCGCGGCGACCGGGGCGTCAACCGCAGCCGGTCCGACGCAAGGAACCTGACCTCGAAATCCACGGCCGTCGCCTCCGAGACGCCGGCGAAGATTCCGTTGAGGCCTTCGAGCATCGGCAGGGGCGAGAGCGCGGCGGGAGCTCCGGCCCCACCCGCGACGCGCTTGCCAGCGGCGAAGACCCCGTCGCGCGTGATGAGGACACGGATCGGCTCGGGCTCGGTGACGTCCCAGGCCACGCGGCCGCGTTTGTCGAGCAGGAACGTGCCGGAGGAACGAAGCACGTCCTTCACGATCGACAGGTGCTTCGTCTGCTCGAAGTGAGCGCGCATCGTCGTGACGCCAGCGCTCGCTCTGCCGAGCGCCCGGAGCTTCTCGAGCACCTGCGGCTCCGCGGTCTGGCCACCGGCGATCGCCGCGACGGCGGACGCCAGCGAGACCGCGAGAGCCACCAGGCTCGGATACGCGGCGCTCATGCGAGGCGAGCCAACTCGATGAGGGCGGCGCTGCCACCGCGCGCTACGCCGAGCACGAGCGCACGTGCACAGGCGCGCCGCAGCGGCTTTCTGGGAAACACCGAGCCCGCCGGCGCCCGCTTCAAGCCGACGACCGGCGGCACCACCCCATGCTCGAGCACCTGCGCGCCGACCGCGATCGTGCACAAGCCGAGCGAGGCGTGCGTGCCGATCGCGCCAGCGAGCGAATAGATCGGAAGCGCCGGGGGAGCGAGGCGACGCAGCAGCTCGAGCTCAAGGCCGTCGCGCTCGGGGGACGAATCGGCACCGCAGAGCGCGACGTCGGCCTCCGGGGCAGGTGGCGGCAGGCCGCGCTCGCCGGCGGCGTCCAGCGCGGGCCACACGTGCGGGCCAGGCGCGCGGAGCTGGAAGCGGTCGACGCGCTCGACGATGGCCCTGACCTTCGCGCGACGGCGCATGGCCGACTCCATCGTCTCGACCACGAGCGCGGCAGCGCCCTCTCCGAGCACCGGGCCGGTTGCATCGAGGTCGAATGGCCTCGATCCCTCCAACCCCTTCGATGCCCCCGGTCCTCGCCGGCGGGGCGAGAGATAGCCCAGCTCGCTCAGCGCGTGGAAGAGGACCTCGGAGAGCTCTTCTCCAGCGGCGACGACGACGGCGCGGGCGCGGCGGCGGCGCACGAGGTCGATGGCTGTTTCGAGGGCCGCCTCGCCGGAGATCTCGCCGCAGGAGATCGTCAAGTTGGGCCCGCGCCAGGCAAGCGCCATCGCGATCTGGCTCGCCGCGGCGTTCATCACCAAGTTCGGGAACAGCATCGGGTTGACGAGCCCGGGCCCTTTGCGAAACAGGCGATCGAGGAACAGCGCAGCCTCACCGAGGTTGCCGAGCGCCGATCCGACCACGACTCCGAAGTCGTCTCCGTCGTCGCTCTTCCCCTTGTAGCCGCTGTCCGCCACGGCCAGGACCGCGGCGACGCCGACCATCTGCGACAGTCGGTCCATGCGCCGCACGAGCGGCGGCGGTAGGAACTCGCGCACGGGGAACTCGGGCACGACCGCGCCGAGATGGGACGGCCCACGGCCGGGATCGAAGCGAGTGATCGGCGCGATCGCGCTGTGCCCCGCGCAGAGCGATCGCCAGAGCGCGGAGGTACCGATCCCGAGCGGGCTCACCACCCCGACGCCTGAGATCGCGATCGCCTCCGCCCCGCTCATGCGTATGTCGTCAGCACCACGCTCGTGTTGTTGCCACCGAAGCCGTACGAGTTCGATACGGCGACGCTCACGCGCTGCTCGCGCGACGCTCCGGGCACGTAATCGAGGTCGCACTCGGGATCCGGCTCTTCGAGGTGGATGGTGGGCGGTAGGAAGCCGTGGTGAAGCGCAAGCACGGTGGCGAGAGCCTCGATCGCGCCGGCGGCGCCGAGGCAGTGACCGATCTGCGATTTGGTCGAGCTCACCGCCAGCCGCCGAGCGTGCTCGCCGAACACCTCCTTGATCGCGCGGGTCTCGATCGGGTCGTTCTGAGGGGTGCCGGTGCCGTGCGCGTTGACGTATTCGACGGCGTCGGCCGCGATACGCGCTTCGCGGAGCGCGCGGCGCATGGCGAGCACGGCCCCTCGGCCGTCCGGCTCCGGAGCGGTCATGTGATGCGCGTCGGCGCTCATGCCGTAGCCGCCGAATTCGGCAAGGATCGCAGCGCCACGCCGCCGCGCGTGTGCTTCCTCCTCGAGGACGAACATCGCGGCTCCTTCGCCGAGCGAGAGGCCCGCGCGGCGGCGGTCGAACGGCCGGCAAACGTCCGGCGCGAGCGCCTGCAGCGCATTGAAGCCCGCATACGTCATCTTACAGTGCGCATCCGTGCCACCGGCGAGCGCCGCGTCCGCCCGACCGTCCTGGATCAAGTCGGCGGCGAGCCCGAGTGAGTTCGCGCTCGACGAGCAGGCGGTCACGGCCGTGTTGCGCGCGCCGTCGCAGCCGAAGACGTGCGCGAGCACGTCGGCCGTCGACCCGACGGGCATCGCCACCAGCCCGCGTACCGGCATGCGACCGAGCTCGCCCGAGCGACGCCTGCGAAGAACGTCTTCCGCTTCGAGCATTCCTCCGGTCGTTCCGCCGACGACGACGGCGATGCGCTCGGCAGCGAGCTTCGTCTCGCCGATCCCCGAGGCCTGCCAGGCCTCTCGCGCGGCCGCGAGCGCCATCCGGTCGGAGCGCGAGAGCCGCGCGGCGAGCGAGGCAGGCACCGCGGCGCCGACCTCGGGCGTCGGGGCCACCGCCGCGCGATGCGTGCGGAAGCCGGACGTGGAGAACAGCGTCATGTCGCCGATCGCGCAGCGCCCGTTCCGCAACGCCTCGAGGAACGCCTGCACGCCCGCGCCGAACCCGTTCCAGGTGCCGGCTCCGGTGATGACCACGCGACGCATCGGCCGCAATCTAGCAGGCGCCGTCGGAGCGCGGCAGCCTGTTCACTCGGGGCTCTTCAAAAGCTCGGTCGAAACGTACTCCGTGAGCGCATCGATGGAGGCGAACGCCCGCTTGCCGATGTCCTCATCGGGAATCTGAATGTTGAACTTCTCCTCGACCAGCACCACCAGCTCGAGGGCATCGACGGAATCGAGCCCGAGCCCCTCGACGAAGATCGGCGCCGCGTCTTCGATGTCGTCGGGGCGAAGATCCTGCAAGCGCAGCCCGTCGATGAGAAGCTCCTTCAGGCTGAGCTTGAGCTCGTCGCGATTCATGGGAACGCTCGTTATTCCTCATGCCTGCGGGTTCCGCAACGGGCGCCGGTGCCGCCCGACGCCTCGTTCTCGCGCTCTCCTGGCGCGGTCCGCAGACCACAGGCCGCTTCCTAGGCGCGCTGGCAGACTTCGTCGTAGAGCCTTTCGTAGCGGTCGGTCAGCGCCTCCATCGAGAACTCGGCGAGCACGCGCTCCCGTCCCGCCGCGCCCATCCGCAGCGCGCGCTGGCGATCGCGCCCGAGCTCGCCGAGCGCGGCCGCCAACGCGACGGGATCGTCGCTCGGGACGAGCAGGCCGGTCCTTCCCGGCTCGACCGCCTCGGGAATGCCGCCAACGGCGGAAGCCACGACCGGGAGCGCCATCGCCATGGCCTCGAGCAGGGCGACGCCGAGCCCCTCGTGGCGGGAGGGCATGACGAACACGTCGAGCGCGGCGAGCACGTCCGTCACCTGCGGCTGCTCGCCGAGGAAGCACACGCCCGCCGTGACGCCGAGGTCCGCGGCGAGCCGCACGAGCGCCTCGCGCTGCGATCCTCCGCCGCAGACGAGACAGCGCCACGGAGAGGTTTCGGCGTCGAGCGCGGCCAGAGCTCGTAACAAGACGTCGTGTCCCTTGCGCCGCTCGAGCGCCGCGACGATGCCGATCGCCAGCTCCTCGCCGATGTCGAAGCGAGCGCGAGCCGCCGCCCGCCCCGCGGGACCCGGCAAGCCTGGGGGCGGCTCGACACCGCTGCGGATCACCGCGATGCGCTCGCCCCGCACGCCAGCGTCGACCAGGCGACGACGGACTTCGTCGGAGATCGCCACGACCGCGGCGACCGAGCGATTGTAGAGGAGATCCGTCCAGGCACCGCGCCGGGGCGCGTAGTCCATGCGCCGCGTGGCGATCGCCCGCGGAGCGTATCGGCGCAGCCACGGGCTCATCGCGTGGGCTCGCGAGGTGTGGAAGTGCAGAACGTGAGGGCTCTCCACCGCGACCAACCGCCGCAGGCGCAGCGCGGCCAAGACGTCGAGATCGTTGCGGATCGACAGAGGGCGCAAGCGCGCGTCGGCGGCCGGCACCATGGCGGCCAGACGCGAGCTCGCCGCAGCCGCGAGCACGTTCTCGTGCCCCCGGCGCGCCAGATGGCGGATCAAGCCGGCGACTTGACGCTCGCCGCCGCCGAAGCTGGCCTCGGGATCGACGTGCAGGATCTTCAAGCGCCTTCGGTGTAGCATCCATGCGCCGCCTTCAGCTAAGGGTGCCCCGGTGGCGCGCCTGCTCATCACCGGGGCACGGGGGCAGCTCGGACGAGCGCTCGCGGAGCGACTTCAGGCTCGCGCCGTGGCCTGTGCTCACGCGGAGCTCGATATCGCAGACGCCTCCGCGGTGAACCGGCGAATCGCCGCCGAGCGCCCCGCCGTGGTCTTCAACACCGCCGCCTTCAACCGCGTGGACGACGCCGAGGAGCATCCCGACGAGGCCCTGCTCGTCAACGGCACGGGTCCGCTCGTCCTGGCGCAGGCCTGCCGCGCGCACGACGCGCTGCTCGTTCACTTCTCGAGCGACTACGTGTTTTCGGGTGACGCCCGTGTGCCTCTCGGCGAGGAGGACCCTCCTTCCCCCCGCAGCGCCTACGGCGCGTCCAAGCTCGCCGGCGAGCGCGCGGTCGCTGCCGAAGGTCCGCGGCACATGATCCTACGAACCTGCGGCCTCTACGGATCGCGCGGGGCGGGCGGCAAGGGCGGAAACTTCGTCGACACGATCCGTAGACTCGCCGCGGAGCGCGGCACGATCCGCGTCGTAGACGATCAGCGGGTATCCCCGACGTCGGCCGCCGACCTCGCGGTCAAGGCGATCGAGATCGTCGATCGGTGGCTCGTGACGCGCGCAGCCGATCTACTCGGCCTCTACCACGTCACCAACGCCGGGAGTTGCTCCTGGTACGAGTTCGCCCGCGAGATCGTGCGGCTCAGCGGCCTCGACGCGGCGGTCGAGCCGATCACGACCACGCAGTACGGCGCCCGCGCACCGCGACCGGCGTATTCGGTGCTCGCTCGGCGCCACCTCGGCCGCCTCGGTCTCGACGACTTGCGCTCGTGGCGCGAGGCGCTCGCCGAATACCTCAATCCACGAATCGAAACTTGATGATCGCCCACAGCGCCGCGAGGCCGTCGCGGGCTCCGATCTTCTTGCCCTCCTCGTAGGTGCGGCCGCTGTACGAGATCGGCACCTCGTAGACGCGACAGCGCGCCTTTGCGACCTTTGCGGTGATCTCCGGCTCGAAGTTGAACCGGTCGGAGCGCAGCTGAAGCTTGTCGAGCACCGGGCGGCGAAAGACCTTGTAGCCCGTCTCCATGTCGGAGAGGTTGAGATTGGTGACCGCGTTCGACAGCCAGGTGAGCAGCTTGTTCGCCAAGTAGTGCCAGAAGAACAACACACGGTGCGGCCCGCCGAGGAATCGCGAGCCGAAGACGACGTCGGCGCGTCCATCCTCGATCGGCTCGAGGAGCTTGGGGTAATCGCGGGGGTCGTACTCGAGGTCCGCGTCCTGGACGATCACCACGTCGCCCGTCGCGACCGCGAAGCCCGTGCGCAACGCCGCGCCCTTTCCCTGGTTCTGCGGGTGCTCGATGACGTGGGCCCCGTCGAGAGTGCGCAAGACGTCGCGCGTGCCGTCGGTCGAGCCGTCGTCGACGATGACGATCTCGCCCTCGCGGCCCGCGAGCGCGCGGCGCACGCGCGAGACGATCTCCGCAATCGTGTCGCGCTCGTTGAAGACCGGGATCACGACCGAGATCTTCACGGGCGCCGAGATATCGGTTGGCGCCTAGCGAGTAAAGAGCCGTCCCTAGCGGGGCGACGAGACGACCGCGACGCGGCCCTCTGCAATGCGCAGGCGACTGCGACTGCGCTGCCAAAGCGGCCAGTTGCGGATATACAGCCGCGATCCCCGATAGAACGACACGTCATGATCGCCGATCCGCCGGATCGAGTAGGCCTTACCACGATGGAGAAGCGGGTAGTCGTCTAGGTAGAAGCTCCCTGGCGAAGAACACCGAACGGCAGGTAACGAGCCGGGAGCGTGTCGCCCGAGCCGATCGACTTGCCGTTCGCGGTGTAGCAGACCATCGCTAGCGCAAACATCATCGTCGCCTCGGACCATGCGTCCTCCCGCAAGTACGCTAGCATCGTGGGTCACGAGCACTCGGATGTCGCGCGTTTGAGCTTGCCGCGCTCGGTCCGCGGTAACGATTCGACGAGATCGACGCGCTCGGGTACGGCAAAGCGCTCGAGGCGCGCCCGCGCATGGCGAAGAACGCGGCGAGCTAGGTCTTCCCGGCCGGCCCCGGCGGCGGGGACGACCTTGACGACGACGGACGGGAGGCCGCTGACATCCACTTCGCGGACCGCCACGCAATCGGCGACGCCGCTGACCTCGGTCACGGCTCGCTCGATCTCCACCGGACGCACGAACTGACCCTGCACCTTGAAACGGTCGTCGCTCCGTCCGAGAAATACGATGGCCCCGCGCGCATCGACTTCGACCTCGTCTCCGGTTTCGCACCACTCCCCCTCGGGAGCCCTCAGCTCGCCGCTTCTGCCCACAGCAACCGCCCGGCTTTCGCCGCGAACCGCGAGCGCTCCTCGTGCTCCCGGCTCGGCTCGCGCGCCGCCGATCCGCACCTCGAAGCCAGGCACGGCGAAGCCGAGGGAGTCCGCGCGGGTACGGCCAGGCATGCCGCTGATGAACGAGTTGAACATCTCCGTGCAGCCGAGATTGTCGAGCACCTGCTTCCCGAAGCGCCGCTCCCACTCGCAAAACACCGGCCCCGGCAGCGGCTCACCCGCCGAAAGCACGATCCGCAAGCTGCGGATTGCTTCCACGTGCCGAGCACGGCGTACCAGCCGTGCGAGCGCGGAGAGGGACCGGGGACCTGCGACGAGCACGGTGGCACCGTGCCGAGCGAGGTCCCTGAGCACCGTGGGCAGCAGCAGGTCGGCGGGCAGAACCGCGGTACCGCCGGCCATGAGCGGAAAGAAGAAGTTGTTGCCGAGGGCGTAGACGAACGGCAGCCCTGCCGTGGAGATCGTCACGTCTTCGGGGCCGAGCTGGAGGACCCCGCGGGCGAATGCTGCGAACGCCGCCCCGGGTCCGCGATGCGCATGGACCACGGCCTTCGGCTCTCCCGTCGTGCCCGAGGTGAAGGTCCAAAACGCCGGCTCCCCCTCAGATACGGCGCGGGGCGTGTAACCGGCGAGCGGAGTGGGCGCGTCGAGCCACGCCGCGATGCGCGTGGCGTCGAAGACGGGGGATGCGGTCGCGTCGAGCACGCTGCGTTCGCCGATGCCTCCAGCCACGGACCATTCCTTTGCCGTTCGGCGTAGCTCCGCGGGAGACGTCGGATCGACGAGCAATGGCACCGACCGAGAGCCGAGCGCCGCCAGAAGACCGATCGCGACGTGCAGCTGGTTTCGCGAAGCGACGAGGATGCGCGAGCCGGCCGCGAAGCGATCGTCGATCTCGGCGGCGCCGGCAGCCGTAGCCGCGGTTAGATCTGCGTACGAGACAACACGTTCGCCGACGAGCGCCGCGTGTCCCCCCGCGCCGCGGTCGAGGTTCGCCTGGAGCAGCGGCCACAGCAAATGATTCCTCGCGTCCGCGCCCTGCACATGCAGCCGATAGACTTCGCGCCGCAATGGGTCAACCGCGGCGCATCGGAGCGAGTGGCCCGAACCCCGAAGCGTAGTCCTGGACTTCGCGGCTCGCTGTGAGGCCGTGGCTCGAGGTAGACCCTCACCGAGCTGCGTGCGCGCGCCTCCACCGTGCTCACCTGCGCACGGTGAAACGCAACACGCGGACCGTCGTCGAAGACGCGACGGGGATCGGCCGAACCCTGACGACGCTTCGACCCGGAGCCGCGCTGGCGATCGGCGCAGACAACCAAGAGGTTCGCGATCCTTCGCTCAGCACCCTGTTTGCCGGCAGAGGTTCGTCATCGAATTCGACTGCGATTGGCGACGACCGGGCATCGTCTGTAGCCACCGAGACGTCTGAGCCGTTTCGGAGGGGCATGACTTGCAACTCCAACGCGAGCCGGCCAGCAGCGTACCGCAGTGCGGGCAGATAGATCGATGCTCCGCTACTCAGCAAGGCTCGCCCCTACCTGCCCGAGGCCCGAGCGTCAGGACTCGCGCCGGCAATGCGGCGGCCTCCCGGACTGTCCTTCGAGAGCGCGAACTAGCTCGACGTAGCGCTCCACGCAGCGTGGCCAATCGAAGCGCTGCCGACAGCGCTCGGCCGCTGCGGCTCGGATGCGCGCCCTCGCTGCATCGCCCGCCCTCCACCAGCGAGAGATCGCCTGGGCAAGCGAGTCCGCGTCGCCTGGCTCCGCGAGCCAGCCCGTCACGGCTTCTTCAATCTTGTCGGGGATACCGCCGGCGCGGGTGGCGACGACGGCGCAGCCGTGGCTCATCGCTTCGAGCGTTACCAGCGAGCTCCCTTCATAGAGCGTGGGATTCAGGAAGAGGTCGGCAAGAGCGAGGAGGCTATGCATGTCGGTGTCGGAGACGCCGCCGACGAAGCGTACGTGCGCGCCGAGCTCGAGGCGCCGCGCCACGTTGGGGAGGTCGCCGCCGAGCGGGCCTTCGCCGACGACGACCCATCGCCACAATGCCGGTAAGTCGGTCCGCAGGCGCGCGAGCGCGTCGAGTCCGACCGCGAAGCCTTTGTTCGGCGCCAGCCGGCCCACGGTCACGATCAAAGGCTTGGCGTCCGCCACTCCGAGCCGCTCGCAGAGCTGCCGTCCCCGCTCTGCGCCGGCCAGGCGGCGGCACTCGTCGATGTCGATTGCGTTGGAAATCACCTCGACGCGCTCGGGCGATAGGCCGAGCACTCGCTCGACAACTCCGGCGAAGCTCGCGTCCGTGGCGATGGTTACGGCTGCCCGGCGCGCCGCGTAGCGGGTCATCGCGCGGAACGGCATATAGGCGAGGCGCTTCGCGGCGCTCGGCGTGAGCGACTCCTCCATGCCCTGCGGGTTCAGGATGAGCGGTGGAGACCCGGAGTGGCGGACCGCATGGAACGCGTAGCCGAAACCCGTCAGCCCCTGCGCGATCACAGCCGCGTAGCCACGCGACCTCGCTTCTGCGAGCACTTGCTTGCCCATGCGGAGCGAAAACAACGGATAGAGGGTATTGCGCGAGAGCACCACCGCGAAGCGGCGACGCAGGAACGGCGTGCCCGGCACGATCGACAGGTGAAATCCGTCGTCTCCGGCGAACGGATCGGCCCGGTTCTCCGGCGACGACGTGAAGAGATCCACGCAGACGTCACGCTTTCGGAGCCAGCGGCAGAGTTGAAAGACGTGACGTTCGAGGCCGCCGTGGCGGTGCCAGGGAAGCGAGGTCGCTGCCAGCACCGCAACGCGCCGGCTCATTCCTGCACCGGGCGCCGCAACGGGTCCACTTTGTAGAACGATTCGCGGCGCAGCAGATAGCGCTCGAGAACCGTTGGCAGTCGCTGCGGCACCTCGACGATTTGGTTCCGAACCAGCGTGCCGAGGCTGACGCCCTCGTTGCGGGGAATGAGGCCGATCCCGTGCTGCACCATCAGCGAGAGGTTCCACCACACCGCGAATACCGCCCCGACGGCCGGCAGGCCGCGGGGCAGCCTGGGCACTACCCGATCGACGAACACAGCGAGGCCTATCGCAGCGGCGGGAAGCGAGCTGACGAACAGGCGCTGCCCAAAGCCGTGACCGAAAGCCACGACGTACCCCGAGAGCAGATAGATCTGCGCAACAACGCCGATGGCGATCGCCCTGCCCCGCGCGTCTCCTGCGGCTAGCATGGCGAGCCCAACGAACGCTGGAACCAGCACCGGGGTCCAAACGAAAAGTCCGTGAAATGGCGAGAACAGCACGCCGAAAAAATATGGCGCCGCAGGCGAGAACCGCCCGTGAACCGACATCACGCCAAAGGGCGTGAGCGATCCGTTGAGTCGCCACCAGACGATGAGCTGAAATCCGAAAACGAGCGCGAATCCGACTGCCATGAGAAGCGACCACGAAAGCCAACGGCGAATGCCCCGGCGTTCACCTACCGTGCCACGGAAAAGCGGTGCTGATAGGGGGGTGAGCATGAACAGCGCATCCTGCCAGCGCACACTGGCCAGAAGTCCACCTAGGACACCGATCGTTAGCGCCGACTTCGGGCCCTCTTTCGCCCGCAGCCAGGCGTACAATAAGAGCGCCGAGGCGAAGAAGGAGTTCGCATGCGACATGGGCGGAGTCACGTACATGTAAAAACACAAGTTGCTACCGAGCCACACGATCACCGTCCCCCAAAAGGCGCTGCGCGTCGATACGAAGTCTCGGCATGCTTCGTACGTGAGAAAAAGCCCGAGCACTCCATAGAGCATCGACGCCACGCAGACCGCCGTGATGTCCATTGGGGAGTAACCCGGGGGCGAACTTCCGCGGCCCAGCAAGGCCTCGATAGCGACGGTCGGTACATAGAGGGCAGACCAAAGCACTGCCGAACCGATCGGCGCATTGTTCGGCGGGCGCCCCGCCGGCGTCCTGGCAACAAGAAACGCCTCGGAGAGGCTTCGGTACTCGATTGGATCCCGGCCGACGAACCAGCTGTACTCGTTCGTGAAGTCCAAGTCATGGTCGAGGACCGCCGAACGTAGGTAGGCGAAGTATTGGATCTCGTCGACGGCGTAGAGGCGTAGCGTTGTCAACGGCGCC
>JBEVNX010000012.1:0-13735 GCA_040507895.1 Binatia bacterium | reverse complement strand
CGACCAGCCGATGCCGTTCGACGGCAAGCGGATGATCTACGGCGGCTTCCAGCCGATCTTCGACACCGCAGGAGACGCGTGATGGGAGCGAGTCATTTCGTCTGGTACGAGCTCGTGACGAGCGACGTGGCCGCTGCCGAGGCCTTCTACGGGAAGGTCGTCGGCTGGAATGCCGCGGCGTTCGACGGCGGCCCCGGTCCCTACAAGATCCTCAGTATGAAGGGTAAGGGAGTCGGCGGGCTGATGCCGCTGCCCGAGGACATGAGCCAGCCATTTTGGATGGGCTACGTCGGCACGCCGGATATCGACGCCGCGGTCGCGCGGTGGAAACGAGCCGGAGGGTCGGTCCACCGGGCGTTCGACATTCCGAACGTCGGGCGGATCGCGCTCGTCTCCGATCCACAGAATGTCTCCCTCGCGATGATCCAGGGCGCGAGTGAGGGGTCGAGCGAAGCGTTCGACCAGAGCGCGCCGGGACACGGCAACTGGCACGAGCTACACACGAAGGACTCGAAAGCCGCGTTCGATTTCTACGCGGGCCAGTTCGGCTGGACGAAGGGCGCCGCTCTGGACATGGGCCCCATGGGCACCTACCAGCTGTTCGAGGCGGACGGCGTCCAGATCGGCGGGATGATGAACAGCCCGAGCTTTCCCCAGCCGATGTGGCTCTACTATTTCGGGACCGGAGACATCGACGAGGCGACGAAGCGGGTCACCGACGGCGGCGGCCCGATCCTGCACGGGCCGAGTGAAGTTCCGGGGGGCGGCTTCATCATCCAGGCGCGCGATCCGCAGGGTGCGATGTTCGCGCTCGTCGGGCGGCGCGGTTGAGCGCGGAGACGGCGATGGCGAAGATCGTCCCCCATCTCTGGTACAGCCGCGAGGCCGAGGAAGCCGCGAGATTCTACGCGTCGATCTTCCCGGACTCCCACGTCGATCGGGTGACTGCGCTTCCCAGCGAGAGCCCCAGCGGGCCGGCGGGATCGGTGAAAATCGTCGAGTTCACGCTGTTCGGCCAACCGTTCCAGGCGATCAGCGCGGGACCGCTCGACGCGTTCAACCATGCCGTCTCGTTCATCGTGAACTGCGCCGACCAGGCCGAGGTCGATCGCTACTGGAACGCGCTGCTAGCCGGCGGCAAGGCCGAGCAATGCGGCTGGCTGAAAGACAGGTACGGCCTGTCGTGGCAGATCGTGCCGACCGCTCTCGGCAAGTTGATGGCCGATCCCGACGTAGCGAAGGCGAAGCGTGTAGGGGATGCGATGCTGAAGATGGTCAAGCTCGACATCGCCCAGCTCGAGGCAGCGGCCGGGGGCGCGAAGTGACGGCCACCCCTCCGTTCGAGCTGGCGATCGAGCGTTACATCGACGCGCCGCCAGAGACCGTGTTCAAGGTGTGGATCGGGCGCCTCGAGGAATGGTGGGCGCCGAAGCCGTGGACGACTCGCATCATCGAGCAAGACGTACGTCCCGGCGGGCGCACGGCAATGGTGATGACCGGTCCCGGGGGCGAAACGTCGCCGATCGAAGGCGTGATCCTCGAGGTCGTTCCCAACGAAAGGATCGTCTTCACCAACGCCTTCGCCGCGGGCTGGATTCCGCAGAAGCCGTTCATGGTCGGCTTGTTCGAGTTCGCGCCCGAAGGCCGCGGCACGCGCTATCGCGCAAGCGCGCGGCACTGGGACGAGGCGACGATGAAGCAGCACGAGGCGATGGGCTTCCAGCGGGGCTGGACGCAGGTCGCGGCGCAGCTCGCGGAGCTGGCTGAGGCGAAGCACAGGTCGCCGTCGTCGTAAGCGACTCTGGTGGCGCCGAATGTCCTCGGCTCCTCGGGGACGACCGGACTCGATTGCGGAGCGGTCCCTCCAGCGCTGTCCGCGAGACTGCCCTAACTCGATTCTCACTCCTCCACGGGGCACGTGCCGCGGAAAAACCGTGTTCGGGTTTTTGACCTTGCGACGAACTGGTCAATATGCTGAGGTCGCGTACGGGTCGAGCGCGACGGGTCGCAGCGGGAGTTGTTGCTATCGTGGAGGGGAACGCGACGAGGTGACTCGTCGATCGGCGCCAACGTCGCGCGGCGCACGCGAGCGCATTTCGCGACCAGGAACGGAGGTTGCAGATGATTCCGCCCGATGAGATCGAACGCGTGATCCCTAGCCAAGCTTCGGGCGAACCGGCGGTCCCGAAGGCCGACGACGACACGGTCCGCGGTGCCGTCGGCGAACGGCTTCACACTGAGCGCCTACGTCTCGAACGTGAGTGCGAGCTGTTACGAGCGAAGCTCATGCGGCTCCAAAGCAGCGGAGCGCAGGTGCGCTCGCGCCCCGCAAGGGCCTCCAGCTCGAGACTCTCGGACAGCCCGCAGCCCTGACCCTGGCGGTCTCTTTGGACGGCTAGGAGCGGGTAAGGCCTTCGACAGATAGAGCTGCGCCGCGCTGCAGCCTCAGCTCGAACTCCATTCTTCCTTCGCGGCCATCCCGCGAACGGGAACCGCGCGCGATCGCACCCTTGGTCCGGCATCTCGAGCACCTGTCGAGCGACGCTCAGCCTCCTGAAGGGACACGGGACTTCGTAAGAGGGGGGGCCCGAAGTCAGGCGCGGTATCGCGGATGCGTAGATTCCGACCGCTCGTTGTGGCTACTTTCACTCCAGAATGAGCGATTCCCCAACCGGGGTCCTCAAGTTCCTGTTCACCGATGAGATGCGCCTAGCGCTCGCCAGGCACGATCAGGTCTTGCGCGCGGCGATCGGGTCGCATGGCGGTTGGCTCGGAGAGCGAGATGCGGGCTGCCCTCGGGAGTGACGCATGAAGCTTCTCCCGTGGATGCTGTCGCTGTTGATCCTCCACGCCGACCCGCAATGGGACGTGGTGGCGCTCGGCGATCAGAGCACGATTGAGTTCCTCACGGTCGGGCCCGAGGAGGGAGAACACTGGTCGAAGGTCTGGTTCGTGGTGATCGACGGCGCCCTCTACGTTCGCCTCGGACCCCGCGCCGCAGGGCGCGTCGACCGGACCACGACCGCGCCTCGGCTGCAGGTCCGCGTCCCTGGTGAGGAGGCGCGTCCGATGCGCTACGAGAAGGCGCCCGAGAAGGCCGCAGCGGTAGCCACGGCGATGCGCCAGAAGTACTGGAGCGACATTCTCGGAGAGCCGTTCCGGAAGTTGGGCCTCACCTCGCAGACGGTGGTCTTGCGCCTATCGCCCGAGAACGCGGGCTGAAGCGTCACTCGCGGATCTGCTGCGCCAGGTAGTTCTGCTCGCCGACCTGCTCGATCAACTCGAGCTGCGATTCCAGCCAGTCGACGTGCTCCTCCTCCGACTTGAGCATGCCGGCTAGCAGCTCGCGCGAGGTGTTGTCGGACATCTCCACGGCCAGCGCGATCGCCCTGTTGAAGCGGGACACCGCCGCCTGTTCGAGCTTCAAGTCGAGCGTGAGCTGCTCGCGCACGGTTTCGCCGACGCGCACCTTGTCGAGCCGCTGCATGTTCGGCACGCCCTCGAGGAAGAGGATGCGCTCGATCAGCTCGTCGGCGTGCTTCATCTCGCCGATCGACTCCTCGCGCACTTTGTGCGCCAGCCGGCCGTAACCCCAGTTGCCGCACATTTTGGCGTGGATGAAGTACTGGTTGATCGCCGTCAGCTCGCCGGTGAGGACCTCGTTCAGCGCTTCGATGAGCTTGGCTTGCCCCTTCATGCGTCCCCTCTCTTCGGGCGGGGATACTAGCCCGTGCCACCCAAGGCGTGAAGCCCGCGAGCGTGGAGCGGACTTCAGAGCGCCGCGGCGCGGCTACTCTCGGCGGCGGACTCCGCGATCGATTCGTCGATCAACTCGCGGATCTCGTCGCGGCAGGGGGCGCAGCAGCGGCCAGCACCGGTGCGGCGAACGATGCCTTTCACCGTCGACACACCTTCGCGGATCAGCGCCATGATGGCGTCGTCGGTGACTCCCGTGCAGTGACAGACGATCATTTGCGAGACTCTCTGGGCCGCTCCGGCTGCCGGATTTCCCTCTTATACTGATTCTGAGAATGATTATCAAGATCTTTTTTGAACCGCCTCCGACGTACCCTTTCAGCCCCCGACGGGTTGCCTCGGACCCGCCGCCGATGCATCGTGCCCCTCATGATCGACGTCCACTACTGGCCGACCCCGAATGGTTGGAAAGTCACCATCATGCTCGAGGAATGCGGGATGCCCTACAAGGTCATTCCCGTCGACATCGGCGCGGGTGAACAGTTCAAGCCCGATTTCCTGCGCCTCAGCCCGAACAACCGCATGCCGGCGATCGTCGACCACGAGCCGCTCGGCGGGGGCGAGCCGATCGCGATCTTCGAGTCGGGGGCGATCCTGGAATACCTGGCGGACAAGAGCGGTCAGTTCCTGCCGAAGGAGCCTCGCGCGCGCTACCGCGTGCTGCAGTGGGTCTACTGGCAGATGGCGAACCTCGGGCCGATGATGGGCAACGCCAACCACTTCAAGAACTACGCGAAGAGTCTGACCGACGATCCGAAGCAGCTCGAGTACGGCACGAAGCGCTTCGTCGGCGAGGTGGAGCGGCTGTGCGGAATCATGGATGCGCAGCTCTCGGTTCACCGCTACCTGGCGGGCCCCGACTACAGCATCGCCGACATCATCAGCTGGCCTTGGGCCATGCTGCTCGGGCGCCTGATCGACGAGTCCTTGTGGCAGACGTTCCCCCACCTGAAACGCTGGGTCGATGAGCTGCAAGCCCGGCCCGCAGTCGACCGGGGCTTCAACGTCGGCCAGGAATTGCGCGACCGGAAGCGAACCCCGGAGGAAGAGGAGCGATTTCGCAAGATCCTCTTCAATCAGACGGCCGACTCGGTCCGCAGGGCGCGAGAAGCGGCGGCCAAGGCATCGGCCTGACGCGCCAGGCTCGCGTCAGAGCCTTCGCTGCTCGGCGTTCCAGTTGCGCTCGAGGTTGTCGATGAGCACGGCGCTGTACATGCAGAGCGCCTGCTCCCGCGCGTAGCTCGCCATGTAACGACGGAATACGTCCAGAGGCTCGGCGCCGACGCGCAGAGCCTTGCGGTTCGCCACCAAGCTCGCCGCCCCGGCGCTGAGCAGCTCGGAAGCGGAGCGCTCGACTGCCTCTCCGACTTCCTCGCGGGGCACTACGACGTCGGCGATCAGGCGGCCGACGTCGCTTTCGGCCGCGAAGCGCGGGTTGAACAAAATGGCCTCTCGGGTCCGCCGCTCTCCGATGAAGCGGGGCAAGCGGAGGTTCGCCAGCCCTGGAATGATCCCCTCGTTGCGAGCGGGCAAGCTGAAAAATGAGCCGGCCTCGGCGACGATGTGATCCGCGACGAGGAGCAGCTGACATCCGCCGCCGATCGCGAAGCTCTCCACGGCCGCGATCCACGGCTTCTCCCGGCGGACCTCGAGACCGACCGGGTCGAAGGTCCCGAGGCCGTGGCCGCGGTACAGCTTGGCAATCGCTCCGAGCTCCTTGTCGAGCATGTAGTCGAGCAGAGAGATCCGCCCCCAATACAGGTGGGTGAGGTTGACTCCGGCGCTGAACACTCGCCGTCCGAGATATTTGGGATGCGTAGCCGGTCCCCCGCGAAGAATGCCCAAATCGATCGCATCGTCGAGGAGCACGAGATCGATGGCAGTCTCGAGCGCCGCCGCCCATTCGCCGTCTTCCGCATTCAAGAAGGCGTGGTTCTGCAAGGTCACATGGCCGACGCGATCGCGGCGCTCGAGGCGCACCGGACCGAGGTCGAGCTCGCCGGTTCGGCGGAACCCGTCGAGCGCCGCGGCCGCCTCGGGCTTCGGCTGCGACATCGCGTGCACCAGATGAGAGCCGCAGCGCGGATGCGCCAGCACGTGGGCGAGAAAGATGCCCTGGTCGATCTCCAGCCCACGCTTTTCCTTCTGGGGGAGCCGGCGCTCGGCTTCGATCTCGAGGCGCGTGGGAACGAGGCCCGGAAACTGCTGCGCCGCCGCGTATACGAGCTCCGTCAGGCGCAGGTGGCGCGCGAGCCCGTCGGTCAGCTGCTCGTAGATCTCGCCGGCGTTACGCCGCAGCCGCTCCTCACGATCGGCGCGTTCTGCGCGGACGAGCCTCACGTTCGAGAGGCCGGCTGTCGCATGGAGGCGCTCACGATCCTTGGCCGCCCAACGTTCCTCGAGCGGCCCGGGACGATTGCCTGAATTCGCTCGGGCCCTTCAGGCTCCGCGGCCGCTCGGCACGCCGTTCAAGAAGACGGTCTTCGTCTCCAGGTACGGCAGCAGGCCCTCGGTGCCCCCTTCCCGACCCATGCCGGATTGCTTGAAGCCGCCGAACGCCAGCGTGAAGTCGATCTTGAACCCGCTCTGCGCGAAGTTGCCGGTGCGTACCCGCCGCGCGACGGCGTACGCCGCGTCGTTGTCGTTCGTGTACACCGCGCCGTTCAAGCCGTAGATCGTGTCGTTGGCGATGCGGACGGCGTCGTCGACCGTATCGTAGGGAATCAAGCTGAGGACCGGGCCGAAGATCTCCTCCTGAGCGATCGTCATCGAGCTGTCGACGTTGGCGAACAACGTGGGCTCGATGTAGTAGCCGCGATCGAGGCCCTTCGGCTTGTGGCCGCCCGTCGCCAGCTTCGCCCCCTCCTCCTTGCCCTTGGCGATGTAGCCCTCCACCCGGGCGAGCTGGCGCTTCATGGCCAGCGGCCCCATCTGGGTGTTGGGGTCGAAGGGATCTCCGACCCGCACCTTGACGAACGCCTCCTTGAATCCGTCGACGAACTCGTCGTGACGGGCGCGCGGCACCACCACGCGCGTGAGCGCCGCGCACACCTGCCCGGTCATCATGCAGGCGCTGCGCGACAAGCTACCGACCGCGTCGGCGACGCTGAAGTCGTCGAGCACGATCGCCGCCGACTTGCCTCCGAGCTCGAGCGTCACGCGGGCGATGCGCGAGCCGCACACGGATGCGATGCGCCGGCCCGCGGCCGTGCTACCGGTGAAGCTCACTTTGTCCACGCCCGGGCGCTGCACCAGGTAGTCCGAGACATCGCGATCGGCCGCGAGCAGATTCAGCACGCCGGGAGGAAGGCCCGCCGCCTCCGCGGCTTCGGCCAGGATATACGCTTCGATCGGAGTCTCCGGCGACGGCTTCATGATCACCGTGCACCCCGCGAGCAGTGCGGGCGCGATCTTGATCGTCATCACCTCGAGGGGAGCGTTCCACGGCGTGATCGCAGCGACCACGCCGACCGGCTCGCGCACCAGCAAAGCGATGCCTTTGCCATACGAGGGCTTGCGTTGCTCCTCCCAGGGGTATGTCGCGGCGAGGTTCGCATAGAGGTCGAAAATGTCGGCGCAACGATTCCCGGCGCCCTTGGTCATCGCGAGCACGACACCCACCTGCCCCGTCCAAGCCTGCGAGATCTCGGCCGCGCGCTCGCGCAGATGCTTGGCCATCGCCCGCAGCCGCTCGGCGCGCTCCGCGTGCGCCCAGGTCGGCCACGGGCCCTCGTCGAACGCCTTACGTGCCGCGGCGACCGCGCGATCGACGTCCGCCTCGCGCGCTTCGGCCACGCGCAGGATCGTCTGCTCGGTGCTCGGCGATACGACGTCGAGCTTTCGCTCGGTCGAAGGCTTCACCCATTCGCCTCCCACGAAGAATCGATCCGGATGCTTGAGATTGACGGCAATGGCTTCGCTCATGGTCGCGCTCTCCGTTGGCTTTCCGCGAGTGGAACGTTCCAGCGCTAACGCCTATCACGAACCACGCAGATCGGAAGAGGGTCAATCGACCGAAGTAGATCTGCGGTCGCTCCCGCCACTGAACCACGCGCGTTGCGCTCGCAAACCATTGCTGAGAAAAGGTCCGGCATGTTCTCGGACCGTATCCCGTGAAAGGGATCGGATCGATTGCCGCAGCCGCCGTCATTGTCGGGTTCGGCCTGGGCAACGCCTTCGCGCAGGAAGCAGCGGGCGAACCGCAGGAGGGCTTGCCGACCTATTCGTTCCCGTCCACAGACATCGTGGGCACCACACCGGTCGAAGGGAGTGGCATCGAGAGGGCGAAGGTCCCGTCAAACGTTCAGACGCTCGATCGATCCGACGTTGAAAAGCCCAGCGCGCTGTCCCCGGCAGACGTGCTGAATTCGGGGATCGGCAGCGCGGCACTCGTCGACGTCCAGAACAACCCGCTTCAGCCCGACATCCAGATTCGCGGCTTCACCGCCTCTCCACTGCTCGGCAGCCCCGAGGGAATCGCCGTCTACCAGAACGGCAGCCGCGTGAACGAGGCCTTCGGCGACGTCATGCAATGGGACACGATTCCGGAGTTTGCGATCGACTCGATCCAGCTGCTTCCGGGCTCCAACCCCGTGTTCGGACTCAACGCCCTGGGCGGGGCGCTTTCCGTGAGGATGAAGAACGGATTCGACTTCCAAGGCAACGAGGTCGAGGCGTACGGCGGCTCGTTCGGCCGCTGGCGCGTGACGGGCCAAACGGGGATCGAAGCGGGAAATTTCGGCTTCTACGGGGGAGTCAGCGGCTTTGCCGAAGACGGTTGGCGCGATCAGTCGCCATCCAACTTGCAGTAAGTCTACGGCGACGCGCGCTGGCGGGGCACTGGCGCCGAGTCCGCCTTCAACCTCGTCTACACGAACTCCGATCTCGTCGGTAACGGGCCGTCGCCGATCCAGCTCCTAGGCGAGGAGCGGAGCGCCATCTTCACCTCTCCCGACCAGACCAAGAACGAGCTGGTCGGAATCGGCACGCAATCCAACTTCGTATTGACACCCGAAATCTCGATACAGGCCAACGCCTACTATCGACATTTGCAACGCGACACGGCGAACGGTGACGATTCGGATTTCACCGAATGCGCTTCTCCGGTGGGCTTCCTGTGCCCGGAGGAAGCCCCGAGCGATCCGATCACCGACACGGGCGGGAACCCGATTCCGTCGGAGGTGAACGGAAAGGAGATCGGCAACGGCGTCTTCAACACGACCGGAACGACGACGGACATGGTGGGCGGCGCCGCGCAGGCAGCCGTCGAGGAGCCCGTGTTCGAGCTCGCGAACCACTTCATCGCGGGTACGAGTGTCGATGCGGGCTTCGTGAAATACGACAACAGGACCCAGGTGGGCACGCTGAATCCCGACCGAAGCGTGATTGGCTCGGGCATCTTTGTCGGCGGAGACGAATTCAACACGCGGCTTCGCTCGACGAACGTCTACGTCGGCGCCTACTTCTCCGACACTCTGTCTCTGACGAACGAGCTCGCGGCAACCATCGCCGGGCGATTCAACCACGAGATCATCGACTTGACCGACGAGCTCGGAACCGAGCTCACGGGGAATCACGATTTCAGTCGGTTCAATCCGGCCGCCGGCCTGACGTACCAGTTGGCTCCATCCGCCAACCTGTTCGGCGGCTATAGCGAATCGAACCGCGCGCCCACTCCGGTCGAGCTCAGCTGCGCGGATCCCAGCGAACCTTGCCGCGTTCCCAACGCCTTCGTGTCCGATCCTCCGTTACAACAAGTGGTCACGCGATCTTTCGAGGCCGGGGCTCGAGGCGAAGTCGACCGACTCGCCGGCCTCACGACGGTCCACTGGTCGGTCGCCGGCTTCGGTTCGCGGAACTACGACGACATCCTCTTCGTCAGCGCCGGGCCTACACTCGGCACGGGATTTTTCAGAAACGCCGGGACCACGCAGCGGGTGGGCGTCGAGCTGTGGCTGGACGGCGACGGGGGACCGATTCACTGGTTCGTGAAATACGGCTTCGTCGACGCGACCTTTCGGTCGAACCTGACGATCGCCAGCCCAGATCACCCGGACGCCATCGATGGTCAGATCCGTGTGACTCCGGGGGACCGGATTCCGGGCATACCGCAGAACACGGCGAAGATCGGCCTCGACTACCACGTCACTGGTGAATGGGTCGTCGGCGTCGAGTCCATCATCGCGAGCAATCAGTTCCTTCGCGGCGACGAGTCGAATCAGCTCGACCCGGTGGGCAGCTATGCGATCGTCAATCTCGCGACGAGCTATCGGTTCAACGAGTGGGCAGAGCTCTTTGGGATGATCGACAACGTACTCGATACCAAGTACGAGACCTTCGGCACGCTAGGCGATCCGAGCAACGTGTTCCCCGACTTCACTGATCCTCGCTTCCTTTCTCCCGGCGCGCCCATCGGCGGCTGGGCCGGTGTTCGAGTCAGGCTCTGAACGCGGGGGAGACCTCGGCGAAGCAAGGGATTGCCATGGCTCGTCTGCCCTACCTCGAAAAGGAGGATCTGCCCCCGGGCGATCGTGACGTGCTCTCACGCGACATCGCGTTGATGCGGGCGCTCGCGCACAGCCCGGACGCCGCGCGCGCGATGAGCGGGCTCGGCAGCTTCATCCGCCACCGGAGCCGCCTCGATCCACGCTTGCGAGAGCTGGCCATCCTCCAGGTGGGATACTCCGAGAAGGTCGCCTACGAGTGGGCCCATCATCTGAAGATCGGCTTCGAAGCCGGAGTGAGCGAGCGAGATGTCGCGGCGTTGATCGACGAGACCCACGGCCGCACGAGCGCGCTCGAGCCGCTCGCGCGCATGGTGCTGCGCGCGGCGCGCGAGATGACTCGCGACCTGGCGATCGGCGAGGCGACGTTCAGCTATCTTTCGGATCATCTCGGCGCCGAGCTCATCGTCGACCTCACCGTAACGATCGCGTTCTACTGCGCGGTGGTGAGGGTCTTGGCAACGCTCGAAATCGATCTCGAAGCAGACTACCAAGAGATCCTCAAGCGATATCCGTTGCGAGGAGGCACGCGATGAAACAATCCCAACCACCGCTCGAGATCGGTATGCTGCTCTACCCCGGCCTCACCCTGCTGGATCTAATCGGTCCGCAGACGGTCTTTGCCTGGTTCGCGAATACATACCTCGTCTGGAAGACGAAGGACCTCGTCGTCTCCGACGCCGGCATCGGTATTCGACCCACTTGCACGTTCGAGGAATGCCCCCGTGATCTCGACGTCTTGTTCGTGCCGGGCGGACTCGGTCAGCAGGCGGTGGTGGATGACCGAGAGGTCCTGGCTTTCCTCGCCGACCGGGCTTCCAGAGCCAAGTTCGTGACGTCGGTCTGCGGCGGATCGATCCTGCTCGGCGCGGCCGGGCTGCTGAACGGCTACAAGGCCACGTCTCACTGGTCGGCCCGCGAGGCTCTACGTATGTTCGGAGCGGAGCCGGTCGACGCGCGAGTCGTGGTGGACCGGAACCGCATCACGGGGGGCGGCGTCACGGCCGGGATCGATTTCGGACTCGTGGTCCTCGCGAGATTGCGCGGCGAGGACGCCGCGAAGTTGACACAGCTCGCCATGGAGTATGATCCCGAGCCCCCGTTTGACGCCGGGAGCCCCGAGACTGCCGGCCCCGCGCTCGTCGAGCAGGCGATGAGCTTGATGGCCGCGCAAATGGAGCGACAGCCCAGGTAGTGTCGCGATCGGTCCGCCGTGACACGTCGACCCCGTCGTCAGCATTCACGTGGATGCCGACCGAGAAAGGACGACACTCATGACCCGCTTCGGCATCCAGATCGAGCCTCAGTTTGGCTTCACCTTCCGCGAGGTCGCCGATCTCGCCAAGGAGGCCGAGCGCCTCGGCTTCACCGCTTTGTGGGCGTCCGATCATTTGTTGTGGGATGCGCAGTCGGAGCGTCGGAATTGCTTCGATGCATGGGCACTGATGCCGGCGTTGGCCGCGGTCACGACCAAGCTCCGCCTGGGAACACTGGTGACCTGCAATGCCTATCGCTTGCCGCCAGTCCTCGCCAAGACCGCGGCCTGCGTCGACCAGATCAGCAACGGGCGCCTCGAATTCGGACTCGGCGCGGGCTGGAAGGAGATGGAGTACAAAGCTTATGGGATACCATTCCCGCCGGTCGCGACCCGCCTCGCGCAGCTGGATGAGGCGACTCGACTCATCAAACAGCTGTGGACGGAGGAGAAGACCTCTTTCAACGGAACATACTATCGGCTCGAGAACGCGGTCTGCGCGCCGAAGCCCGTGCAACGACCTCTGAAGATCTGGCTCGGCGGCGCGGGCGAGAAGAAGCTCCTGCGAATCGTCGCGGAGCACGCCGACGGCTGGAACATGGTCTTCGGTCATCCGCTATCTGGCGTGAAGCAAAGGGTCGAAGCTCTCAAACGTCACTGCGACGACCTCAAGCGCGATTTCACGAAGATCGACAAGTCCATCTTCATCGTCGCCTGCGTCGCGGAAACCGACGAGGAAATGAAGCGGCGCGAGGCTCGGATGGCGTCGGCATTGGGAACCGACTTGATCCTCAACATGGCCCGCGCCTCCGGCACGATCGGAACCGCGGAGCAGGTGGCGGAGACCTTGCGGGGATACCAGGATCTGGGATTCGACTACTTCATCGCCATGTTTCCGTACAAGCAGGATCGAGAGATGCTGCAACGCTTCGCCGAAACGGTCGTGCCGCAGTTGCGCTAGCCCTAGGTCATGAGCTCGACGGGCCACGCCCGTCATGTCGGCGGAGGCGAAGTGATGGCTCAGGTAGCGTTCGGGATGTTTGATTGGATCGACCGGCGCGGGGTCCCGCTGCGCCAGCTCTATGCCGACCGGCTGAGGCTCCTGGCGGAGGCGGACGCCGCCGGCCTTTTCTGCTACCACGTCGCGGAGCACCACGGCACGCCCCTCGGTATGGCTTCGTCGCCCGCGCTCTTCCTCGCAGCGGCGGCACAATGCACGCAACGGATCCGACTCGGACCGCTGGTCTATCTGCTGCCGCTCTACAATCCTCTGCGTCTCATCGAAGAGGTCTGCATGCTGGACCACCTCTCCGGGGGGCGGCTGGAGCTAGGCGTGGGGCGCGGCGTGTCACCGTACGAGCTCGGCCATTTCGGGGTCGATGCGGCCGACACGCGCGCGATCTTCAACGAGACGATGGCCATCCTGGTCGCCGGCATGACGCAGGAGCGGCTGACGTTTGCGGGCCAGCGCTACAGATACCAGGACGTGCCCATGGAGCTTCGTCCCCTGCAGCA
This sequence comes from Binatia bacterium, assembly GCA_040507895.1. Lineage (GTDB taxonomy): Bacteria > Desulfobacterota > Binatia > JACPRU01 > JACPRU01 > JBEVNX01. The sequence continues at coordinate 706 of JBEVNX010000012.1, read as the reverse complement.
ACCGTATCCGCCGCTCTGGTACCCCACACACAACCCCGACAGCATCGGGTATGCGGCGAGCCACGGCTACAATTTCGTGGGAATCGGCCCGGCCGCGCTCGTACGCCAGCAGGTGGACTCGTACCGGCAGACCTGGGAGGAGCACCGGCACGACCCGAATCGGCTGAACGGCCACGTGGCCGAGCCGAAGCTAGGCGTCCTCCGTCAGGTGTTCGTGGCGGATACCGATGACGACGCGCTAGCGGCCGCTCGCGCCGCGCACGCTGATTGGTACCACTCGATCACCAAGCTGTGGCACGACCACAACGACAACAGCGTCGATGGCCTCTTCGCGTGGGAGACGGCTACCCAGCACCAAACCATCATCTTCGGCTCCCCCGCCGGCGTGCGCCAACAGATCTCGCAGCTACTGGACGTGAGCGGATGCAACTACCTGATTTGTTCGTTCGCCTGGGGGAGCTTTACGCACGAGCAAACTCTGCACTCCTTCCGCCTCTTCGCGAAGGAAGTGATGCCCGCGCTGTCCTAAGAGTACGCGTCAGTCACGGTAACAACCCTGGGGCGCTCACCTGCGCTTCTCGCGATTCCAAAAAGCCCGGAGGGAAAACGATGCACTACCGGGATTGCGAGCTGGCGGTGTTTTTCTGCCGTGAACGGACGGGCCGCGCTCGTTCGTCTATACGTTTGCCGTAACTATCAGCCCTGC
>JBEVNX010000195.1:0-7278 GCA_040507895.1 Binatia bacterium | reverse complement strand
CTTCATCGGCGTGAACGCGCTGCTCGAAGCGTGGCCGATCTGGACGATCGTCTCCGCAGACCTCGCCCGGCGGCCGCTTTCGGCGATCGAGACGGCGCTCATCGCCGCGAGCTTCGCCGCCGTGGTCGTCGTCAACGGGGCCGTCTTCGCGCTCGCGACCCGTAACGGAATCCGCGCGCTCGAGGACTTGCGCCGCTAAGCCCCAGGTCCGGTGGGCGACGTTTCGTTCACCAGTCCGAGTCCCGCTCGTAGCCGGTGGCGACGAGCAGGTCGCCGTAGCGGTCCTTGAAGGAACGCTTCACTCGCTCCGTGTAGTGGTTCCGCCAATCGCCTGGGAGCCCCTGACGCTCGTGCGCGCCGAGGTCCACTTCACCAAGCCCTCTTCCGCCGCTGACGCGCTCGAAACGGTTGGCGAGCACCACGTCCCGAAACCGCTCCGGCGTGACCCGTAGCCCGCAGTGACGCAACAATACGTTCTCGAGGATCGTCACATCGTCCTTCAATAGATCGTCGTAGCGCAGCAACGACTCCCCCGACTTCAGCCACGACCGCTGGATGTCGGCGGAGAAAGGCAACTCTCTCTCGAGCAAGAGCAGCAAGCCCTCCTCCTGGTTGCGTTCCTCGAGCGCGCGGCGCAGCAAGCGCTGATGCTCGGTGAGTATCACGTGGCTGACCTTGCTACTGAAGTACAGGGAGACCAGCGTGTCGCGAAGATCGCGTATCACCACAAAGCGGCGAGAGTTCGCGGGGATCGCTACGCGGTCGAACTGCTCCTTCGTGACGTAGAGGGTGGGATAGACCTTGCCCGGTTGAATGGGCGCGAGCAAAAACTGCCCCATGCCAACCTTCGGCAGAACGAGCCGCTCGTATACCAAGCCGTGGAAAATTCGATGTGTCCACTGCGAGCCCGCCTTCCAGTGGGTGATGTGAAACACGGCGGGCTCCTCGCTCGTCGCCGGGGAGGCACGACCTCCCACAGCGCTTCGGGCAAGCGACAAGACTCGGCTCCACCGATCGAATAGAATTCGCACAGTCCCGGGAGCGTCGAGGCAGTGACGTCTCGGCGAGAAGTGTTTTCGAATCGGCGCGCAGCGTCAAGCAGCAGTCGAGCAATCGAGTCGCGTGCTCTCGCGGTTGCCGATCGCGACTCTCGATCCCGGCGTCGCTCATCGCGAAGCTGCGACGCGTGGGGCAGCCGATCGAGGAGCGACCGGCTCTAAGATCGATGCCGCGCGCGATGCGCGCCGATCCTGCGCAGATCGCTTATGGCGGGGACCGTCGGCCGCTTGATCTTCCAGGCTTCGGGAACCTAGTGTTCCGAAGCATGGACGCCAGCGACCTCTGCTTCTTTCCGCTCACCAAGCTCTCCGGGTTGCTCCGCAATCGCACCGTTTCCCCCGTCGAGGCCACGCAGGCGGTGCTCGACCGCATCCGTCGCCTCGACCCGAGCCTCCACGCCTACCTCGCCGTGCTCGCGGAGCGGGCGATCGCGCGCGCTGCCGAAGCGGAGCGCGAGATTCGTGCGGGCTTCTGGCGCGGCCCGCTCCACGGGGTGCCGGTCGCGGTGAAGGACCTTTGCCAGACGGCCGGGGTCGCAACGACCTGCGCGAGCCGCTTGCTCCGCGACTGGAAGCCCGAGCCGAGCGCAACGGTGGTGGAGCGCCTCGAGGCCGCCGGCGCGATCCTGGTGGGCAAGCTCAATCTGACCGAGTTCGCGATGGCTTGGTACCATCCCGACCTTCCCGTGCCGCAGAATCCCTGGGGCTCGAACCTCTGGCCGGGAGCCTCCTCGAGCGGATCGGGGGTCGCCACGGCCGCGGGGCTCTGCTTCGCCTCGCTCGGCACCGACACCGGCGGCTCGATCCGCTTCCCGTCCGCGGCCTGCGGCATCGTCGGCTTGAAGCCGACCTACGGACGAGTCAGCCGCCGCGGCGTCTTCCCGCTCGGCGAATCGCTCGATCACATCGGGCCGATGACGCGCACGGTCGGCGACGCGGCCGCGATCCTCGCGGTGATCGCCGGCCACGACCCCGCCGATCCGACCTCGCGCCGCGAGCCCGTGGACGACTATGCGGCTGCGCTGGAGCGCGGGGTCGGCGGGCTCAGGATCGGCATCGACGAGCGCTACGTCGGCACGGGGACCGCGCCCGAGGTCGCCGCCGCGGTGCTCGACGCCGCGCGCACGCTCGAGCGGCTCGGCGCGAAGCTCGTCTCCGTCGAAGTCCCCGACGTCGAGCCTGGCCTCTCGGCGTGGACGAAGCTATGCAGCGCGGAAGCCGCGGCGGCGCACGCCGGGAGCTATCCCTCGCGTGCCGCGGAGTACGGGCCGGGGTTTCGCTCGTTTCTCGAGATCGGCAGCGGCCAGCGCGGCGCGGACTACGCGAGCGCCCACTTCGTTCGCGAGCGCTTCGCGGGTGAGCTCCGCGGGCTCTTCGAGGAGATCGATCTTCTCGCCTGCCCGTCCATGCCGTCGGCGTCGCTGCCGGTCGCCGACATACCGCCCGACGCCCGCGGTCTCGGCGATTCGAGCCCGCTGATGCGCTTCACGGCCCCCTTCAATCTCAGCCGAAACCCAACGCTCTCGTTGCCCTGCGGCACCGCCTCGGATGGCGCGCCGCCGAGCCTTCAGCTCGTGGCGCGCGAGCTCGGCGAGGCGACGCTTCTTCAGGCGGGAGCCGCGTTCGAGAGGGCCACCCACTGGCACGAGCAGAGACCCCCTGCGCTGGAGAGCTTGCGCCGCTAGCGTGTGACGAGTTCCACCGAGCCGATTCGGTCAGCGACGGTGAAGCGGCGCGCTCCGATGATCGGACCCAGTTCGCTTCGCTAGCGGGCTTACTTGGCTCGTTCTTCCACGCCCAGCTGCTTGAGCGTGGCGGCTATGTCTTGTGCGGAAGTCGCCGGCTTCACCTGCTTGTCTATGGCCAGGATATTGCCGTCCTTCCCGACGTAGAACGTCCACCGATTGGCGAAGCCGTGATCGCCGAGTACGCCGTATGCTTTGGCCGTTTCCTTGGTCGGGTCGCTCAGCAGCGGGAAGTCGGCGTTGTACGCCTGCGCGAACGCCTTGTTGCCCTCCTCGCCCTCCAGGGGGTCGACGCTCGCCATGAAGTACTTCGCGTTGTACTTCTTGATCAGGTCGCCGTGCTCGGCGAGCGATTTGCACTCGATCGTACAGCCCTGGGTGAACGCTTTCGGGAACCAGGCGAGGACGACGCTCTCTTTGCCCTCGAGCTCCGAGAGTCGATAGATCTGGCCGTCACTCGCCTGGAGCTTGAAGTCCGGTGCCTTGTCGCCGACTTTGAGATCGGCGGCAGCCGCCGGCCCCGGCCCCGGCCCCAGGCAAAGACCCAACAACGTCAACACCGTCAGCCAAACGAAACTCTTCATGAAACCTCCGGCGCTTCGCTCGTTCAGAAATACAGCAGCTCGATCTCCAGGTTCTCGAGTGAGACGACCCCGACGGCGTTTCGACCCGGCATGTGCCCGGCGCACTCGCCCGGGTTGAAGACGAGCCCTCCGGCCGGGCGCTCGAGCGTCAAACGGTGCGTGTGGCCGTGGAGCGCCACTGCGGGCTCGCCGTCCTGCAAGCCTGGGAGGTCGAGGGGATCGTGTACCACGAGCACCCGCCGCCCCGCCCAATCGAGTGACAGCGGGGGGGCGACGAGCGACATCCCGATGCGCGCCGCCGTCGATTCGAGCTCAGCGCGTTCGAGGTCGTTGTTGCCGTATACCCCGAAGAGCGGCGCGGCGAGCCGCGCGAGCACCTCGAGCGTCTTCGCCTGCGTGATGTCTCCGGTATGCACCACGCGCTCGACCCCGGCGCGGTTCAAGAGCTCGACGATCCGGGCGACGTTGCCGAGGTGATTGTGAGTGTCGCTGATGACGCCGATGCGCAAGGCCGGGCCGAAAGCTAGGCCGCCTCCTAGTGGACTGTAACCGCAGGTTCGGGAGCGAAGAGAGTCGCCGCCGTGGCCGGTGAAGAGTCCGGACCAAGGCGAGCCTCTCCGCTCCCGCTTCCTTTTTCGCTTCGGCTGCCGCAGCCCACTCGGACGCCTAGGACACCTTCTCGAGCACGTGGATGCCGCAGGCGCTGCCGAGCCCGATCACGTGGGTGAGGCCGATCCGTGCGTCGGGCACCTGGCGCTTGCCCGCCTCGCCGCGCAGGTGTGTGGACACCTCGTAGATGTTGGCGATTCCGGTCGCGCCGAGCGGATGGCCCTTCGAGAGGAGGCCCCCCGACACGTTCACCGGGATCCGGCCTCCGAGCGCCGTCTGACCCTCGTCGATGAGCTTCCCGGCTTCGCCGTCCGCGCACAGGCCGAGGTTTTCGTAGTGGAGGATCTCCGCCGTGGCGAAGCAGTCGTGGAGCTCGATGAGATCGATGTCGTCGGGGCCGATCCCGGCGAGCTCGTAGGCCTTCTTCGCAGCCAGGCGCGTGCACGTGTTGACGTCGGGCATCACCAGGTCCCGCTCTTGCCAGGGGTCGCTGGTCAGAACCGACGCTCGCACCCGGACCGCGCGCTTCATGAGGCCGAGCTCCTTCACCTTCTTCTCCGAGGCGAGTACCGCCGCTGCCGAGCCGTCGACGTTCACCGAGCACATCAGCTTGGTGTTGGGATAGGCGATCATCTCCGCGTTCATCACCATCTCGAGCGGCGTCTCAAGCTGGTACATGGCCTTCGGGTTGAGCGTCGAGTGGTGGTGGTTCTTCACCGAGACCTTGGCGAACTGCTCGAAGGTCGTGCCGTACTTCCGGGAGTGCTCCATGCCGGCCTCGGCGAAGACCGCAGGCATCGTGCCGGATCCGAGCAAGCCCTCTTTCGGGATGCCGCTGCCGCCGCCTCCGCCGCCGAGGAGGCCCTTGCCCATCTGTTCGACTCCGACCGCGAGCACGAGGTCGTAAGCGCCCGCCTTCACCGCCATCCACGCTTCGCGGAACGCCGTGGCGCCCGTGGCGCAAGCGTTGGCCGTGTTCACCACCGGCATTCCGGTCTGGCCGATCTCCTGCAGGATGCGCTGCCCCACCATGGCGTTCGCCTGGTAGAGGTTGCCGCAGTAGAGCGCCTCCATGTCCTGAATCTTGAGGCCCGCATCGTCGAGGGCCATCAGCGCCGCCTGGGCGCCGATCTGCGGGACCGTTCGCTCGGGGAAGCGGCCGAATTTGATCATGTCGATGCCGACTACGTAGACGTCGCTCATGGTCGACTCCTCATGCGCTGCCGGGTTGGAAGAAATACGAGAGGTACGAGTTGCCTTCTTTGTCTTTGCGCCCCAGGGCGTCCTTGTAGACCACCTCGACGGGCATGCCGAGGCGGATCTTCGCGGGATCGGGCTCGATGCCGATGAGATTCCCCTTCACCGTTCCCCCGCCTTCGAGATCGACGACCGCCGAGACGTACGGCACGGCGATGCCGGGGAACGAGCGGTGCACGATCGAGTAGACGTAGAGCTTGCCCCTGTTCGCAAGCTTGACGGGACCGAGAGCGCCGCGCGTACCGCATTTCGAGCAGACGGTGCGCTCGCCGAGGAAGGTGGCCTGGCAGCTCTTGCAGCGGTAGCCCTCGAGATAGGGGTCACCGCTCTCCGGGATCTTCAGAAAGTCGACGACCGGCAGGGGCTTCTTCGAACTCTCTGTCATCGCGTCGGCATCCTCCTTTGACGCCGGACGGCGACCGGCGGCCCGCGAGGCACGGCGGACGACGGAGGATGTCAGCCGGCGCCGAGCTATGTCAACTGCGTTCCCGCTCCGAATCTGGAGGGTGTGCGCGCGTCGTGCACGTGTGCGTGAGGAGGGTTCGGGTTGCGGTTGATCGCCGGCGCCAGCGAAGGCACGATCGTCTGGAGTGCGCGGAATGCTCGACGTGGCGATCACCGGGGTGGGCATCGTGTCCGCCATCGGTCTTTCGGCGGAGGAGTTCCATCGCCAGTTGATGGCGGACGCCTCGGGCATCCGCCGCGCGCCGTGGGCCACGGACGGCGACGGCGAGGCAGCCTGGCTCGCGACCGCGCGTGGCTTCGTGCCGAGTGACTGGATGGACGAGCGCGTCGAGGGGGGCACCGATCTCTTCGCCCAATTCGCCCTGGCGGCGACGGAGCAAGCCGTCCGGCGAGCGGGCCTCGGCGATCTCGATCCGCTCCGCACCGGCGTCGTGCACGGCACCAGCATCGGCGGCGCGCGGGCATTGATGAAGGCTCAGCATCTTTTGGACAGCGAAGGGCCGCGCGCGGTCCCGCGCAAGACGGAGATTCAGATGTATCCGAACATGGCGGCTTCGCAGATCGCCATGCGCTACGGGCTTCACGGTCCGAGCCTGACCGTGACTACGGCCTGCGCGGCGTCGCTCGATGCGCTCGGCAACGCCGCCCGAATGCTGGAGGCAGGCCACGCAGACGTGTTCATCGCCGGCGGCACCGACGGCGGAGTCAGCCTCGCAGGCGGCGGAGCCGACGGCGACTTCGTTCCAGTTACCTTCCACACCGCCAAGCTCTACGGCATGACGGCGCGCTCGGACGATCCGCGCCGGGCGATGCTGCCGTTCGACGTCAAGCGGCAGGGTATCGTGGTCGGCGAGGGCTCGGCGATGTTCGTTCTGGAAAGAGGCGAGCACGCTCGCCGGCGTGGCGCGCGGGTGCTCGGATACCTGCGGGGATACGGAGCGCTCGCCGACGCCTACCATCCCTCCGCGCCGGACCCGAGCGGCAAGTGGGAGGCCCGGGCGATGGAGCTCGCGCTCGCCGATGCCGGGATCGCGGCCGGCGACGTCGATGTGTTGCTCGCTCACGCGACCGGCACGCCCAAGGGCGATACCGCCGAGATACGCGCGATCAACCAGGTGCACGGCGGCCGGTCGAAGCCGCTGCCCGTGGCCTCGATCAAGGGCCACATCGGTCACAGCGGAGCCGCTTCGGGCGCGATGGCGTTGGTGACCGGCTTGCTCGGCATGGCGGAGGGGCGATTCACGCACACCTCCAACACCGACGAGCCCGATCCCGAAGCACGGTTCGACGTCGTGATCGGGCGGCCGAGGATGATCGACTACGCCACGTTGCAGGTGAACGCATTCGGCTTCGGCGGCCAGAATGCTTCGATCATCGCGACCCGCGACTGACGCGCGCGAGTGCCCTGCAGGGCTCGACGGTCGGCGGATCGGAAAAGACTACTCTCGGGAGCGGCGATACCGTGCCGCGGGATGCCGATCGAGCAGCCGTGCATGACCGGCCCCGAACAGCTTCTCCCGAAGCGTGCCCTCTCGATACTCGGTTTGCATGAGCCCGCGC
>JBEVNX010000167.1:0-17012 GCA_040507895.1 Binatia bacterium | reverse complement strand
GACCGCCTGGAAGAGTGGCCGGATTTCTTCACCGAGGACTGCTTGTACCGCGTGGTGCCGCGCGAGAACGTTGACCAAGATCTGCCGATCGCGCTCATTCATTGCGACAGCCGGGGCATGCTGCGGGATCGGGTCACGGCGCATCGAAAGGCGAACCTTTTTGCGCCTCACCGGTACCGGCATCTCGTCAGCGCCCTTCGCATCACCGCATCGGAGGACGGCATCGTCGCCGCGCGATCCAACTACGCGGTGTTCCGGACATCGATGGACCCGACCTCCTATGGCACGACGGAAGTCTACGGCGTGGGGGAGTACCGCAACCGGATCGCGGTCGTCGAAGGGGCGCTCAAGTTCAAGGAGAAGATCGTCATCCTCGACACCAGCCGAATTCAGTCGCTGCTGGCTACCCCGCTCTGAAGCGGGTCGCCGCGGCGGCGCAGGGAGGCGAAAGCTCATGTCCGCGCAAGACAACGTGAGACTCTGGGAGCGGCACTTGCGCTGCGAGTTCGTGTACAAGAACGAAGATCTGTCTTTGGAGACCATGGTCGAAGATGCTTCGGTGATGCACGTACCGACGCGGTCGGGGGGTAAAGGCAAGGCCGAGCTCAAACCCTACTACCGCGACGTGTTCATCCCCTCGTTGCCCGACGAGTTGGAGCACACGGTGACGAATCGAGTCGTGACCGACGACTACCTCGTCGAAGAGGCACGGATACGCTTCGTTCACACAAAACGGATGGACTGGTTCCTGCCTGGAGTTCCGCCTACGGGTCAGCCGATCGAGGTGGACCTGGTGATCGTGGTCCAGTTCCGCGACGGAAAGATGGCTGCCGAGCGCATCTACTGGGATCATGCGACGGTGCTCCGGCAAGTCGGGAGGCTATCGTGAAAGTGGCTGGCACAGAACCCGATCGCCCGTTCCGTTGGCCCGCGGAGGGAGTGACCCGCGTCCCGTATCGGGTGTTCGTGGATCCGGCGATCTATCAACGGGAGCAAGAGCGGATCTTTCGCGGCCCGGTCTGGAGCTATGTCGCTCTGGCCGCCGAGCTCCCCAATCCGGGAGACTTCAAGGCGACGTTCGTCGGTGACACTCCGATCGTGGTGTCGCGAGACAAGGACGGCTCGCTCCACGCCTTCGTCAATCGCTGCGCTCATCGCGGCGCGCTGGTGTGCCGGGAAGCGAAGGGCAACCGAGCGAGCCACGTCTGTGTCTATCACCAATGGAGCTATGATCTGCGCGGTCGTCTGATTGGCGTCCCCTTCCGCAAGGGGATCGAAGGGAAGGGCGGGTATTCCGCCGACTTCGATCCATCCGGGATCTCGCTTCCTGGACTTCGTGTCGCGACGTACGGCGGCCTCGTCTTCGTCTCGTTCGCTCGAGAGACCGAATCGCTGGAAGACTACCTCGGGCCTTCGCAGCGGCCGTGGCTGGATCGCGTCTTCAACCGGCCGATCCGCGTGCTCGGCTATGCCCGCCAGTTCGTACGCGCCAATTGGAAGCTGTATGCCGAGAACACCCGCGACAGTTACCACGCCAGTCTGCTGCACTTGTTTCATACGACCTTCGGCATCTACCGCTCCTCGCAGGGAGGCGGCATGTTCATGGACGAGGCGCGGCGGCACTGCATGGGGCGGGCGTACAAGCGAGAGGAGACGGCCGAGATCGCGGCTTACGCGGATACGAACCTGCGGACGTACCAAAAAGGCTATGCGCTCGAGGATCCTTCGATCTTGCAAAGCCGCAAGGAATTCGACGTGGAGCTGACGAACTCGATCCACTCTATCTTCCCGTGTCTAGTGGTGCAGCAAATCCTCAATACGCTGGCCACCCGGCAGATCTTGCCGAAGGCACCGGATGCGTTCGAGCTGGTCTTCACTTTCTTCGGCTATGAGGACGACGACGACGAGATGCAGGCGCGGCGCATCAAGCAGGCGAACTTCGTAGGCCCGGCGGGCTTCATCTCCATGGAGGACGGGTATGCGGCCGAGCTCGAGCAGCAGGCCATCGCGCGCGACCTCGACGACTGCTCGTTCCTCGAACTGGACGGCACGGGCGTCGCCGACGCGGAGAATCTGGTCAGCGAAGCGGCGATGCGCGGCTTCTGGCAGTACTACCGCGAGATCATGGAATTCTAGTGGACTGTTACCGCAGGTTCGAAGGCGGGAGCGGAGGGGGTCGCCTTGGGCCGGACTCTTCGCTGTCCACGGCGGCGACCCTCTCCGCTCCCGATTCCACTTTCGCTTCTGCTGCTAGAGTCCTCTAGAGACGGAGGGCCGACTCGCCGGGGCGGCGTGGCGACCGCGAAGCTGACGGCGGCTCGAGGAGGGATTCGAGATGCAAGCGAGCGACACTCGGATACGAACCACCCACGTCGGCAGCCTGGTGCGCACGCCGGAGCTCGTCGAGCTCATGATCAAGAACAGGTTGGGTGAGCCGGTGGACGAGCCGACGTACGAGAAGGCGCTGAGGGCCGGCGTCCGCGACGTCGTCAAGCGTCAAGCCGACATCGGCATCGACACGGTCGATGACGGAGAGTACGGGAAGATCAACTGGATCACGTATCTCTGCGACAGAATCGGTGGGTTGGAGTCGGTGAGGGCCCCGGAAGAGCTCGAGGGCAAGATCTGGCCCGAGCAGGAGCGCTTCGGGGACTTCTACCAGCGGTATGCTGAGTTCGAATCCACCCAGTGGCTGCCGGACTCGCCCTCCAGGAATCGCTACCACGGCGGTCAGATCGCCGAATACCGCAACCTCGTCTGTTCCTCCGCGCTGAAGTACAAGCCCGAGCGTCTACAACGCGACATCGAGAATTTCACGGCCGCTCTCGACGAAGTCGAAGTCGACGAGGCCTTCATGCCGGTGGTGGCGCCCTGCAGCATGGAGCTCACGCCCAACGAGCACTACGGGACTCAAGAGGAGTATCTGTTCGCACTCGCCGACGCATTGAGCGTCGAATACCGGATGATCGTGGACGCGGGATTCATCCTGCAGGTCGACGACGCCATCTTGCCCATGCAGCGCTTCATGCTGTTTCAGGGCAAGGATTTCGCCGAATACCGCCGATGGGCCGAGCTCCGGATGGAGGCGCTGAATCACGCTTTAAAAGGAATCCCCGAAGATCGGATTCGCTACCACATCTGCTTCGGCAGCCAGAATGTTCCGCACACCGCGGATCCGAACCTGAGAGACATCATCGATCTCGTGTTGATGGCGAACGCGCGGGCCTACTCGATCGAAGCCTCGAATCCCCGCCATGAGCACGAATGGCAGATATGGCGGGACGTGAGGCTCCCGGAGGGAAAAATTCTGATTCCGGGCGTGGTCGGCCACGCAACCAACATCGTCGAGCATCCCGAGCTGATCGCATTGCGGCTCAAGAACTTCGCCGAGCTGGTCGGCCGGGAGAACGTGATCGCGGGCTCGGATTGCGGCTTCTCTCAGAGTTGGAACAGTCCCCGCGTCCACGTGCAAGTGCAATGGGCGAAGCTGGCGGCGCTGGTCGAAGGGGCGCGGCTCGCCAGTAGGCAGTTGTGGAAGTAGAGCTCGAGCACCGGACGGATCGGAAGCTACGTTGCCGGCGAGGGCTCGGCATGGATCGACCCGTCGGCGCCCAGCTCGAGTCGGAGCAAAGTCTCGTCCCTCGAGCCGCGCCACCATCCCTCGCGTCGATGAAGGTGCTTTCCGATCCGTGGTTCCCAGACTCCCAAGCGCATCGAGTAGGTGCCAGCCGGAGCCGATTGGGGCATGCGCACGCGACGCCTCACCTTCACGGTCTCCCCGTCTTCCCAGCTTGCCGTGCCGTGGTGGGGCACTCCTAGAACGTAGTCGTCCTGGAATCGGGAGCCGGGCCCGTCGAAATGGACGAAGGCCGCATAGTCCGACCTCATCGTCCGCTGCGCCCGCCAGTAGTACGTGACGTCGAATTGCCGCGGCCCGACGGCCAGAAAATCGTAGCCGACGAGCGTCAAGAGGCCTCCGAAATCCCAGCCGACCTTCGTCCGCGGCGTGAAGCGCTCGAGCTCCAGACGCTCCATCTCGGCCACGCCGTCCATCCTCTTGGCCAGCTCGTACTCTCCGCGAAGCCCGCGGATGGCCCGGTCGCTCCAGGGTTCGCCTTCGATTTGCTCGCGTCGGTACCGCTCGAGAAGCGCGCCGACCGGTATCGGTATTCCCAGCGTTCGCTTTAGAGAGGTCTCCACGCGCCAGTAGACCGGGTTGACGACCTGGTTGTCGGTCCAGGACCAGAGTCGGCGAGGCGCCCGATCGACGTCCTCCGGGAACGCGTTCCAGCCGATGTCATCCCAGAACGCGCCGATCGAGTGCGTGGCGACGGACCAGAGGAGCGCGGCGGCGAAGGCGGTTTTGATCCACCGACTGCGGTTCAATCCCTCGCGAAGCGGGTAGAGGCCAAACGCCAACACGGGAGCGAGGTCGGCCAAGAGGCGCGGACCGAAAGTGTGCCCCCCCCACCAAGGCCACCACCTGCAGTACAGGAGAACGACGAGCAGGGCTCCCACGCCCGCGGCGCGAAGTAGAGGATCCCCGCCCTTTCTCCATGCCCCGACCAACGCGACGAGCGAGAAGAGAAAGATGGGCGAGTAGACGAACAAGCCGCGCCCTGGACTGAGGAGGAGTCCGGAGAACCCCTCCCAGAATCGCCCCGTCCAATGCTCCCCTCGAAGAATCGGGACCTGCGTCCAAAGCGCGCTTCCCTGGTACGTGGCATTGTACCAGAGCTGGAACGCCAGGGGCGGGAGAGCGAAAGCCAGCAGACGGCGGACTTGCTTCGGATAGTAGAGCAGAACGTACAAGCCGAGAGGCGCGACGAGAAGTAGATCGGTGGGCCTCGAGATGATGGCGAAGGCCAGAGGGAACCCGCTGACGCCGACCCATCGCTCCGCCTCGCGCCCCCTCACGAGAAAATAGAGCGCCGCCGCGATCCCCAGTTGGCTCGGGCCATGCTGCCAGAGGGCTTGGCTGCTGACGCTCAAGCTGCTCGTTCCGAATGCATAGGACCCAGTGACGAGCAGAGCCATTCGCAAGGTCGTCAACTGGACGAGGGCGAGATACAGAAAGAGGGCCGAGAGAGCGACGATCACCGCCGCCGAAGCCTTGTCGAGGTCCTTCCAGACGGGGCTTTCGGGCGGTTCGCCTCTCAGCACGGCGGGGAGATAGATCGGGACAGCGAGGACGGCGCCGCTCACCGGATAACACGACACGTAGTGCTCCCTGAAATGGCGGAGGTAGTAGGGGAGCTTCGGCGTGTAGAGGAAGGGGAAACCGTCCAAGTAAAAGCTGCCGTCGCGCAAGATGCTCACGGGAAGATAGCGATTCGGCGCGGTGTCGCCCGACGCAATCGCCCGTCCGTTGAGAAGGTAGACGCCCAGCACCAGCGCGAACAGGGAGAGCACTTCGAGAAGCGTCGGGCGGTGCCGCGCGAGCGAACGTGCCGGCACTCCGCTGAAGGGCATCCGCTGCACGTCGCCAGACTGATGCCTCACCACTTTCGCGCGCGCAATCGGCGCGTCACGCGCTCGCGCAGCCGCTCCGCCGCGGGTCCGGCACCGCAGGGCACCGGAAGACTTCGGCGCTGGATCCCCCGTGGCGGGCGATGGGTTTCGAAGCTCTACGCTGAGGCCGGCACCGGCGTCACGGGTCGGCCGACTATGCGCCCCCCCGCAAGCCGCGTATCATGCCGACCGTGGCCGCTACGCTGAGAACGATGTGCCCGATGAACTGCCATCCCACGCTCTGCGGGATGCTGGTCGACGTCGAAGACGGACGTCTCGTCGGTGTCCGAGGCGATCCCGACAATCCGGACAGCCGGGGCTTCCTCTGTATCCGCGGCCAGGCCTCGCGCGAGATCATCGGCAACCCGCGCCGCCTCCTGCACCCCCTCATCCGCGGGACGCGGGGCGGCGAGCTCTACCGCGCGTCGTGGCCTGAGGCCCTGGATCTGATCGCCGCGCGCATGCGCGAGGCGGGACGGGAGGCCGTCGGGACCTGGTCGGGGCACGGCCTGTTCACCAACAACTACGGCACGCGGGTGGCGTCGCATCTCGTGCGCCGCTTCTCGAATCTCTACGGCTGCCAGTGGTGGAGCCCGACGATGATCTGCTGGGGCCTCGGCGCCTTCGGGCTCGGCCTCACCGGCGTCCTGGAGACCCACACGAAGGAGGACATGGGCGCGCACGCGGCGCTCGTCCTGCTCTGGGGCGCGAACCTCGCGAGCCAGCCCAACACCGCACGCCATCTCGTGGCCGCTAGGCGACGCGGCGCGCACGTCGTCACGATCGACGTGCGTCGCACGGAAGCCGCCTCGCAGTCCGACGCAGCGCTCGTGCTCCGCCCGGGCAGCGACGCCGCGCTGGCGCTCGGCCTCATGCACGTCATCATCGGCGAGCGCCTCCACGACGCCGACTTCGTCGCTCGCCACACCGTCGGGTTCGAGGCGCTCGCGAAGCACGTCGAGGCGCACCCGCCGCGGTGGGCCGCCTCCGTCACCGGCATCGCCGCGGAACGGATCGTCGAGCTCGCGCGCCGCTACGCGACGACGAAGCCGGCGATGGTGGTTCTCGGCGGCAGCTCGATGCACAAGGGCTCGAACGGCTGGCAGGGGGCGCGGGCCATCGGCTGCCTTCCGGCGCTCACCGGCAACGTCGGGGTGCCCGGCGGCGGCTTCGGTCCGCGGCACGGCAGTGCCGCACACGGTCAGGCGCTGAACAACGATTTGCTCGCTCTCGATCGCCGCCCGCCCGGCCGCTACGGCCCGAGCCAGATGCCGCGCGTCACGGAGGGGCTCATCGCGGGCGACGTGCGCGTGCTTCTCCTCTTCGGTACGGACATGCTCTCTTCGTACGCAGACGCGAGCAGCGTGGCGAAAGGCCTGGCGCAAACCGACTTGGTGGTGAGCTACGACCTGTTCCTGAACGATACCGCACGCCGCTTTGCCGACGTCGTCTTGCCGGCGACCGCATGGCTCGAGGAGCTCGGTTGCAAGAGCACGAACACGCACCTGTATTTGATGCCGAAGATCCTCGCGCCTCCCGGCGAGACGCAGTCCGTCACGTGGGTGCTGCGCGAGCTGGCGGGCCGGCTCGGCATCATGGACTTCTATCCCTGGACGAACGAGGAGGGTCCCCTCGACGCAATTCTCGATCATCCGGCTACCGGTCACGCGACCGTGGCGTCGCTGCGAGCGGAGGGCGGCATCCGCGCCTTGAACATCTCGCACGTAGCTCACCCCGATCTCCGCTTCCCGACGCCGTCGGGCAAAATCGAGCTCTACTCCGAGCGCGCGCGCGAGCTCGGGCTGCCGCCGTTGCCGATCTCCGAAGACCTGCCGGCTACCCCTCAGACGCTGCGGTTTCGTCAGGGACGCACGCTGACGCAGTTTCACGGCTTCTACGACCATGGCCGCGCGCTGCCGACGCTCGCCGCGGCCGATCCGGAGCCTCGTCTGTGGATCTCACCCGACGACGCCTCGCGCCGTAGCCTGAAGGACGGCGACGCGATCCGCGTCTACAACGAGCGCGGCGAGATGCACGCCCGGGCGCAGGTGACCGACGACGTCCCGCCGGGTACCGTTTGGATGCGCGACGGATGGCTCGGGCTGAATGAGCTCACGGACGGTCGTCCGGTCATCCCGGACGAGGCCGTTGAGATCTTCGGGTTCTCCGGCGGTCAAGCGAGCTTCGACGCGACCGTGGAAGTCGAGCGGATCTAACCCGCCTTTGACCCGCGCGGCCAGTCATGTTCCGCACCGCTCTAGGGCCCGCGTAGAGGTTGAGACGAGGGAGAACCGACGATGTCCGACGACCAGCCCACCTTTTCCCGGCAAGGTTGCGTCTCCGGCGATGCCAGGTACATCGCACCGTTGCTGGGAGAGATCGCCGCGCAGGCGCTGCGCGCGGATCAGACCCGGTCCGTCTCCTCGGAGCTGATCGCTGCGATCAAGAGGAACGATATCATGCGCTTGTCGGCGAGCCCCGAGCTCTTGGGCCTCGACGAGAGTATCGTCGCAATCGGCGACGAGCTGCGCGCGATCGCGCCGACTTGCGGCTCGACCGCGTGGTGCCTGTGGAATCACCTGTGCACGTTCCATCACTTCGTGGGGTTGCTCGGCCCCAAGAACGCCGACTTCCTCCGCGACGTCGTGTCGAAGCGCGAATGGTTCTGCTTCCCCGCCGGCGCGTCGACCGATGTCGTGGGCGTCGAAGGCCGGGGCAACACCACGCTCAAGGGTGTGGCCGCGTTCGGATCCGGCGGGCGCTACGCGGAGTGGGCGGGTGTCGTGTTCGTCTCGGAGGGCAGCGCGTCGCTACGATTCGCGCTCGCGGATCTACGCCACCCGAAGGTTCGTATTCAAGAAACCTGGGACGGTATGAGCCTGCGCGCATCCGCGACCGATCACATCCACTACGACGGCGTCGACGTGCCGACCGAGCGCGTCGTGCCGTGGCCGGCGAAGTACCGAGAGCTGTTTCGAAAGCCCGACTACCCCATGATCCATCACCGCTATCGCGAGGATTGGGTCGCACTGTCGGTGCTGTGGCTCGGCGCGATGGCGACGGGCGTGGCCGAGGTCTCCGTGAACGAGACTGCGAAGGGCATCCGGGATCGCATCGCGATCTTCGGCACGCGCATGGTGGAGAAGCCCACCATTCACGTGAACCTCGGTCGCGCCCGCGCGTTGGTCAACGCAGCGACGGACACGGTGTACGCGGCGATGGCGGAAACCGATGCGCGAATCGCCGCGCGCGCGATAGCGACGGAGGGGGATTACTTCCGGCAGACCTCGGCGGGGATGCAGGCCGTGCTTTTGTGCGACGAGGCGATGAAGCTCGTCCTACGCGTCCTCGGCGGCAACGGCTTGCGCGAGGGGACGGATTTCGAGCGCCGCTATCGCGATTTCCAAGCGATGCCCCTACACATCAACGGCCACATCGACCGCATCACCGAGCAACTGGGGCGGATCAGCCTGGGTCTCGATTCGCAGAATCCGTTTTGAGGGAGTTGCGATCGGTGGCGACCTATCGGAGCGAGGGGATCGGCAGCTTGTTGCGCCCCGCCTACCTCAAGGCGGCGCGGAAACGGCTCGAAGCCGGCGAGGTGAGCGCCGCCGAATTCAAGCGCGTCGAGGATCGCGCCGTCGACGAGGCCGTCGATCTTCAACTCGAGGCGGGGTTGGACGTGATCAGCGACGGCGAGATGCGCCGCTATGCCTTCTACGGGCACTTCGTCGATGCGGTCGAAGGCTTCGACAAGTATGGCGGGTGGGCCATTCCGTTTCGCGACGAGCAGGGGAGCGAGCTGGTGCTCCAGCGTCCCGTAGTGGTTTCGCCGTTGAAACGGCGTCGCCATCTCTGTGCAGAAGAGCTCACCTACCTGCGCGCCAAGACCGACCACCCTGCCAAAGCCACCTTGATCAATGCACAGCAAGCCGCCGCCTACTACCATCCCGAGCGATCGCAGAGCGCATATGCCACGATCGAGCCCTACCTCGCGGACGTCGTGGACATCTTGCGAGCTGAAGTGGATGAGCTCGTTCGGCTCGGCTGCACGTACATCCAGCTCGATGCACCGCAATACGCGGCGTTGCTCGACCCGACGATCCGCGAAGGCTATCGGCAGCGTGGCAGCGATCCCGAAAAGCTACTCGCGAGGTGCATCGAGCTCGACAACGCAGTGGTCGCCGGTCACGGCGGCGTGACCTTCGGGCTCCACATCTGCCGGGGCAACAACCAGAGCAGATTCTACGCCAGCGGCGACTACGGCCCGATTGCTTCGAAGGTCTTCCGCGAGACTCGCTTCGACCGCTTCTTGGTGGAGTACGACGACGCGCGCTCCGGGGGCTTCGAGCCGTTGCGACACGTCCCAGATGATCGTGTCGTCGTCCTTGGGCTCGTCACGACCAAAAGGCCCGCGCTGGAAGCAAAGAGCGATCTCGAGCGGCGGATCCGAGAGGCACAGAAGTACGTGCCGTTGGAGCGCCTAGCCCTGAGTCCACAGTGCGGATTCGCTTCGACCGAAGCCGGGAACCTGCTCACGGCGGCAGACCAGACCGCGAAACTGCGTCTCGTCGCGGAAACCGCCAAGGAAGTGTGGGCAACCGCCGCCGTCCGCTAGGGGAAGTCCCGCCAGCTAGAGAAGTGCGCGCCGAATTCCTCGACTCCGTGTTCAACGATTCGTCGCATCCCTGCGGTGCCGGGGCCATTCACGAATGCATTCGCTATGACCATGAGCAAGCCCGTCAGATCGAGCCGACGGGTCGCCACCGCAAGGCCTTGCAGTGGTACAGAGACGACATCCAGAACGCCGAGAACGACCTCCGCACTTGCCGCCGTTGATCGGCGTCGCTCAGCGTAGCTCGAGTCCGGGCAGCTCTCCGGTATCGCGCCATTCCTTCAGCAGCTTGAAGAACTCGACCGGTCCGCCGCCGTAGGAATTGGCGATGAGCCCGTTTCTCTGCTCGGGCTTGCCCTCGCCGTTGTAGTATCCGGGCGTACATTCCCGGAAGAAGCGCTCGCCCAGCCTGGCCAGCCGCTGGATGGTGGCGACCCACTCCGCCTGCGCGTTCGCCGTGGCCTCGACCGCGGTGATTCCCCGCTCGCGCGCGTGCCCGACCACGTAGGCGATGTGCTTCGCCTGCTCGTTCAAGAGATGGGGAAAATTCGGCGTGAGCGCGCTCTGCACGAATCCCATGAAGTAGCAGTTGGGAAAGCCGTGGCTGTGAAGCCCGTGGAAGGTCCTGGCGCCGCCTGCCCATTTCTCGCTGAGCTTCACTCCGCCGCGCCCGATCACGTCGTAGCCGGAGCGGCGAGTATAGTTGGTTCCGACCTCGAAGCCGGTGGCGAAGATCAAGCAATCGAGCTCGTACTCCACGCCGTCGACCACCACCCCTCGCGGCGTCACACGCTCGACGCCGCGACCCTCGCTGTCGACGAGGGTGACGTTCGGGCGATTGTAGGTGTCGAGATACTCGTCATGGAAGCATGGCCGCTTGCAGAACTGGCGGTAGTAGGGCTTCAGCGCTTCGGCCGTCGCGCGGTCGCGGACGATCGTGTCGACCCGTACGCGGATCTTTTCCATCTTCCGAAAGTCGGCCATCTCGGTTGCGAGCGCCACCTGCTGCTTCGAGATCCCCGCAGATTCGGGCCTCGGCATGACGCCGGCCAGCGAGCGAAAGATCTCCGTCCATCCGTCGCCGACCATGTCCTCGTCCTGGTGGCCGCCGTTCACCAGTATGTTGAAATTGTCCATGCGCCGCTGTTGCCAGCCCGGAGCGAGCGAGTGCGCCCATTGCGAATCGGTCGGGCGATTCTCGCGCACGTCGATCGAGGAGGGCGTGCGCTGGAACACGTACAGATGCTTCGCCGCCTCTCCGAGGTGCGGGATGCACTGGATGGCCGTCGCTCCGGTGCCGATGATGCCCACGCGCTTGTCGCGAAGCTTGGAGAGATTCCCGTCGGAATCGCCGCCGGTATACTCATAATCCCAGCGGCTGGTGTGGAACGTGTGGCCGGCGAAGCTTCGGATGCCGGGGATGCCCGGCAGCTTCGGCCGGTTGAGAGGCCCGTTCGACATGGCGACGAATCGCGCGGCGAGGCGATCGCCGCGGTCGGTGCCGAGGACCCAGCGGCGCGCGGCTTCGTCCCAGGCCATGCTCGTGACCTCAGTTTGCAGCAGCGCCTTCTCATACAGCCGGTAGTGCTCCCCGATGCGTCGCGCGTAAGCCAGGATCTCGGGCGCGTGCGCGTATTTCTCGGTCGGTACGTAGTTCATCTCCTCGAGGAGAGGCAGGTAGATGTAGGCCTCGATGTCGCACATCGCGCCCGGATAGCGGTTCCAGTACCAGGTTCCCCCGAAGTCGCCTCCCTTCTCGATCACCCGCAAGTTCTCGACGCCCGCTTCGCGCAGGCGCGCGGCGGCGAGCAGGCCGCCGAAGCCGCCGCCGATCACCGCAGCCTCGATCTCGTCGCTCACCGAGGCTCGCGTGTAGCCCGGCTCGACGTAGGGATCGTCGACGTAACGGGAGAAATCGCCCACGACCTCTTGGTACTGCTCGTTTCCGTCCGGCCGCAGACGCTTGTCGCGCTCTTCGCGGTACTTCGCGCGCAGCCGGTCCGGGTCGAAGCCGAGCTCCGCGGGATCGAAAAGGTCCTGAAAGGTC
This sequence comes from Binatia bacterium, assembly GCA_040507895.1. Classification (GTDB taxonomy): domain Bacteria; phylum Desulfobacterota; class Binatia; order JACPRU01; family JACPRU01; genus JBEVNX01. Next base: position 4,839 of record JBEVNX010000167.1, on the reverse strand, counting down.
ATCGCCACGATCGGTCCTCCATCGAGTGTTCTTGCGGGGACGCGCTCAGAACGCAAGATGCGCCCCTCGGCTGACCCCCCTCGTCAGCGCGCGATTTTGTTAGGATCCGGCGTGCGAGCCGACGCCGCGGCTGCGCCGCTCAAGGGTGTCGGCGGGTTTCGGCGGAGCTTTCGACCGGCATCGCGCGTAGGCGATACGAGCGCGCGAGCTCCGCCAGGTCGCTACGCTGTCCATGAGCGCGGAGGATTGCCTCTCCGGTTTCGATGCCGCTACCGAGCGCGGTGCCCGTAGAAACGATGGAAGGATGCGTGCGGTAGTTGCCGGCGAAATAGACGTTCGCGAACGTCGAGCTCTGGACGGGGAGATTCCGGTATCCGCGGTCGAAGATCGGCGCGTACAAGCCGACGCGCGTGAGGTGAGTCCATACGGGCTCGAGCGGGCTTCCGAAAACGCGAAGGAAGTCCGCGCTGTAGCGTCCGTGGAGCTCGTCCTCGGGAAGACGGAACAACGGCCGCTCGCGACTCCGCAGGTGCGTGACGAAGTTGAGGCAAGTCTCCCCCGGAGCGCTGATGTGCGGATTCAACGCCGACAGCTGGAAGATCGCGCACGCGGTCGTCTCGCCGGGCGAGAGGTTCAGCCAATAGAACTCGCGCGAAAGCGTTTGGCGCGTCCCGCAGATGAAGGACAACAGCGCAGAGTAACGAATCGCGTCGAGCGCGGGCGTGCGGTCGCCGGGGCAGAGCATCCGGTAGGTCTCGGTCGGAAGATTGTTCACGAAGAGGTCGCCAGCCATGGTTTCGCCGGCGGCCGTCTCGACCGCGGACATTTTGGCGTCGCGCACGCGAAGGGCGGAGACACGGGCGCCGAGCTTCACACGAACGCCCGCTTCTTCGACGAGACGAGAGACGCCGTCGCACAAGACCTTCGTCCAGTTGGCTCCGGGAATGTATCCGAGCGGGGCAGACCCCTCGCGATAGTGCAGGCGTGCCCCGAGCCACGCGGCGCTGAGATCCTCACAGGAAGCCTCGAAGCGAAGCCTCGCGAGGGGCTCGAAGATCGCACGTCGGACGGCGGGGCTCGCCCACGAGTCGATCAAGTCCGCCGCGGGGGCGTCCAGCCAGTCGGACCAATCTTGCTTACGGAATGCTCGCAGCATCAGTCGGATGAAGCGGGCTTTGTCGAGGAGCGGCAACGGATAGCGAAGGAATCCGGAGATCGTTCCGAGGGCATGGATTCGCTCGTGCTGGCGAAAGAGCATCTGCACCCGGCGCCAGCGCACGCGGCCGATCGCGCCGATTCTGTCCAGAAAGAAGAGCAGGGTGCGATCGCGATGGAGAATGTGGTGATAGCCGAGAGGATAGAATCGTCCATCCTGCTCGAAGCTCGCCGCCAATCCGCCGAGCGCGTCGGATTGCTCGACGATGGTCACGTTTTGCCAACCGGCTCGGGCGAGGGTGTATGCCGTAGCGACGCCGGCGAGACCCCCACCGATGACAAGGGTCTTAGGCCCCCCGCTGCTTGGCTGCTCCCCATCCATGAATCTACGGTTCTCGAAACTGACAGCGTAAAGCAACATTGAAACCGCTGGAATGTTGCGGCCACAATGGGTAGCGATGGCGGAGGAGCCTATCGACCGCGCCGAACCTCAGCCCGTCGTCTCGATCGTGCTCCCTTGCCTGAACGAAGAGGAAGGGGTCGGTCGCTGCGTCGACGAAATCCGCGAGGCGCTCGGAGAGGCGGGCATCGCCGGTGAAGTGATCGTCTGCGACAACGGATCGACCGATCGTTCCGCGGAGATCGCGGAGCAGCATGGTGCCCGTGTCGTTCGCGAGCCGGAGCGGGGATACGGGAACGCCTACCGGACGGGTTTCGGGCAGGCCCGGGGTAGGATTTTCGTCATGGGGGACGCGGACGGGACTTACGACTTCCGACTGATTCCGCGCTTCGTCGGACTGATCGAGCGCGACGGCTTCGAGTTCGTAACCGGAACGCGATACGGCGGCGCCACGCTCGCCAACATGCCGTGGACGCATCGCCTCTTCGGGAATCCGGCGCTCACTCGGTTGCTGAACCTCGTGTTCGGCTCCCGATATACGGACGTGTACAGCGGATTCCGCGCCTTTACGCGGGAGGCGTACGAACGGATGCGTCCGCTCAGCCCCGGAATGGAATACAACCTCGAGCTCGCGATCGGCGCGCGTCTACTCGCCCTTCGCACCGAGGAGGTGCCGATTGCCCTCGGCATGCGCCGGGGCGCGTCCAAGCTGAGGCCGCTGCGGGACGGTTGGAGAAGCCTACGGATCATTCTCCTCTATTTGCCGCTTCGCGTTTTTCTCCTCGTCGGCGCGTCGCTGGCGTCGGTCGGGCTCGCGCTCCACGCCGGCTCACTCTTCGGTGCGATCACCTGGGCCGGGCGTCCGGCTTCGGCCGTCACCGGCGTGCTCGCGACGATCTTCACCGTGGTCGGCTTCCAAGTGCTCACGCTCGGCTTGCAGACGAAGACGTTCTTGTGGTGGCGCCGCCGGCCGGTGGCGCATTCGTGGATCGAGCGGTTCTACCGTTACTTCCAGCTCGAGGTCGGGCTCGCTCTCGGCGCCGGGCTCGTGCTCGCGGGCATCGTGATCCTTGCGGTCATGGTTCAGGAGTGGCTACGTTCGGGAATGTCGCCGCTGCCTCATCCCGCATGGGCCTCGTTCGCTGCGACGCTCTGCATCGTCGGCTGCAACGTCTTCTTCGTCTCCTTGCTGATCTCCGCGATGTCACTCGAGATTCACGACCGCTCGAGGTGACCTCCGCCGGCGGGGATTGCGCGCTGGGCGGCCCTCGTCGCGCCGAGCCGATCGACTCCTTCGGGCTCGCCGTCGTGGCGCTGCTGGCGCTCGGATTGTGGTTGCCGCGACTGTCGGGGCCGATCGATCTTCGCTGGGACGCGGCCTATTTCCACGTCTCCCTTCCCGAGTAGCTCGGGTGCCTGTCTTGCATCGGCAAGAGGCCCCGCCGGCCGCGCCGTGGATCAGGATGCGGCCAAACGAGCAGCTTGAGGAACGGATTCCGTCCGCATACGGGGCTTGGTTTGGGATGTGCTCATCGTCGCGGGCCCCACCGCCGCGACTCGCTCGATGTAGCCTGCCCGGCTCGACCTCGGTGGTGGCGTCGTGTCACAACGAGCAAATGAACGTGACCTCGCTCCTCGAGGCGCCCGTGCAGATGACTGCAGTGGCGATGAGATACTGACGCCTAAGGTATGAACGCTCATCGTCTCCTGCAACTGCACGGTGTTCTCGAGAACATTGCTGGCCGGATCGAACAGCGAAAGGCATGGTTCGTCGCCGGCTTCTCCCTGTTGTACCTGACAGTCACGGGCTTGATGGCGGTGCGAAAGCCGCTATGGAACGATGAGCTGTATACCCTTTACATCGCGCGGCTGCCCAACATCTCGGACGTCTGGGATGCACTCGCTACGGGCGCCGAACAGCTCCCGCCGTTCTTCTATGTGCTGACGCGGGCGTCATTGGCCCTGTTCGGTACAAGCGAACTGGCGCTGCGCTTGCCTGAGATGATCGGCTTCTGGTTGATGGGACTGTGCCTGTTCCGGTTCGTCTCAAAACGCGTCCCGGTCTCGTACGGCTGCCTGGCTCTGCTCTTTCCGCTCGTCACGGGTGCCTACTACTACGCCTCCGAAGCTAGGCCTTATGGGCTGGTGCTGGGATTCAGCGGGCTAGCCCTGCTCTGTTGGCAAGCCGTGGCGGATGGAGAAGCTCGCCTGCTCTCTCTCGCGGGCCTGGCCCTGAGCCTGGCCGCCGCGGTCTCCTGTCATTACCACGCAGTCTTCGTAGTCGTACCGCTTGCGTTGGCCGAGGTGGTTCGTTCCTTCGTGCGGCGACGCTGGGACCTGCAGGTCTGGACGGCGCTCGGGCTGGGCGTAGCGCCTCTGCTGGCCTTTCTTCCTCTGATTCAACGGGCGATGGAATACTCCGCAACCTTCTGGTCGAAGTCGCGTTGGACGTCGATACCGGAGTTCTACTACTCGCTGCTGGCGCCGGCGGTGTTGCCGTTGATGACGCTGTTGGTGTTGGGCGCCACATATCCGGTGTCCACGGGCGCTCACCATGACGAAGGCAGGAACGCGCCCGGGCTTCGGCTCCACGAACTGGCCGCCGCCGTCGGGTTCATGGCGATCCCGATTGTCGCCGTCACTCTATCAATGTTGGTGACCGGGGCCTTCACCGACCGATACGCCCTGCCGGCAGTTCTCGGCTGCAGTATCGTCTTTGCCACCGCCGCTCACCGATTGTTGTGCGACCGGCCGGCGGCGGCGGCGATCCTGACGGTTTCTTTTTGCGGGTTTTTCTTGTCGCTGGGGATCAAGTCATTGGTGAACATCGCGGAGACCCGGGAGGCCAACACTCAAACGATCGAGTTTCTCCGATCCGAGGGCGGAGGCGATCTGCCGATTGCCGTGTCGGACCAGCATGCCTTCATGACCCTGACCCACTACGGGTCACGAGATATCACCTCGCGTGTCATCTATCTCGCGGATCCGGGCAAGGCTTTGCACTATCTCGGCCATGATAGCGTCGAGAAGGGCACGCTGGCGCTACTCAAGCCCTGGTTTCATCTGCCAATCGAGGAGTATGGCCAATTCCTCGCGTCGGGGCGCAGCTTTCTGGTCTACGGTAACCCGGGACATTTTCTGAACTGGCTGCTTTCGGATCTGACGGTGAGTGGTCGATATCTGGAAGTCAGGGGCAGGCACAAGGATTCTCTTCTCTTCCTAGTCGGTCCATCTCAAAACGCCATCCGCAGCCCGGCCCCGCGACGGTAGTGCGTTCCTTGCGG
>JBEVNX010000083.1:0-24339 GCA_040507895.1 Binatia bacterium | reverse complement strand
GTGCGGTAGCAGGCGTCCCAGGGCGTGATGTGATCGGTGAGCGCGCCGATCGCATAGACGTCGCACGCGACCTTCTTGAGATCGATCGGGGCGTCGAGCACGGTGAACGCGTCCGGCTGGGTCAGCGAGTTCTTCAGGAAGATGTCGAGGAACTCCGCATGCAACGTTGCCGGCAGGTTCGTCGAATCGTTGTTCCAGTAGAGGATGTCGAATGCCGGCGGAGAATCGCCCATCAGGTAGTTGTTGACCCAGTAGTTCCATACCAGGTCGTTTGGGCGAAGCCACGCGAAGACGCGCGCCAGGTCGGAGCCCGAGAGGATGCCCTTTTCCGCCGATCGGCGCAGCGAAGACGCGATCGTCGCCTCCGAAGTGAAGATACCGATCATGCCGGGATCGCCCATGTCGATCATCGTCACCGGGAACGTCGCCGAGCTGAAGCGAGCATCGCCGCGGTGGGCGAGATAGGCCAGGAAGACCGCCGTGGTGATGCCACCCGCGCAGGCGCCCATCACGTTGATCTGCTCGGATCCGGTGATCTCGCGCACCGCGTCGCTCGCCTCGAGCAGCGCCGAGATGTAGGCACCGAGGCCCCAGTCCCTCTGCGCCGGCGTCGGATTTCGCCAGCTCACCGCGAACGTCGTGAAGCCCGACTTGACGGCGAACTCCATGAGGCTGCGCCCGGGCGCGAGGTCGAACACGTAGTACTTGTTCACCTGCGGAGGGATGAAGAAGAAAGGCTTCTCGTAGACTTCGGGGGTCGCCGCCGCGTACTGGATGAGCTCGAGGACCTCGTTGCGAAACACCACCTGGCCCGGCGTGATCGCGAGGTTCTCACCGACTTTGAACGGCCGGCGGTCGACCTGGGAAGGCATGCCGTCGTTCTCGACGTAGTCGGTGACCAGATTCTTCAGCCCGATGGCGAGGCTCACGCCTGCGGTATCGAACGCTCGCTTCAGCGCGGCCGGATTGCCGATCAAGGTGTTGGTCGGCGATAGCGCCTCCGTGAGCAGCGACAGCGCGAAGCGCGCGCGATCGCGGCTCTTGCGGTCGAAGTCGACCTCTTCGACGAACGCAAGGAGGGTGGCGCGGACCGCCAGGTAGGCTTGCATCAGGCGGTGGTAGCCCGGGTGCTTCTCGAAGGCCGGATCAGCGAAGCGTCGATCGCCCGCTTCCGGAGCGCGCTCGCTCCGACCGACGACGATCTCGACGATCTCACGGGCGAGCCCGAGGCCACGCCGCGCAAGCAGCCCCGGATCCATCGCGGCGCGGGCCGCGAGCCGCCCGGCGGCCGAGAGGATCTGAGAGCGATCCATGGACACGAGCGCGTTGACCGCCATCGCGCTGATCATCGAGCGCTCGGCGGCATCCTGTTGGCTCGCGGGGCGGTCCAATCCCTCGGCGGTCTTCGCGGTTTTGGCGGCCTGGGCAGCGGTGTTCTGCATGACGGGTTCCTCCTCGAGCGGGTGATCCGTGGCTCTTAGCCAATTTTGACCACGACGTCAAGTTCGATGCTATTGTCAAATTTGACGATCTTTGGCATTTTACCTCCCATGGTCACTTTCCCCGTTCGCGTCGGCTACGTGCGTAAGCGCGAGAAAACGCGGGCGAAGCTTCTCGAGGCCGCCAAGCGGGTGATGGCGGAAAAAGGCGCGGAGGCGACGGCGATCGCCGAGATCGCCGCGGCCGCCGACGTCGCGCCGGGCACGTTCTACAACTACTTCCGCACACGGGAGGAGATCCTCGACGCGGTCGCCGCGAGCCTGGTCGAGGAGTTTCGCGCGTTGATGACGGCGATCCAGAAGCGGGTCGACGATCCGGCGGAGCGAATCGCGGTTGCCATCCGGCTCTTTCTCCAACGCGTTAAGGAGGATCGGCTTTGGGGCTGGTTCATGGCCCGCTACGCGCCGAGCCTACCAGTCCTCCGCGACCAGACTCGCGACATCATCCGCGAGCAGATCGTGGCCGACGGGCTGCGACGGCGGCGATTCCGCCTGCCGTCGACCCGCGCCGTCGGGGACTTGATCGCGGGAACGTCGGTCGCCGCGCTGCGCTCCATCCTCGAAGGCCGGGCATCCGTCACCATTGCCAGCGAGGTCGCCGAGCTGGTGCTGCGCGGTCTCGGCGTGTCCCTGGACGAGGCGGCGGAGGTTGCGCGCCGTCCGATCCCCTCGCTGCGAAGCGAGACGTCCCGGGTTCGAGCCGCTTCCTGACCGGCGTTAGGCCGAACCCCAGATCTGCTCCGCAACTTCGACCACGCGGCGGAGCTTCCTCCGCTCGTCGTTCTGCGTCAGGGGATTGCCGCCGATGGTGCTCGCGAATCCGCACTGCGGCGAGATGCCGAGCCGCTCGAGCGGAACGAATCGGCTGGCCTCGTCCAGCGGCGGATCAAGGCCTCGCTCGATTCGCAGAGACGGCGGGATCCGCACAGTCGCGGCCGCGGAAGAAGTGGAGGAAGCTCGGCGCCGGCATCGTCACCTTCACGTCGCGAGCGGTGAGGCGACGCACGAACTCGAACTCGTCGAGCGTGATGCCGCGCGTCCTCCGGATCGGCCGTGCGGCGTAGCACGTCTACCAGCGAATGACGTCGCCCGCCTCATCTCGGAACTCGAACAGCGAGTCCCGAGGCTTCGAGCCGTCGAGTGCCCAAACGAAACCGGCGGACCATGCGGTGCGCCGGAACTCGCCGTCGGTGATCGAGCTGAGACCCACTTCCTCCTGGAGCGCGACCGCTGGGCGGATCGCGCCGTCCTGAATCTCGCGAAAGCGCCGGTCATCGAGCTTGCCCTCGCCGTGCGCCCGGAACATGTCTTTAGCTCACGCGGGCGAAGCAAGCTCCCGACATGCTCGGCGCGATGCGGCCACGAGCTCACGATGACCGCCGCGCCGTTGCCTCGCCCGAGCTCGCCGCGGCGGCTTCGATGCATTCGATGAGAGTTGTCTGGTCGCCTAGCTGATTCGCGAGCAAGAATACTAGCTTCGCATTCAGCTCGGCGCTCTGCGCGTCCGTCAGACCTTGGTGAGCGGCGACCAGTGCAGCGTAGAAGCCGTCCGGGTCGGGAATGTTCGGATCCATGCGCATCGCTGCCATCTCAGTGTTCGCCCTCCCTTCCTATCTTCAGGCCGCGACGCGAGCGGTATCGAGGCACAGCGCCTTGTGCAACACGCGTTGCACCTGCGCGGCGTCCGCGTTTGCAACGAGGGCGGCAAGATAGAGGTCGGGGCGGATGAGCGCAAAGCTGCCAGCCGTCGCTCCGAGAAGCTCGGCCAATCTTCCCGACCGATCGGCGATGCCGCCGGGTCCGCTGACGAACAATCGAAGCGGCAGCCCCTCTGCTTCTAGCCGAGCCATCGCGGAAACGTCGCGCTCGGGGGCAGGTGCATACAGGATCCCGACGAACATCGTGCCCACCGATCGTGCGAGCGTCACCAGGTCGGACGGCGAGCCATCCGGAAGCGTCAGCGGTACGTTGGGCAGCGACCACCCGCCGCCTGCGACCGCCGGCGACCCTGGATAAGGATTCGCCACGGACATGCGGCCGGTATTCACGAGCACCCTCGCGAAAGGGTGGTCGCGCGCGAGGTCGATCGCGGCCCGGCGCAATGTACGCTCGGCTTCGGATTGCGGCGCCAGAAAGCGCGCGGTGCGGCTTGCGACTTCGAGGTTCTCCTTGGCCGCCGCGCGCCGCTCGGCGTCGTAGGTCTCGAGAAGGCGCACCGGAGCCCGGTTCCGCAGCACGAGCGCAAGCTTCCACCCGAGGTTGTCAGCGTCCTGGATGCCTGAGTTTCCCCCGCGCGCGCCGAAGGGACTGACGACGTGTGCCGCGTCGCCGATGAAGAACACGCGGCCATGGCGGAACTCGTCGAGCAAGTGATCGCGGTACTCGTACGGGCCGACCCAGACCAGCTCGAATCCGATGTCCCCGAGGTGCGCTCGCAATCGGTCTTCCGCTACGTCGCGGCGGCTTACGTAGTCCGGGTCACAGTCGGAAGGCATCTGATAGTCGAGCCGCCAAACATCATCGGCCATCGGATGCTGCCACACGGCTCGGTTCTCGTTGAAAGGCGCCTCGACCCAAGTCCAGCGTTCGATCGGAAACCTCTCCTTGAACCGCACGTCCGTGATGCACCAGCGGTCGGCGATGCGAGATGTGTGGGGATCCAAGCCGAAGCCGCTGCGGATCCTGCTGTTCACGCCGCTCGCGTCGATGAGCCAGTCGGCGATCAGGCTGTAGGTACCCGCCGGCGTTTCGACCGTCGCAGTCACTTCGCCGTCCGTTTGCGTGACCGAGACCACCTTGTTCTTCCAGCGTAGGTCGCAGCGACCGAGCTCGCGGATTCGGTCGACTAGAAACCACTCGACGTAGAACTGCTGCAGATTGATGAACGGGGGTTGCGCCGACGCGCTCGCAACCTGAAGGTTGAACCCGTAGACGACATCGCGCCCAGAGAGTGTCTTGCCGACGGACCAGGTGACTCCCTTCTCGCGCATCCGATCGTAGATGCCGAGCCGCGCGAAGATCTCGAGCGTCTTTTGCGCGTAGCAAATCCCCCGTGAGGACGCGCCGCGCACACCGATCGTGTCGTCCTCGTCGAGGACGACACTATCGATCCCGCGGTGTGCAAGGTCGCAGGCGAGCGTCAATCCCGAAAGCCCGCCACCCACGATGACGATGGGATGGTGTGCGCGCTCGCCCCGTGCGAGCTCGGGTGGCGGAACGAACGGATAGACTGGCAGCTCATAGCCGGCTGAGCCACCCGGTCGCGAGGATTGCGTCATGAGCTCACGCGGGTGGAGCGCTCTGCAGCGCCTGCCACATCTCGATGTCGCGCTCCGCGGTCCAGATCCGCGGATCGACGATGCCCCCGGCTTCATCGTACGACCGGCTCACGTCGAAAGGCAGGCAATGCTCGAAGATCACCCACTTCCCGTAGCGCGGCGCGAGCGCGCCGTGCACTTCGTCGAACACGCTCTTGAGCGAGCGGCCGCTGCCGCGCCCGCGCTGGACGGCCTCATGGAGATCGCTTACGAAGCGGCGCGTCTGCTCGATCGCCGCCAGCGAATCCTTCTCGGTGACCAACGCGTCGCCGCGACCCGGCACGAGCTTCAACGGCTTCATCGCCGCCAGGCGCGCGAGCGTGCCGGGCCAGTCGGTGAAGTAGGCATCACCCGCATACGGCGTGGCTCCGTATTCCACCAGATCGCCGCTGTAGAGGATTCGCTCCTCCGGAAGCCAGACGATCGTGTCTCCCTTGGTGTGCCCGCGGCCTGGATGCGAGATCTCGACGACGCGCTTGCCGAGCCCTACGGTCATGCGCGTCTCGAAGGTGATCGTCGGCCAGGTGAGACCGGGCACGGTCTCGGCCGCTTGGAACAAGCGCGGAAACCGCTGCACCTCGCTCGCCCAATCCTGCGCGCCGCGCTCGCGGATGAGCTCGTGCGTGCCTTCGCTGGCGATGATGTGCTCGGCTCCGTAAGCTGAGGCCCCGAGCACGCGAACCGCGTGGTAGTGAGTGAGCACCACCCAACGGATCGGCTTGTCGGTCACCGTACGAATGGCGTCGACGAGCTCACGGGCGAGAACGGGCGTGGCGCGCGCGTCGACCACCATCACGGCGTCGTCGCCGACGATCACACCTGAATTCGGGTCGCCCTCGGTCGTGTAGGCGTACGCTCCTTCGCCGAGCTTGGCGAAGGTCACCTTCTTCTCGGCGAGGTCTCCCTGGGATGCGAAGGTCTTGGCCGTCATGAGCTCCTCCTTCAGCCGCGATAAGGCTCCACGCGCTGATCGATCGCGCCGAGGATCGACCGCCCGCCGGCATCGAGCATCTCGATCCTCACGCGGTCGCCGAAGCGCAGGAACGGTGTGCGCGCGGCGCCGCTCTCGATGGTCTCGATCATGCGCCGCTCGGCCAGGCACGACACCCCGACCGAGCGATCGTAGTTCGAAACGGTGCCCGACCCGAGGATAGTCCCGGCGCCCAGCGCGCGCGTCTTGGCCGCGTGTGCGATGAGTGTCGGAAAATCGAAGGCCATGTCCGCCGAGCAGCTCGGCCAACCGATCGCCACGCCGTTCACGTAGCTGCACAGCGGCAGGTGGACGCGGCCCCCGTCCCACGCCGCGCCGAGCTCATCGGGCGTGATTGCGACCGGCGACAGCGAGCTCGCCGGCTTGCCGTGGAAGAACCCGAAGCCCTTGGCGAGCTCCGCGGGAATGAGGTTGCGAAGCGACACGTCGTTGACCAGCACGAGCAAGGCGACGTGCCCCCTGGCCGCGGCAGCGTCGCAGCCCATGGGAACGTCGTCGGTGACGATCGCCACTTCGGCTTCGAGATCGATCCCCCAGTCCTCGCTCGCCGCGAGGATCGGATCGCCCGGGCCGAGAAATCCGTCGGAACCACCCTGGTACATCAGTGGATCCAGGCGAAAGCTCTCCGGCATCTCGGCTCCGCGCGCCTTGCGCACGCGCTCCACGTGGCTGAGATACGCGCTGCCATCCGCCCATTGATACGCGCGCGGCAACGGCGCCGCCGCGCGCGCCGGATCGAAGGGGAACGCGCCGGCCAGCGCCTCGCGCTCGAGGCGCTCGTGAGCCTCCCTCAGGCGCGTCGCCAATTCACCCCAGTCGTCGAGGGCCGCCTGCAGCGTCGGCGCCACATCCGGCACCCGCGCGGCGCGCGAGAGATCGCGCGACACCACGACGAGCGTGCCGTCCCGTCCGCCCTCTCGCAGAGTCCCGAGCTTCATCCCTTCCAGGAGTCGACGTAGCGCGGAGACTCCACGCCTTCGGGCAGAGGGGCGACGTCGAGCGCATCCCGCGCATCGATCATTACGGCCACCTCATCGGTCTCCTTGCGCGCGTGCTTGGCGCCCGCGGCGAAGGCCTTCGGGTGGGGGCCGTGCGTGAAGCCTCCAGGATGGAGCGTGACCATGCCCGGGCGGATGTCGTCGCGGCTGAAGAACTCACCGCGGTGATAGAAGATGATCTCGTCGTAGTCGTCGTTGTTGTGGAAGAAGGGAACCTTGAGCGCTCCCGGATCGCTCTCGATCGGCCGAGGACAAAACGTGCAGACCACGAAACGATCCGCGACGAACGTGGTGTGCGCCGAGGGCGGGACGTGGAAGCGGTGACTGGAGATCGGCCGGATGTCGCGCCAATTGAGCCGGACGGGGGCAAGCGTGCCGTGCCAGCCGACCGCGTCGAGCGGGTTGAACGGGAAGCGCACGGTGCTGAGCGCCCCGCGCCGCTTCACCACCACCCGCGAGGCGATGTCCCCGCGCTGCGCGTGGAACACCTCGTCGATGCGCGGCGTATCGAGGATCGCAGCGTCGAAGATCGCCTGCTGGCCGACGATCCCGCGATCGGGAAGCCAGTAGCTCCCGTTGGTCGCCTCGACGAGCAGCATCGTCACCGGCCCGGAGCTCTCGATCCGCCACAGCGTACCGCGCGGGATCATCAGGTAGTCGCCGTCGCGAAACGCCAGGTGCCCGTAGTCGCAGAAGAGGTCGCCGCGGCCGGCGTGGACGAAGAGGAGCTCGTCGCCGTCGCCATTGCGCACCAGGTGGTCCATCGATGCGTTCATCAGCCAGATGCGGATGCTCAGGTGCGCGTTGGCGAGAAAGCCCGCGGCCTCCCACGGGCTCGCCACCGGCCGAGCGAGCTTGGTGAGATCGAAGGCCCGCGGCCGCAGCGGTCCTTCCCAATCCGTCCAACCGGTCGGCGGATGCGTGTGATACATCTGTGTGGCCGGCCCGAAGAAGCCCTCCTTGCTGATCTCGCGCTCGAACGTGCCCTCGGGGAGGTCGGCGTGCGCTTGCCGCGACGCCACCCCTTCGATCCGGGGGAAGGAGATCCAGTTCTTCATGATCGCTGCTCCTCGCCTACCCCATACGTCTCGCGGGCCGCCACTGGCAACGCCCGAAGCGCCGACAAGCGTGCTCCCACAACCGGCTCACCGACGTTCTGGCGTGAACCGCACCGGCATGTGCTTGATGCCGGACTGAAAGTTCGATTGCAGCCGTTCGATCTCGCCGTCGAGAGCGAGATCCGGCAGCCGCCAGAGTAGCTCCTCGAAGAACACGCGCATCTGCAACCGCGCCAGGAACGCGCCGAGGCAGAAGTGCGGCCCGATGCCGAACCCCAGGTGATCGTTCGGGGTGCGCGCGACGTCGAAGCGGTGCGGCTCGAGAAACGTGCTCTCGTCGTGATTCGCAGAGGCGTAGTAGACCACGACCTTGTCTCCGGCGTGGATCTTCACACCGTGAAGCTCCGTGTCGGCGGCCGCGGTGCGCCGGAAGCACATCACCGGGCTCACGAAACGCAGCATCTCTTCGATGGCGCTCGGCAACAGCGACGGGTCCGCGAGCAGTCGCCCGTGCTCGTCGGGATGCTCGATCAGTGCGAGCATGCCGCCCGGAATCGAGTTGCGGAGCGTCTCGTTCCCGGCGACCGACAACAAGAAGAAGAAGTTTTCGAACTCCTCGTCGGTCACCGCTTCGCCGTCCGCGTCGGCGAACAACAGCGCGGTGAGGAGGTCGGCACCGGGCCGGCGGCGCTTCTCGTCGGCGAGCCGGTGTGCATACTCGAACATGTCGGCGAGCGCGCGGCGCGAGCGCGGGTCGATCGGTTTGCCGTGCTCGTCGTACTGCGCGTACTCCGGGTCCTGGAAGCCGATGACCCGGTTGGCCCAGTGGAAGAGCAGCTTGCGATCGTCGCCGGGCACGCCCATCACATCGCCGAGCGTCCAGAGCGGGAGATCGGCGGACAGATCCTGCGGGAAGTCGCAGCGCCCCTCGCCCGCGACGCGATCGACCACCGCGCGAACACGCTCGCGGATACCCGATTCGAGCTGGCCGACACTCTTCGGAGTGAACGCCTTGCTGACGATGCGCCGCAGCCGCGAGTGCGCCGGCGGGTCCATGTTCAACATCATCTTCTGCTGAAACTCGAGGTCGTCCGGCTTGGGATCGCGAATCTGGGTGGCGCCGAGATGAGACGAGAAGAGCCGCGGGTTGCGGTTGACGAAGTCGACGTCCGCGTAGCGGGTGATCGCCCAGTACCCCCTCCCCGCCGGCCAATCCAGGATCGCACGCTCCTCCTGCCAATAGACGGGGGCCTCGCGCCGCAACCGCGCGAACGCATCGCGCGGCAGCCCCGCGAGGTAGGTGCGTGGATCGTAGAGGTCGACGCCGAGATCGATCACGGCGATCGCCGATCGTAGACCCGCCGCGCCTTGCCGAGCGAGCGCTCCACGCCGCCTTCGCTCCGCACCTCCACGTCGACGCTCACGCCGATCCGTGACTTGACCTTCCCCGCCAGCACGCGGCCGCTCTCCTCGCGCTCCAGCGCGCCCGAGGCGGGACGCGCCTCGACCACGACGCGGAGCTCGTCGAGCGTCCTCGGCCGGGTGACCTCGAGGAAGAAGTGCCCGGACAGCGCGGGATCCTCGAGCACGATCTCCTCGATCTGCGTGGGAAAGACGTTCACGCCGCGGATGATCACCATGTCGTCGGTGCGGGCATGGATGCGGGCGATGCGGCGAAACGGGCGAGCCGTGCCGGGCAACAGGCGGGACAGATCGCGCGTGCGATAACGCACGACGGGTAGAGCCTCCTTGGTGAGCGAGGTGAAGACGAGCTCACCGGGCTCGCCGTCTGCGCGCGCCTTCCCAGTGTCCGGATCGACGATCTCGGGATAGAAATGATCCTCCCACACATGTGGACCGTCCTTGGTCTCGATGCATTCGTTTGCGACGCCCGGGCCCATCACTTCCGAGAGGCCGTAGATGTCGACGGCATCGATCGCGAAGCGGTCCTCGATCTCACGACGCATCGGTTCCGTCCATGGCTCGGCACCGTGTATCCCGATGGCGAGCGACGAGCTGCGAGGATCCACGCCTTGACGGTCGAACTCGTCCGCGATCGCGAGCATGTAGCTCGGCGTCACCATGATGATGCGCGGACCGAGATCGCGGATCAGCTGCACCTGGCGCTCGGTCATTCCACCCGAAACGGGCACGACCGTGCAACCGAGCCGCTCGGCTCCGTAGTGGACGCCGAGACCGCCGGTGAAGAGCCCGTAGCCGTAGGCGATGTGCACCACGTCGCCGGAGCGGCCGCCGGAAGCGCGGATCGAGCGCGCACAAAGGCTCGCCCAAGTGTCGACGTCCTTCACCGTGTAGCCGACGATCGTCGGCTTGCCGGTGGTGCCGCTCGAGGCGTGCACCCGCACCACTTGCTCCCGAGGAACGGCGAACATGCCGAACGGATAGGCCTCGCGCAGGTCTTCCTTGCTCGTGAAAGGAAAGCGCGCCAGGTCGGCGAGCTCGCGGAGGTCCTCCGGATGCACGCCCGCCGTGTCGAACTTCTTGCGATACCGCGGCACGTGTGTGTAGGCGTGCCCGAGGGTTCCCCGCAGCCGCTCGAGCTGGAGAGCGCGAAGCTCGTCGATCGAGGCGCGCTCGATCGGTTCGAGCTCGTGCCGCTCGGGCGGTCGTGCTCGCGGCTTCGCGATCATGCGATCGTTCGTTCTACCAGCTCGCGCCGGGAAAGGCGCGTGCTACGCTCTGCATCTCGGAGAGCATGCGGTCGAGGCACTCGCCGTGCATTCCCCGCCGCCCGCCGGACCGCAGCGTCGGCTCGCTCGGCTCTCGCAGGCCCGCCTCGGCGAGAGTCGCCCTCACCGCATCGTGCCACGGCGCGCGGAGCGCCTGCGGATCGTGGACGACGCGCGCCTCGACGAGCCTTTCCACCAGCGGGTCGGACTCGAAGAGCTCGCCCGTGAACGTCCAGAGATCGTCGATCGCCGTTTGCATGCGCCGGTGGCTCTCCTCCGTGCCGTCGCCGAGGCGCAGCGCCCATTGCCGGCTGTGCCGCACGTGATACGCGGCCTCACGCGCCGCGCGCGCGGCACATGAAGCGAGATCCCGGTCGGTCGAGGTCTCGAGCGAAGTCGCCAGATGAAGGTCGAAGACGTCGAAGAGGTACTGTCGGGCGATGGTGGAAGCGAAATCGCCGTTCGGCTGCTCGACGAGCAGCAGGTTGCGGAAGGCGCTGACGGCGCGGAAGAACGCGAGCTCGTCGGCGCTCCGGCCGCAACCCTCTAGACACCCCGCAAGCTTGAGGAAAACCGCGGATTGGTCGAGGAGATCGAGCGCCAGGTTGCCGAGCGCGAGCTCCTCCTCGAGCACCGGCGCGTGACCGCACCACTCCGACAGACGGTGACCGAGCACCAATCGATCGTCGCCGAGGCGCAGACAATACTCGGCGAGGTCCTTCGTTCGCTCGTCGTCGGCCATTACAGCCCTCGAATGCCGCGCGGCACCTTGTAGAACTGCGGGTGGCGGTAGATCTTGTCGAACGCCGACTCGAAAAACGACGCGCGATCGGCGGGAGCCGTCGCCGCGATCGAGTCCGACTCGACGACCCAGAGGCTCGCCACGCGCCCCCGTCGCGCATAGACGTCACGAGCGTTCTGCAGCGCCATCTCCCGGTCGGGGGCGTGGACGGAACCCGCGTGGACGTGCGCGGCGCCGCCTTCTTCCTGAACGAACACTTCCCAAAGCGGGCCCTGCGTGTCCGCCGACGTCGGCGTGCTCATGCGACGGCCTTCCGGGCTCGCTGTTTCGCGTCGTATGCCTCGGCGGCCTCGCGCACCCAACGGCCGCCCTCATGCGCCTCACGCCGGGCACGCAGCCGCTCGCGGTTCATGGGCCCGTTGCCGCGCACGACCAGCCAGAACTCGTCCCAGTCGATCTTGCCGAATCGCCAATGGCTGCTCTCGTCGTCCCAGGCGAGATCGGGATCGGGAATCGTCAGGCCAATCGCCTTGGCCTGAGGCACGGTGAGGTCCACGAAGCGCTGCCGCAGCTCGTCGTTGGACTTGGGTTTGACCTTCCAGCGCATGAGCTCCGCACTGTTCGGAGAGGCCACATCGGGGGGACCGAACATCATAAGCGTCGGCCACCACCAGCGGTCGACCGCGTCTTGTGCCATGGCGCGCTGCCCCGGCGTGCCGGTGGCTAGCGAGGCGAGGATCTCGAAGCCCTGTCGCTTGTGAAAGTTCTCCTCGGCGCAGATTCGCAGCATGGCCCGCGCGTACGGACCGTACGAAGTCTTGGCGAGCGTGGTCTGGTTGACGATCGCGGCGCCGTCGACCAGCCAGCCGATCGCGCCGACGTCGGCCCAGCTGAGCGTGGGGTAGTTGAAGATGCTCGAATACTTGGCGGAGCCGCCGAGCACTTGCGCGATCATCTCCTCCCGCGACGTACCGAGCGTCTCGGCCGCCCCGTACAGATACAGGCCATGACCGGCCTCGTCCTGGACCTTGGCGAGGAGTCCGGTTTTGCGCCGCAGGCTCGGCGCCCGCGTGATCCAGTTCCCCTCCGGCAGCATGCCGACCACCTCCGAGTGCGCGTGCTGCGAGATCATGCGCACGAGCTGCTTGCGATAGCGGTCCGGCATCCAGTCCCGCGGCTCGATCGTTTCGTCGGCGTCGAGTCGTGCCTGGAAGGCGCTCTCGAGGGCTGCCGTTTCGTCCGTTGAGTTTTCCATAGGCGCTCTCCCGCTCCCCGACGTGTTACAAACTGCTGGACAAAATGTCAATGATCTGTGTCATATCAGACCGTCCGTGAACAGCGATGCCGCCTTCGCGCCGCACGTGGCGCGCTTGATCGCCGAGCGTCCACCGCGAGCCGGCTCGCTCGTCGTCTCGGTGTTCGGGGACGCCGTGGTGCCGCACGGGGGCGCCATTTGGCTCGGCAGCTTGATCCGCTGGCTTGCCGACTTCGGCATTCACGAGCGCGCGGTGCGGACCGCGGTCCATCGTTTGACCGCGGACGACTGGTTCACGGCCACGAGCACCGGGCGGCGAAGCGACTACCGCTTGACGCGAGCGAGCCGACACCGCTTCGCGGACGCCGAACGGCGGATCTACGCAGCCGCCCCTTCATCTTGGGATGAAACATGGTGGATCGTGGTCCTCGGTCACGGCGACATCGCCGTCGAAGCGAGGGACCGCGCCCGGCGCGAGCTTCGTTGGCACGGCTTCGGAGAGCTCTCCCCGACCGTTCTCGTCCATCCTTCGGCCGACGTTGCCGAGCTCGCGCTCGCGCTGCGCGACCTCGGGCTCGGCCGGCATGCGATCGTGCTGCGCGCCAAGGGCGACGACCGGTTGCCGGGAGGACGGACCTCCGTCCGCGAGCTGGTCGCGTCGGCGTGGGACCTTCGCCATCTCGCCGCCGAGTATCGAGCCTACGTACGCCGCTTCAGGCCGCTCGTCGGGCGCCTCGACGCCGGGGCGACCCCATCGCCTGCGCTCTGCTTTCGGTTGCGGGTGCTGGCGATTCACGAGTATCGGCGCATCCTGCTTCGCGATCCGGAGCTTCCCGCCGAGCTCCTTCCCGAGCTGTGGATCGGAGCAGAGGCTCGCCGAGTCTGCGCCGCCGTCTACCGCGGGGTCGAGGCGAGCGCCGCCGCCTTCGTCCGAAGATCGGGAGAAGTCTCCGGCTGCGCGCTACCTCCGCCCGCGCGCTCCTACTTTCGCCGTTTCGGCGGCCTGCGCTTCGCGCCGCGCCCCGCGCCGAATTGACCCGACGCCGCGTTCCGGCTACCGCCTGCGGGCCGATGAAGATGGCTCCGCTCATCATCTGCGCATCCCTCGCCTTGCTCGGCTGCCGACGCGGCCCCTGCCCCCCCGATACCGAGCTCCGCGGCGGCCCCCAGGCGCGCCAGCAGTCGTGCGAGTACCAGGATTCGAATGGCATGTCCGTCAAGCACGGCCCGTTCGTGGAGTGGGATGCCGACGGCCGCAAGCGGGTCGAAGGAAGCTACCGGCACGGCCAGCAAGAGGGGCATTGGAGCTACTGGGACGAGTCGGGTCGCAAGACCATCGAGCGCGAATATCACGACGGCGCGGTCGTCACCGAGGTCAAGCCGTGAGGCGCTGGACGGCGCCGCCGCGCAGTGGCAAGCAGACGAAGTGACGGAGCGGGCGACGCTGCTTGCCGACGACGAGCACGATCGCCGGCTCTCCGCTAACGTCCATCCCGCCGACTATCACAATCCGGAGCCCGCGGCGCGTTACGACCTCGTTGTGCTCGGCGCGGGCACCGCGGGGCTCGTGACCGCCGCCGGGGCGGCAGGGCTCGGTGCCAAAGTCGCCCTCGTCGAGCGGCATCTCATGGGCGGAGACTGCCTGAACGTCGGCTGCGTCCCTTCGAAAGCGGTGATCCGCGCCTCACGAGCCGTGGCCGACCTTGCGCGCGCCTCCACGCTCGGAGTGAGCGCGACGGCCGATGGGAACGTCGACTTCGCGGCCGTGATGGCACGGGTGCGCCGAATTCGCGCCGACCTCAGCCGCAACGATTCGGCGGAGCGCTTTCGCGGCCTCGGCGTCGACGTGTTCTTCGGTGAAGGACGCTTCATCGGGCCCTACACGGGCGAAGTCGGCGGCCGACCGCTCCGCTTCCGGCGAGCCGTCGTAGCCACCGGCGCGCGCGCCGAGGCGCCGTCGATCGCCGGGCTCGCGGAGGCGGGCTACCTGACGAACGAGACCGTCTTCTCTCTCACGGAGCAGCCGCGCCGCTTCGCGGTGATCGGCGCCGGCCCGATCGGGTGCGAGCTCGCCCAGGCGTTTCGCCGCCTCGGGTCCGAGGTCATCCTCTTCGACGTGCTGCCGAGAATTCTCGGTCACGAAGACCCCGACGCGGCGGCCATCATCGCGCGCGTGCTCGAGCGCGACGGCGTGCACCTCGCGCTCGGCACCGAGATCCACGGCGTGGAGCGCGCCGAGGGGGGCAGGACGCTTCATTTCACGATCCATGGGCGCCGCGACCGCGTGACGGTCGACGAGGTGCTCATCGGCGCGGGACGAGCGCCGAACGTCGAAGGGATCGGTCTGGAAGCAGCCGGCGTGGACTTCGACCGCAAGCGAGGTGTCGTGGTCGACGATCGGCTTCGCACCACCAACGCCCGCATCTTCGCGGCCGGCGACGTTTGCCTCGAGACCAAGTTCACGCACACGGCGGACTTCGCCGCGCGCACGGTGATCCAAAACGCGCTGTTTCTCGGCCGCAAGCGCTTCTCGAAGCTGACGATTCCGTGGTGCACCTACACGCAGCCGGAAGTGGCTCACGTTGGGCTCCACGAGCAAGAAGCCGCCGCGCGCGGGACCGCCGTCGACACGTTCGTGCGACCTTTCGCCGACGTCGACCGCGCGGTGATCGACGGCGAAGAGGAAGGGTTCGTCAAGATCCACGTCCGCAAGGGCGGCGACCGCATCCTCGGAGCGACGATCGTCGCCGAACATGCCGGCGACCTGGTGAGCGAGATCACGCTCGCCATGACGGCAGGTATCGGCCTCGGCAAGCTGGCCAGCGTGATCCACCCGTACCCGACGCGGGCCGAGGCGATCCGCCAGCTCGGCGATGCCTACAACCGCACTCGGCTGACGCCGTCCGCGAAGCGCCTCTTGTCGGCCTGGCTCCGCTGGTCGCGCTAGGAGCCGGTCACGACAAAGCGGGACGAGTCGCCGAGCCTCGCCGACTCCGCTTCCATTTCAGCTCTGACAGCCAACTAGTCGATCAGTCGCGCGCGGCGGCTGGCGGCCAGCGCCGCCACGACCTCGACCCGGCGAATCACCTGACGGAGCTCGGCGGCGAACGCCACCCGCCGCTCCGTCAACTGCGCGCCGCCGGGTTCGAGCAACCCGCGGTTCGCCGCCAGCTGGAGCGCCGTCACGAACAGCACGCTCGATACGGACTCCGCGCTCTGCGTGCGCCGCTGTAGCCGGTATTGCTCGCCCCGGGCGAGGCAACGGGCTAGGAACGCCGGCTCCTCGAATCGAGCACCGGAATCGAGCCGCTCGAGCTCGTCGCCGACGATCCGGTAGGCTTCGAGGAAGGGCCGCAGCGCGCGATGAGCGGTGAACGGACGAAAGCGGTGAAGGAGCTTGTGGATCGCCTCCGGCCCGTCCGCGAGCCGCGCTTCCCACTCCCGCTCGTTGAGCTTCACCTCCGTGCGAATCTCGTCCCGGAACCTCTCCTTGTCTGCGAAGAAGAACTCGAACTTCAAGAGATCGCGCAGGCGCAGCACCTCGTCCCAGAACTCTCCCACGCGGTCAGCTACGTCGGCCTCGGCGGCGCGAAGCAGCGAAAGTTCGGCGATCGATGAGTTGACGAAGAAGTGTACGATCGAGTTGCGATAGTACGCGGCGGCGAGGTGCTGGTCCTCGCCGATGGCATACACGGGCTCGGGGCCCTTCGAGAACGAGGTCACGACCCCGCTCGTCACCAGTGTCTCGAGCACCGCCCGCACCCCATCGGCGGCGTTCAGCTTCAACTCCTCGGTGGTCGGTAGCCCCCGGCGGCGTACGTAGTCGACCCAGTTCCGCAGCACGATCACGGTTTCGTCGACGGTCACCGCGCGGTCGGCGCCGAGCATCGCCAGCATCACCAGGGACGTCGGGGTGATCGGCGTTACCCGGTTGATGCGCACCGCGACCTCGAAGGCGATCTTGGCGACGGTGAGGCTCTGTTCGTCCGCCTCGGAATCCCCGATCGACTCGGCGCGACCGAGAGCGCCGGCGAGCGACAACGGCTCGCCGAAGCGGATGTAGATGTTACCGAGCCGGTTCTGGATGCCGCGGAGCACTTTCAGGAACCAACCGAGGCTCTCGCGCTGCTTGGCGGCGCCGCGGCTTTCCGCGACGTAGTCGCCCACGTCCTGAATCTGGTCGTAGGCGACCGCCGTAGGGATCAAATACACGTCTTCGGCGCGACCGCGGCGAAACGAATCGATCACGTAGGCGAGCAAGCCGAGCCGCGGCGACAACAGCTTGCCGGAGCGCGACCGGCCTCCCTCGATGTACCACTCGAGCGAGAAGCGCTTCTCGATCAGGTAGTCGATGTATTGACGGAGCACGAGCTTGTAGACCGGATCGTCTTTGAAGGTACGCCGGATGAAGAACAGGCCGCTTCGCCGGATGAGCGGTCCGACGGGGAAGAAGTTCATGTTGGTGCCGCCGGCCGTGTGGTTCGGTGGATGCCCGTTCTCGTGGAGGGCGTACTGCAGCACCAGGTGGTCGAGGTTCGACTTGTGAGACGGCAGAAAGACCACCGGATAGCGCTGCGTGAGCGCATAGATGTCGCGCAGCTGCGCGCGATCGTAGTGAAGCCGCTCGCCGTAGCCGCGGGTGTACAGCAGCCGGATGAGATTCGCCGTGAGGTCGATGACGTACGGGCTGTGCGTGGCGGCGATCTCGCGGAGATCGCCCGCCGCTTCCTCGGCGACGGCGGCCTCCGGCACGCCGCGCTCGCGGGCGAGCACCGCCACCGCGCCACGAAACGCCGGCCGGGCCAGGATCTCCTCGTGCACGAAGCGCGGAACTTTGTAGCGCGAGCCGCGCAGCCGCCGCTCAGCTCGCTCGAGAGCGAGGTGCGCCTGCCGTACGACGAACTCCGGCAGGCTCAGCGTGGTGTCACCCCCCGCTTGCTGCCATCGCCCCCGAAGCGCAGAGGCCGGCGCCGGCTCGGCCACGACCACGCGGTACCGATCGGGATCGCGACAAAGCCATCGCTGGCGGACCAGACCGGGGTCGCGGGGATCCCCGAGCGTGACGAGGTCGGAAAAGCGCACCTCCCGAGATCCGCCCTTCTCGTGCGGCAGCCAAGCGACCCGCAGCGGCGCGAGCAGCGGATCGTCGCCAACTGCGAGGCATGCCTCCAAACGGCGGTCTACGACGGTGGCACCACCGCCGCGCCGTGACGAAGGGATCGCGATCTGCTCGCAGCTCGACGGGCTGATGCTCTCGGGCCGATTGCTATCGATCCATTGCTCGAGAAGGCGCCGTTCGATCGAGCTCGCCGCGTCGAGGAGAAACGCGAGCCGCTTGCCGCCCACGAATGGCCAGGGCTGCTGGACGGGAGGAGAAGATCGCGCTGGCCCCTCCGCCGACACCTCGGCTCCGCGTAGGATCTCCTCCGGCATGAGATGTCACGCGAATAAACCAGCCGCGAACCGCGGCGCAATGGGACGCCACACGATCTGGCCGAATTCGTTGGGTGAATGTCCTGGCAGCCAAGCGGCTCCGATGGCATGAAATGACGTCGTCGCGAGGGAAAGACCGGACGATGTCCAAACCGAAAGCCGCCCATCGCCAGATGTTCGAGCAACTGACGCGCGAGTTGCAATCCGGCGCGGCGGTGGCGGGATGAGCGTTCCGGCGAGCCGCCGGATCGCGGTCGTTGCCTTCCCGGGCGCCGAGGTCCTCGACGTTACGGGGCCTCTGGAGGTGTTCAGCCAGGCGGCCCAGATGCTCGGCACTGGCCGGGCGCAGGCCGAGCCTGCCTATCGCGTCGAGGTGCTCGCTCGGCGGGGGGGCCGCTGCCGATGTCGTCGGGGATCCGGCTGGTGGCGGACCGCGCCGTCGGGGAGGTCCGGGGCGGCATCGACACGCTGCTGGTGGCCGGCGGGCGAGGCACGCCGGCAGCCCTCGCGGACGAGTTGCTGCTCGCGTGGATCCGCCGAATGGCGCGCCGCGTGCGGCGGCTCGCGTCGGTTTGCAGCGGCACGTTTCTTCTCGCCGAAGCCGGCGTCCTCGACGGTCGGCGCGCGACCACACACTGGGAGGTCTGCGGCGAGCTTGCGCGGCGCTACCCACGTGTGATCGTCGAGAGGGATCCGATCTTCGTGCGCGACGGCAACATCTACAGCTCGGGGGGCGTCACCGCGGGGACGGACCTCGCGCTCGCTCTCGTGGAAGAAGACCACGGGCGCGACGTCGCGCTGCGGGTGGCGCGTCAACTGGTGCTGTTCCTCAAGCGGCCGGGTGGACAATCTCAGTTCAGCGCGCAGCTCGCCGTGCAGGCCGCCGACCGCGAGCCGCTGCGGGCGCTCCAGGCTTGGATCGCCGATCATCTCGCCGAGGATTTGTCGATTCCCGCGCTCGCCCGGCGCGCCGCGATGAGCGAGCGCAATTTCGCGCGCGTGTTCGCGCGTGAGGTCGGGACCACGCCGGCACGCTTCGTCGAGCGCGCGCGAATCGAGGCGGCGAGACGGCGCCTCGAAGAATCGAGTGACGGCCTCGACGAGATCGCCGGTCAGTGCGGGTTCGCCAGCGCCGAGATCCTGCGCCGAGCGTTCCTGCGCGTGGTGCGCGTGGCGCCGAGCGCCTACCGCCTGCGCTTCCGCTCGGCGGCGCGCGCCTAGGTCAGGTCCCGCTCGATTCCCCGGTCGCTTCGCGCACGGCGCGGCGGGCGATCCGCGCCACCAGCGTGGTGACGCCGATCGTCGCGGCGAGACCGACGATCGTCAGCGCGTAGTAGGCCGCGCCGCGCGGCGGGGAATGGCCGGAGCCGAGCGAGGCGACGTCACCCACGAGCTTTCCGTAGTACACGTAGAGGATCGTACCGGGGATCATGCCGAACGAGGCGAGCGCGTAGTCGGCGAAACGAACGCGCGTTAGCCCGAGCGCGTAGTTGAGAAGCACGAACGGAAACGCGGGGGAGAGACGGAGGAGGAACACGATGCGCAGCCCCTGCGCCGCGACTGCGCGATCGATCGCAGCGACGCGCGGGTTCGCCCCGAGCCGCTTCTCCACCAGACCGCGAGCGACGTAGCGGGAGATCAGAAACGCCCCAATCGAACCCGCGACCGCGGCCACGA
Source organism: Binatia bacterium (assembly GCA_040507895.1). Classification (GTDB taxonomy): domain Bacteria; phylum Desulfobacterota; class Binatia; order JACPRU01; family JACPRU01; genus JBEVNX01. The sequence goes on along the minus strand of JBEVNX010000083.1, from coordinate 4,679 downwards.
ACACGTAGAGCGTGCCTTGCACGAGGCCGAAGACCGCGCCGCCAGCGAGCGTGAGGAGGACCGCTGGAACCAGGAGCACGACCGCCGCCGCGTAGCCGACGATGAACGCAATCGGTCCCCAAGCGCCGAGCTCGTTCACCCAAGCCGCGAAGGCCGGAACGTAGGCCCCCGCGCGCCTGCCGACGACGAACAGGACGCCTATCGCCACGATCAAGCCGCCGACGCGCGCGAGCCGCGAAACGGGGCCTGACGGGGTCGCGTCGCTCACGGCGGGCACGGGCGCTCGAAGGCGGCGAAGACGTCGTCGCCGGGTGTTTCGCGCACCCTCTCCGCGATGGAGGACCGGCGGGTGGGGCATTCTCGATACTCGATCCCGCCGCCGGCGCCCCTGAGGTGGATCGGCGAGCCGTTGCGCAGGCTCATCGGTTGCCAGCTCTTCTCGCAAAGCACAGACTCGAAGTCGAGAGCGCTCGCATGAAGCTCGAAATCGTCCGGTGGAAAGGGGTCGTCAAGCCCCGCGAAGGGGCGCTGCGCCGGCAGTTGGAGGCGGAAGGTTTCGAGGTCTTTCGTTGGCGCGACGACGCCGCTGCCGACTATCAGCCGCACGCGCACGACCACGACGAAAGCCTCTGGGTCGTCCGAGGAGAGATCACGTTCGGGATCGGCGCCGAGCGCTACGCCCTCGAGCCCGGCGACCGGCTCATGCTGCCGAGGGGTACCGTGCACAGCGCGCTCGTGGGGGTCGACGGTTGCCTCTACCTCGTCGGTCAACGGCGGTAGGCCTGAGTCACGGATCGCCGCCGTTTATCGCGACCGCGGCTTGGTCCGTGTCCGAGTCCGAGGATGACTCTCAGCCGAGCGACAGGAAGCCACCGCGGGCCAGGGCGTAGCCGAGCCCGGGGAAGATTCCGAGGACCACCGTGGCGGCGAAGGCGATACCGATGGTCGCCGCCAGGTAGGGGCGCGTGGTCAGCGAGGGCAGCTCCAGCTCGCCTTCTCGCATGTACATCGTCACGATGATCCAGATGTAGTAGTAGGCGCTCACCACGCTGTTCAGCACACCGATCACCGCCAAGCTCACGTACCCGTTCTCGACCGCCGCGCGGAACACGTAAAGCTTGCCGGCAAACCCGACGAGCGGCGGAACGCCCGCGAGCGACAGCATGAACGCCGCCATCGCCATCGCCAGCAGCGGACGGCGAAAGCCGAGTCCCGCGTAGCGCTCGATCGCCTCGTTCGGCTCGCCGACTCGCGCCAGCGCGATCACCACCCCGAATGCGCCGAGGTTCGTGGCGGCGTAGGCGAGAAGATAGAAGAGCAGCGCGGCCCCGCCGGCCGTGCCGCCCGCCACCATGGCGACGAGCGCGTAACCCGCGTGAGCGATCGAGGAATAGGCGAGCATGCGCTTGATGTTCGATTGCGCGATCGCGAGCACGTTGCCGACCGTCATGGTTGCGGCCGCCAACCACCACAGCACGACGTTCCAATCGGCGCTGCCGGCCGAGAGGGTCTCGAGGAACACCCGCGCGAAGGCCGCGAAGCCCGCCGCCTTCACGCCGACGGCCATGAGCGCCGTAACGGACGTCGGAGCGCCCTCGTAGACGTCGGGTGTCCACACGTGAAACGGCACGGCCGCCACTTTGAAGCCGAATCCGACGATCAGGAGCCCGACGCCGAGCAACAGCATCGGCCGCGCCTGCTCGCTGTGGCGGGCGACATGAGTGGCGATGGCATCGAGTCGCGTGCTCGCCGTGACGCCGTAGACCAGCGCGATGCCGAACAACAGAAAGCCGCTGGCGAAGGCGCCGAGTAGGAAGTACTTGAGCGCGGCCTCGTTCGACCGAACATCCTGTCGCCACACACCCGCCAGCACGTAGACGGCGATCGACATGACTTCGAGACCAAGAAAGAGGACGATCAGATCCGCCGCGGCGGCCATCGTCATCATCCCCGCGGTCGCAAACAACACGAGCGCGTAGTATTCGCCCGGGCGTACCGGCGTCGTCGTCAGGTAGTCGACGGCCATCAGCGTGCTGAGCAAGCTCGCCGCGCAGAACAGCAGGTCGAAGAACACCGCGTAGTCGTCGATGACGAACGAGTTGCCGAGCGTTCTCCCCGGGTGGCCCCAGAGGATCGCGGACACTCCCGCGGCGACAACGAGGCCGAGGACGGACAGCCACGCGAGCGCATCGCGGTCCGGTTCGGCGAGGAACAGGTCGGCGATCAGCACCGCCAAGGCGGTGGCGGTCACCGTGAGCACGGGGAGCAGAGGAACCCAATCGACGCTGGGCAGGCTCATAGCGGCCTTTCCGGGCGCCGAGTGGAGGCCTTCACCTCAGTCACCGGCTCGTCGCTCGGCGGTCCCGGGCTCTTCCGGTGCTTCTCGACGTGCGCCACGATTGCCGCGACGGAGGGCTCCATGCGCGAGAGCAGCGGCTTCGGGTAGATCCCCATAAAAAACACCAGCGCGAGGATCGGCGCGAAGACGGCGATCTCGCGGGGTGAGAGATCCGAAAGCGTGCGATTCTCCTCGTGGGTCACGGGGCCGAAGATCACCCGCTGATACATCCAGGTGAGATACAAGGCGCCGAGGATGACGCCCAACACGGCTGGCGCGGCGAAGCGCGGATCGCGGCCGAAGGCGCCGAGCAAGCAGAGGAACTCGCCGACGAAGCCGTTGAGCCCCGGCAACCCGGCCGACGAGAGCATCGCGATCAAGAAGAACACCGAGTAGACCGGCACGATCTTCCAGAGCCCGCCGAAGTCGGAGATCTGCCGCGTGTGACGGCGCTCGTAGATCGCGCCGACCGCAAGGAACAGAGCGCCCGTCGAGAGGCCGTGGTTCAGCATCTGGAAGACGGCGCCCGAAACACCTTCCACGTTCATGGCGGCGAGGCCGAGCATCACGAATCCGAGGTGGCTGACGGACGAGTAGGCGACCAGCTTCTTGAGGTCCGGCTGCACCAGTGCGACCAGCGCTCCGTAGATGATTCCGACGACCGCGATGGCCATGATGTAGGGGGCAGCGATGGTCGCCGCCGTCGGAAAGAGCGGCCAGGCGAAGCGCAAGAAGCCGTACGTGCCCATCTTGAGGAGCACCCCGGCGAGGATCACCGAGCCGCCGGTCGGCGCCTCGACGTGCGCGTCGGGCAACCACGTATGCAGGGGGAACATCGGTACCTTGATCGCGAAGGCGAGCGCGAACGCGGCGAACAGCCAGAGCTGCGTGGAGGGAGCGATGGAGAGCCCGTAGAGCTGCAACAGGTCGAAGCTGATCGCGCCGGTCGCTCGGCCATGGAGCACCGCCAGATACAGAATCGCCACCAGCATGAGGAGACTGCCGAACATCGTGTAGAGAGCGAACTTGATCGCCGCATAGATCCGCCGCGGGCCACCCCACACGCCGATCAGTAGGTACATCGGCACCAGCATCACTTCCCAGAAGACGTAGAAGAGGATCAGGTCGAGCGCGAGCAGCGTGCCGATCATGCCGGTCTCGAGCACCAGCATGAGGATCATGTACTCCCGCACGTGCTTGTGCACGTCCCCGAAGGCGGCGAGCACGACCAGCACCGTGAGCAGGGTCGTGAGAAGCACGAGGAACAGGCTGACGCCGTCGACGCCGAGCAGATACTGGACGCCGAACTCCGGCAGCCAAGCGTGGCGCTCCATCATTTGGAAGTCGCCCCGCGCCGGGTCGAAGAGCGCGAGGACCGCGAGCGACAGGAGCAACGGCACGAGCGAGAACACGAGCGCCGCGCGTTGCACGACGCGCGCTTCGTTCGGCAGGAAACCGAGGAAGACCGCCCCGAGCGTCGGCGTGAAGACGAGAGCGGTGAGTAGCGGCGGGCCCATGCTCAGCGAATCAGGAAATAGCCGATCACGAGAATCACGCCCGCGAGGAAAGTGAACGCGTAGTGCTGGACGTTACCGGTCTGCAAGCGCCTCCACAGGCCGCTCTGCGTCTGGATCATACCGCCGACGCCGTTCACGAGCCCGTCGATGACGATCACGTCGACGTAGCGCCAGAGCGCATTGGCGAACGCGAACGTGCCGCGGACCACGGTCGCGCCGTAGAGCTCGTCGACCCAGTATTTGCCGAGTAGCGTGTCGTAGAGGCCGCGTAGCTGCGCGGACAATCGACTAGGGATCCTCGGGGAACGAACGTAGAAGACGTATGCCAGCAGGATCCCGGCGAGCGCGATGAGGACGGACGTCGCCATCAGCGCGTACTCGCGCCCGGCGGAGTGCTCCCCATGCGCGTGCGGCAGCGCCGCAAGGGCCGGAGCGAGAAACTCGCCGAACCGATCGCCCCAGAGCCAGCCAGCCGGCAAGCCGACCCACCCTCCTCCGATCGACAGTCCGGCGAGGATGACGAGGGGCACCGTCATCGCCGGCGGCGATTCGTGAAAGTGCTCGAAGGTATGATGATCCGCGCGGCACTCGCCGAAGAACGTCAGGAACAACAGTCGGAACATGTAGAAGGCGGTCAGTAGCGCCCCGCAGGCGCCGATCGCCCACAGCACGGGGTGGCCGGATTCGTAGGCCTGAAACAGCACCGCGTCCTTGCTGAAGAAGCCGGAGAACACCGGCAGGCCGGCGATCGCGCAACACGCCACGGCGAACGTCCAGAAGGTGATCGGCATCTTGGCGCGTAGCCCGCCCATCTTGCGGATGTC
>JBEVNX010000059.1:0-16131 GCA_040507895.1 Binatia bacterium | reverse complement strand
GTCGTAGCGCGTTCCACCCATGTCGGCGGCGACGAAGTCGCCGACGCCGACGAGCGCCCCGACATGACAGGCACCCATAACGCCGCCTGTCGGGCCCGAGCCCAACACCCCGACCGCGCGGCGGCTGACGTACTCGGACGTCATGACGCCTCCGTTCGATTGCATCAGCAACAGCCGTCCGCGAAAGCCGGCTTCGCGCAAGCGCTCTTCAAGGTGCGTGACGTAGCGGCGGACGTTCGGAGCGACGTAGGCGTGGACGAGGGTAGTCGAAGTGCGCTCGAACTCGGGGGCCGAAGGCATGACCTCGTGCGAAAGCGAGAGCGTCACCTCCGGCCACTCCTCGCGCACGATCTCCGCCACGCGCCTCTCGTGCGCCGAGTTCACGAACGAGAAGAGGAACACTACCGCGAGCGACTCCACCCCTTGCTTCCGGAGCCGCTGGACGCCTGCTCGCACGGCGGCCTCGTCGAGCGGCAGCACCACGTTGCCCTGAAAATCTAGGCGCTCGGGGATGCCGATGCGCCGCCGCCGCGGGCAGATCGGGAACGGCGGCGGGTGCGCGGGGTTCCAGACGTCCTCTTTGAAGCCGCGTCGGAGCTCGATCTCGTCGCGGTGCCCTTGGGTGCTCAACAGGCCGGTCACCGCGCCCGATCGAGCGATCATCGTGTCGTCGGCCGTCGTCGTGCCGTGGATGATCGTGTCGACCGCGGCGAGCAGGTCGCCGAGCGCGCGCTCCTCCCGTCGAGCCAGTTGCTCGAGGCCGTTCATCAGACCGCTCGAGGGGTCGGCGCGAGTCGTCGGCGTCTTGTCGAGCACGAACGAGCCGTCGGCACGCACGAGGACGAGGTCCGTGAACGTGCCGCCGACGTCGATGCCGATCCGCGCGCGGCTCCGCGAAGCGCTCAACCGCGGCCCTCGCGATCGGCTCGCATTTGCGCGCGGAGCTCGCGCGTGGCTTCCCGGTCGACCGCCACGTCGAGCTCTTCGACGCTGCCCGTGAGCACCACGCCGTAGTCGAAGCGCGCGCCGCGCAGGGACACGTACTCGTCGAGCACGTCCTCCTTCACCGCCTCGGGATCGCGCTCGAGCGGATCGCCCCAGCCGCCGCCGCCGCCGTATCGATAGGCGTAGGACTCGCCGGCATGGTGCGGCACCTGTCGCGAGGCTCCTTCGGCGATGAGCTCCTGCTTCGAGCCGACGCGGCAACGGAGCTCGTTGGGCATGCCGTTCTTGCCGCCCGCCATGCCCGGCATCGGGTGCTTGCGTCCGACGACGTAGGCATAGACGGTGGCGGGCGCGGTGAGCGTCTTCACGAAGAAGCTTCCGGGGCAGCCGCGCCACTGGCCGGGGCCCCCGGTGTCGGTTGCGTAGTCCCGGGCCATCTGACGATGAGGGAAGATCGATTCGTTGATCTCGGCCGTCGCCCGCAGGAGGTTGCCGAACGATGCGTTCATCGCGCCCCATCCGTCGAGCCCCTTCGCGGCTCCGCAATACGCGGCGAAGGTATCCGCGGACGGGTCGATGAACATCCGGCCGGTCCCGGGATCCATGCCGAGGATCACCGTCGGCATGGCCAGCTTGTGGACCTGCGGGCACGAGCGCTCGGGCAACAGGTCGCCGAGCGCCTTGGCGATCCCCTCACCGACCTCCACGCCCGGATGAAGCGTGCCAGCCGCCACCGGCTTGTTGTCGTGCGGATTGAGGCAACATCCTTTCGGAACGATCAAGTCGATGGCCTCGACGAAGCCTTCGTTCTTCGGGATCGTCGGGTCCATCATGCTGGCGATCTGAGCGACGACGTAGCCGCGCGTATGGCCGTAGGTCGAGTTCGCGCACAGATTCTGCCGCGTGTCGGATCCAGTGAAATCTACGGTGAGACGGTCGCCACGCACCGTGACCTTGAGGTGCACGCGGATGTCGCTGTTGCCGACCGGATCGTTGTCGACGTAGGCGTCGCCGAAGTAGGCGCCGTCCGGCCATCGCCGGACTTCCTCGCGGAACCTCGCGCCTGCTTGCTCGATCGAACGCTCCACTGAGCCCTGAACCGCGCCGAGCCCGTACTTCGCGATCAGGCCTTTGAGGCGATCGCGGCCGCGCTGCGCGGCGACGATCTGCGCGCGGACGTCGCCGAGGAAGGTCGGGCTCCGACTGTTCGTTTTCAACACATAGAGGACGTCGGAGCGCTCCACGCCGCGCTCCACGATCTTCAAAGCGGGAAGGCGCACGCCTTCGGCCCAGACGTCGAGCGCGTCGACCATGTATCCGCCCGGCGCCGCGCCGCCGGTGTCGGCGTGGTGACACTGGATCGCCACGATGAACCGAAGCTCGCCGTCGACGACGACCGGCGCGAACACGTTGTAGTCGGGCAGGTGGCCGCCTCCGTGATAGGGGTCGTTGGCGATCAGTACGTCGCCGTCTTGGAGCCCCCCCGGGCCGAAGAAGTCGAGCGCGAAACGCACGGGTAGCGTCGACGACAGCATGAGCTGCGGGACCGTGACCGAGAGGGCGGCGAGGCGACCGCGCGCGTCGAGGATCGTCGCGTTGCGCTCGCCCGACTGATTGAGGACGGGCATGGTCGCCGTGAGGCCGACGTAGGTGGCGACCTCGTAGCAGATCGTTTCCATCGCGCTGCGGATGATCTCCACCGTCACGGGATCGAGCCGCGCCGTTCGCGTCGCCACGCGCCGCGGCCGACGCGACGAGGCGCCACGCAGGGACCGCCGTCGTGCTCCCCGGCCTGGCATCGCATTCTCCGCTAGAAGGTGCAGCGAAGCACTGTCAAGGAGACTTTCGGGCGCGCAGCGCGAGGAACATCGGAATCTCGCGCCGGCTCTCGTCGAGCGCCCGTTTCTTGGGACCCTCGGGGCTCGTCTTGTGGCTCGTCCATTCCTCCAGGCGATCGATCGTCAGGCCTGCCGAGCCGAGCGTGTTGACGTAGGCCTGTAGCGGGCGGTGAAACGTCGGCATGGTCTGCGACGGATTCGAGCCGGGGTGGATTTCGATCTCGGTGCGGGTCGAGCTCAGGTATTGCTCGACCCGGCGGTATTGCCGTCCAGCGCGCTCGTCCCAACCCCACTGACTCGTTCGCGGGATGCGGAAGCAAGGGTGCATCATGACCACGACGAGCCTGCCGGCCGGCTCGAGCGCACGCCGGCAGCCTTCCCACACGGGAGAAAGCGGCGCCAAGTTCTGGATCGCCAGGACGCAGACCACGGCACCGAACGCTTCCGCGTCGACGACCTCGTGGAGCCGCCGCGCGTCGCCGACCCGGTAGTCGATCGCCAGCCGGTCGGAGTCGTCGCGCCGTCGCGCCGCCTCGATCAGCGCGGGCGCGGCGTCCACGCCCGTGACTCGGACCCGCTGCTCGGCCAGTGCGCGGCAGAGCACTCCTTGTCCGCACGCCACGTCGAGCACCCGTTCACCCGCCTTCGCTTCGAGCAGGCGGAGAGTGCGCGGGATGACGACCTGCCGCTGATACTCGCTGCCACGCTCGCCGACGAGGGCGTCGTACCAGTCCGCGACACGCTGCCAACCGAACGAGCCGCTCGCGGCCCGGGAACGGCCGCCGCGCTGCGGCTGACGTCCCATCGCCCGGCGGGAGCCCTTCTTCTCGTCGATGATCTCGCGCACGGGGCAGCTTCTCTTAGGCCGGACTCAATCAAACGCTCAAATCCTATGGTTTTGAAGGCCCGGTCAAGTCGCGCTCGAGGCCTCGAAAGGCGCAAGCGGGCCTTGGGGCGCTACCGAATCAGAACCCGCCGCTTCGTGGCCGGGCCCGATGGGTCGGCTGCGGACCTCGTCTTTCGCTTGTTTCGGCCGCCACCGGTATGTTACAGGCAACCACCAGTGGTTGAGGTGAAGGTTTTGGCAGTCCCCGCCGACCGTTTCCGGCCAGCAAGCTGACAAAATTTTTTTCCCTCAAAAATTCACACGGAAAGGGGGTCAGCGAGAGTGGCTCAGGGAATGGTTAAGTGGTTCAACAGCCAAAAAGGCTACGGGTTCATCACCCAAGACGACGGCCAGGACGTTTTCGTCCATTATAGTGCCATCGCAGGTGACGGATTCCGCAGCTTGGAAGAAGGCCAGCGGGTCACGTTCGACGTCGTCAAGGGTCCGAAAGGGCTCCAGGCTTCGAACGTCGCGAAGCTGTAAGCATCAACCAAGCGGAAATCGAGGGCCCTCGGGTGCAACGCCCGGGGGCCTTTCTTTTTTTGCAGCGCTCACGAACCTTCTCTTGCTCGTCCGGCACGCATGAAGGCTGCGAGCAGAAGGACGAAAGATATCAGGGTGGCGGCGTCTTCCCATCCGTCGCTGCCAGGCGTGCGTAGCGCGAGGCGGTCGGAGAGGCCGCTGACGACGAGAGCCGCCACGGCGATTCCCATCGACGCGTCCCCGGCGCCGAGCCCGGACCCCAAAAGGGTGAGCCGCTCGCGTCGCTCGCTCGCCTGCGACCCTCGATCGAGGTGCCACGCGGCGAGACCGCCGAGGATGAGCGGCGCCGAAGTCGTGATCGCCAAGTAGAGGCCGATCGGGAAGGGTAGGCTCGCGACTCCGCACGCCTCGGCGCCGAGCGCAATCCCGGCGCCGAGCCCCAACAGGCGCCAAGGCAGGTCACCTTGCATCACGCCCGCGGCGAGCGTGGCCATCAGCTTCGCCTGCGGAGCCGGCAGCACCGCCGAGCCGATGCCGTACGCCTTATGCAGAAGGAACAGCACCCAGCCGGCGCGCAGCGCGGCCACGACGGTGCCGACCATCTCGCCGATCTGGAGCTTCCAGGGCGTGGCGCCGAGGAGCGCCCCAGTCTTGAGGTCCTGGCTCAAGTCGCCGGCGAGCGCGATCGACACTGCGACCACCGCCGCCACGCGGATAGCCGCTGCCGAGCCCTCCACACCCGTGCGTCCGGAGAGCAAAACCGCGAAAGCGGTGACGAGCAGCGCCGTGATCGTCATTCCCAAGACCGGCTGTGAAGTCGTACCGATCAGACCGACGATCTCGGAGGAGACGACCACGAAGAAGAACGTGAAGGCCACGGCGAGAAGCGCATCCATGAGCCGCATGTGGAACCACGGAAGCAGCCAGAACCCGAGCGCCAGCAGCGTGATGACGCCGAGCACCATGCCAACCGGGGAGATCTCGATCCGTGCGCGCCGCGACGGCTTCGGTCGGGCGCAGGCTCGCCAGCAGATTCGCGAGGGAGGCCCGCATCGCCGGCAACGACCGAACGAGTGACACCATCCCGCCGGTCGCCACCGCCCCCCCGCCGACGTAGCGGACCGCCGAGCGGCGAATCTCCTTGGCATCGAGAGCGTGGATCGTCGCCGGCAAACCGAACCCAACGGCGCTCTCGCCGAGCGCATCGAAGAAGGGGATCAGCAGGGTCCAGCCGAGCACACCGCCGCCGAGCATGGTCACGGCGATTCGCGGACCGCTCAGGTACCCGACGCCGAGCAACATCGGTGAGAGCTCGAACCCGATCGACGCTTTGTGCAGCGCGCCCACGCCCCAGAAGACCGTATCTCCCCACAACCGTAGGCCTCACCCCAGGAAGGCATAGAGCGCGCCGCCGAGGATCCCGCCGAGCACCGGACGCGCGCTCGCGCCGCTCTTGTCGCCGGCGATCAGCACGATCGCGCATGCGGTGCCCTCGGGAAACGGTAGCTCGCCGTGACGATCGACCGTCAGCGCCCGGCGCAGCGGGATCATCGGCAGCACGCCGAGGATGCCCGCGGTCGCGCCGAGCAAGAAGATCTCGAACCCGGTCGGAGAGAGTTCGAGGAACAGCAACGCGGGCACGGTGAAGATCACGCCGGCAGCTAGCGATTCGCCAGCCGACGCGATCGTGTGCACGACGTTGTTCTCGAGAACCGTGCGCGCCTCAGGATGCCCCGCAGGATCGCCATCGACAGCACCGCCGAGGGGATCGACGCAGAGACCGTGAGGCCGATCTTCAGCGCCAGATACGAATTGACCATCCCGAAGGTGAGCGAGAGCAGCGCGCCGAGCACGACCGCACGCACTGTGAGCTCGGCGCTGCGCTCGGTGGGCGCGACGTAAGGAACAAGCGATGCGGGCGGATGCGCCGCGCTCACGAATCCACGCCCGCCGTCTCGGAGCGTCGCTTCACGTGCTCCAGCACGCGGCGATGAATTCGGTGGATGAGCGCATCGGACCAAACGTTCCAGTAGAGCTGGGGGAAGAGGTTGTTGCGGTACCAGGTGCTGCCCTCGAGCCGCGTTCGGCCCGGTCGGGTACGCAACAGCCGGAACTCGCCCCGCTCGCTGCGCAACCCATCGACTAGGTGCGGCGCGCCGACGTGCCGATACGGGCTCCACTCCTGCATCGGTGGCGGCTGGGCGCGCACGTCGAACGCGAGCCGGCGCGGCGGATCCCACTCCGTGATCGGCTCGACGAAGGGTCCGGTGGAGAATTCGCACGTGCGAACGGCGCCAACGCCCGCGCCGCGGATGCGCGCTCGCACGGGATAGGCGATGCCGAGCCGAAAGACCCACTCGCCCGGCGGCGGCAGCTCGGCGATGCCGATCACGTTCTTCCAGACCACTTCGGGCGGCGCGTCGATGTCGACCGCGGTGGCGACCTCGCGGAGCGGCGCCCGGAGCGCGCGGGCCTCGAATCCGGTGAGGGCGGGCAGGGAGACGAGCAAGCTCGTGACGGCCGCAACGGGCCGGCCGCCGAACGCGATCTGGCGCCCTAGCACCGCGCCGAGCGAGGCCAGCAGCAAGGCGAGCGGCAGTGCCATGAGCAAGCACACGAGCCCCTCGAGTGCGAGCAGCGCGATCAGCCCCGCGACCACGACGAGCGTCAGGTACGCGACGCCGAGCGTGGCCATCACGCTCCGGGGCGCGTCCCGATTGAATGCGAATGCGGAGACGAAGCCCATGACGAACGGCGCGCCGAGGAACAGCGAAGCGCCGTATCCGCGCAGCCACACGACGCTCACTGCCATCATCGCGAGGCCGACCAAAACACCCGACGCGGCGCTGGAGGCGACGCCTCCGAGGACGTCGCGCTGACCCGCAGGCGGCGGAACCGGCGCCTGCGAAGCCGGGAGAAAGCAGAGAAGAATCATGTAGAGGTAGTTGACGATCGGGACGAAGAAGAGCAGCGACCACGCGGCCGCGAGCCCCGCGTCCACGGTGCGCCGCACTGTCATTGAGATGCCGATCCAGTAGAAGGGCAGGCTGCACGACACCAAGACCCAGAACACCCATTGCGACGGGACCCCGGTCGCCGCTTCTCGCGCAGCGAGCGACGGATTGACGTACGCGAGGGGGGTCCACAACCGGCCTGTGGCCAGCCAGACCAGCGTGGCATCCAGCGTGTACTTGAGGAGCGCGAGCCCGAAGCCCGATCCGGCATAGAAGCGGGGTCCGACCGGCCGCGTCAGGCTGAACCACGTCTGAACGATCTCACGCACGCGCGCCGGGGATTCTAGCGAGGTCCCGCGGTCAAGTCTTGACGCGCGTCGCCTCGTCGGCCACCACGGGCGCATGCCTCACATGAAGCCCGACTACCTCGAGAGGTTCCTACAACAACCTTTCATCGGAGTGCTCGCGACGCTCCGGCGCGACGGGCGGCCCTACACCGTGCCCGTCTGGTGGCTCCTTCACGAGAGAACCTACTGGGTCAGCGGCACGTACGAGCGCGTCTGGTGCAAGCAGCTCTTGCGCGATGCTCGGGCGTCTCTCTGCATCGAAGCAACCGGCGAGCTCGCGGGCCATGTGGGACTCGACGGCCGCATGACGTGTCGCGAGCTTCCGGAGTTCGACATCTGGCCGATCTCCCGGTTGCTGGTGGAGAAGTATGTCGGCCTCGGCGATCCCGCCCGCGCTCGAGCGGTCGACGATTTCGTCGCCAACATGCAGACCGAGCATCGCCTGCTCTTCCAGCTCGCTCCCGAGGTGCGCCGTGCGATCGACATGCGCGTCTACCGCGGCAAGCGCGCCGAGCGCGCATGGCGCGAGCAACGGAGCGAGGGGTCGTCTCGATGAGTCGGACAAGCCGATTGCATCAGGGCTTGGTCGCAGGATTCTCGATACTCGTTCTCGCTCGCTGCGCCGAGGCCGACCTCCAGGATACGCCCGGAGCCAAGACTGACCGCGAGAGCCGCTACGAGCGCCAACGTGCCGGCGCCACCCCGGACGAATGGGCTCGACGTCTCGAAGACCCGCAACCGGAGGTGCGGCTCGAAACCGTCAAGTCGCTCGCCGAATCGAACGATCCCAAGGCGCACGACCTGCTGATGCAGGCCGTGGAGGACCGCGACCCGCGGGTCGCCACCACCGCCGTCGACGCGCTCGGCCGGAACGGAGCCAAGTACGCGTCGTCGTTTCTGGCGCAGCATCTGTTCCTCGCTGGAACCAGTCCGGGCCTTCGCCAGCGCATCCTGATCGCGCTCGGCAGGATCCACGACCCAACGACCGCACGGCTGATTCTCGAGTTCATCCGGGGCGACGCCGATCCGCAGTTGCGCGGCACAGCGATCCGAGTCATCGGCGAGATCGACGACGGCTCGACGCTCGCAGACTTGCGGCGCTTCGCCGAGCAAGAGAAAGACGGGCAATTGAAGACGCTCGCGAACGATGCGGTGACGAGGATCGAGGCCCGTCAGGCGCGCACCGAGAGCGCCGGCGCCCACTGACGACCCCGCTCGCGATCGTCCGCCGGCGTTCTTCCCGGTTCCCGAATCCCGGTCGGTCGTCAAAAGCCATCGAGGTCCTTCGTCCCATCGCTGCTGATGGACGAGTCAGTGCTCGCTCGGATGCTGCGGGGGCAACATCGGCCGAAGACGCGCGGTGGCGAGTGCCCCCGGCCACCTGCGGCCCCTCGCTGCAGAGTTGCTCGCGTTCAGCCCGCCACGAAGCGCTCCGTCGGCCCTGCGTCCGGCCGGCATCGAGCTTGCTTGTCCGTAGGCAGCCTGGCCGGGGCCTCCATCCCCCGTTGGCCTCCGCGCCAGCTCCTCCGGGCGAGGGATGCGGGATTGGCCCGCATCCCTCGATCCTCCCTTCGCGCTGCTGCCCTCCGTGCCGGCAGTGAGGAAGAACTGGGCACGGTGCCCGCACGGATGCCGTTGCGAAACGGGGCTTGCGGGCTGGTACGTCGTTTGCTCGGTTCCAGTCGGCGAGCGTCCTTTCGGCATGTCGCCAGGACCCGTCCCCGCGATGCGGACGGAGGAAGGCAGGGCCGTGGTGTCCGGTCCCGAGGAAGAGCGCGTGCTGCTCGTTGGTCGGCGCAACGAGCAACTCGCGGCGCTCGTCGAGATCGGTCGCGACCTGACCTCGACACTCGACATCGCCGAGGTGCTGCTCCGCGTGGTGCGTGACGCACGGAGGCTGTTGCAGGGCAAGGTCACCTCGCTCATGTTGGAGCGGGGCGGGGGTTTCGAGACGGTCGCCAGCGACGGCGCCGGCCGCGCCTATCTGTCGCGCGAACCGCCGGCCGTGCACAACTCCGTGTCCGGCCGCGTGCTCCGGACCGGGCAGCCGATCACCGTAAAGGACGTGCTCGCCGAGCCCCACTTTCACCTCACGGACGTCGCTCAGGCGGAGGGCCTCGTCAGCCTGCTGTCCGTGCCGTTGCGGACCAAAGACCGGATCGTTGGCGTCCTCAACCTCTACACCGGCGAGCACCGGCGCTTCGAGGTGGAGGAGGTCGCGCTCATGACGCTGCTCGCACAGCAGGCGGCGGTCGCCATCGAGAACGCGGAGCTGTTTCGCCAGGCCCGCGAGGCCGGCGAGGGTCTGCGCGCGGCCGAGAAGCTCGCCGCGCTCGGGCGTCTATCGGCAGGGCTAGCTCACGAGCTGCGCAATCCCTTGAACACGCTGTCGGTGCTCACCTATGCGATGGTCGAGCAGGCCGAGCACGGCGGCGTGCGCGTGTCCGATCTCGAGGTTGTGCAGAGCGAGCTTCGACGCCTGAACCTGCTCGTCGAGCAGTTCGTCGATTTCGCACGCCCGCAGCCGCCGCGATTCCAGCGCCAGCGGCTCGAGGAGGTGCTCGAGGAGGCGCTGCGGCTGATCGGGCCGGAAGCGGCGAAGAAGTCGATCCTTCTCGAGCGAGCCTGGCACGAGACGGAGCCCGTGTGGGCCGATGGCGACCAGCTGAAGCAGGTGTTCCTCAACCTTCTCCTGAACGCCGTCCAAGCGATGGAGCCAGGCGGTCAGCTGCGGGCGAGCACCGAACGCGTCGCCGGCGGAGTGGTGGTGCGCATCCGCGACACGGGGCCCGGGGTGGCTCGCGAGGTTCTGGACCGGCTGTTCGAACCGTTCGTCACGGCGCGCGCCGACGGTACGGGTCTCGGGCTGCCGATTTCCCACCGCATCATCGAGGGTCACAGCGGAACCCTCACGATCGATTCGCAGGTGGGCGTCGGCACCGCCGCGGTCGTTTGGTTGCCTGTGTAGGAATCGCGATGCGCCGCATTCTCATCGTCGACGACGAGCGCAACGTGCACTACTCGTTTCGCCGCGCTCTCGAAGGCGCCTTCGAGGTCGTTTCGGCGCACGACGGCGAGGAAGCGCTGGCGCGTCTATCCGCGGAGCGGACCGACGCCGTGCTGCTCGACGTCAAGCTGCCGCGGCTCGGTGGCCTCGAGACGCTCGAGCTGATCCGTGATCGGCACCCCGATTTGCCGGTGATCGTCATGACCGCGTACGGGTCAGTGGAGGCGGCCATCCGTTCCACGGCGTTGGCTGCGCGCGACTATCTGCTGAAGCCGGTGGAGGTGCCGGCGCTCAAGAAGCTGCTGAACGAAATTCTGCCGTCTTCCTCCGCCGCCGAAGCACTACCGATGGCGCCCCCCGAGATACCGATGGTCGGGCGCAGTCGCGCCATGAACGAGCTCTTCAAGCTGATCGGGCGCGGCGCGGCCGCCGATACGACCGTGCTGGTCACGGGGGAGAGCGGAACGGGCAAGGAGCTCGTCGCCCGGGCGATCCACGACCACGGGCGGCGCAAGAGTGCTCCCTTCGTAGCGATCAACTGCGCGGCGATTCCGGAAAGCTTGCTCGAGTCCGAGCTCTTCGGCCACGAGCGGGGTGCGTTCACCGGAGCCGACGCGCTACGGCCCGGAAAGTTCGAGCTGGCGCAGCGCGGTACGCTGGTCCTCGACGAGATCGGCGAGATGGCGCCCGCGCTGCAGGCCAAGCTGCTCCGCGTGCTACAGGCTCGGGAAGTCACCCGGCTCGGCGGATCCGCGGCGCAGCGGCTCGACGTGCGAATCGTGGTCCTCACCAATGCCGACCTCGAAGCGAGGGTGGCGTCTGGTGCGTTTCGCGAAGATCTCTACTACCGGTTGAACGTCTTACGCATTCGGCTGCCGCCGCTGCGCGAGCGCGACGATGACGTGCTGCTGCTCGCCGCTCACTTCCTGGCTCGCGCGCGCGCGCAACTGAAGCGGTCGATCGTCGGCTTCACGCCGGAGGCGCTGCGCCTGCTGTCGGGGCATTCGTGGCCGGGGAACGTCCGCGAGCTGGAGAACGTCGTGGCCCAAGCCTGCTTGCGCGCCAAGGGAGACCGAATCGGGGTGAGCGACTTGTCGTTCGGACCGGTAACCCGCCGGGGCGCACCGGATCCTGCGGCCGCCCTCGGCGAGGCCCTCGTTCCGTTTGTCGGCGCGTTCGCGGGAGAGGCCCACGCGCGTGTCGAGCGCATGCTCTTCGAAGCGGCCCTCGGGCTCGCGCGCGGAAACCAGGTGCACGCGGCGCGCCTGCTCGGCGTGACTCGTAACGTCGTACGCAACCGCATGGCCAAGCACACGATCGGCGGCGCACGGCCGCGCGCGCCCATCGCGTCGCGAATCGGGCCGGGCGACAAAGAAACCTCCGGAGCTTGACGCCGCCAGCGTCTACAGCCTACGCCGGATCCCTGAGGTGCACGATGCTCAACCCCGGACAGCCCGCTCCCGATTTCAGTGTTCCCACACACGAGGGCAAGACGATCTCGCTCAAGGACTTCCGTGGCCGCAAGGTGCTTCTGTGGTTTTATCCCAAGGCGGATACCCCGGGCTGAAGCGTCGAAGGCAAAGGGCTCCGTGACCGAGCCCAAGAGTTCGCTCGGCAGAACATCGTGATTCTCGGCGCGAGCTTCGACACCGCGAGCGACAATGCGGCGTTTGCCCAGAAGTTCGGCTTCCCGTTTCCGCTTCTGTGCGACACCGACCGCGCGCTCGGCATGGCGTACGGCGCCTGCGACGATCCAAAGGCCGGCTACGCGAAGCGGATATCCTACTTGATCGACGAGCAGGGAAAGATTCTCAGGGCCTACCCAAAGGTACAGCCCCCCGATCATCCGGAGGAAGTGCTGCGCGACGGGGGCTCGCCTTAGCTGCGCTCGTTCACCCGCGAACGTCGCGGCGAGTCGGCGACCGCGGTCGCCGCACGGCGACGGCGCGCGGTCAGTAGCGGCTCTCGAACGTCGGAACGGCTTGCGGCGTCGGCTCGGGTGTAGCCTCGCCACGTGGCGGAACCGAGAGCTCGTGCGTGCCCGATTCGGAGCTCCAGGACCACAGGGAGACGCGGCAGCCCACCGCCAGTACGGCGCCGATCGACGCGGCGGCCACGAAGCCCGCCGCTCGGGCGCGTCGGACCGAGCGCGCGAGCATCATTCGCCGATTCGGCCGGGCCGAAAGAACACCTTGTTGTCTTTGACGATCAATTGATCGTTCAAGAACAGTTGCACGGCCTGCGACAGCACCTCGCCTTCGAGTGCGCGTCCCTTGGCCTTCACGTCTTCGAGGGTATCCTCGCCGACGCGGATGTGGAACACGTCCTGCAGCACGACCGGGCCCTGATCGAGCTGCGCGGTGGCGAAGTGCGCCGTGCATCCCGATCCCCGGACGCCCTCCTCCCACGCCTGCTTGTAGGCGTTGGCGCCCGGGTGGTACGGCAGCAGCGAGGGATGGATGTTGAGGATGCGGTTCGGAAATTTGGCGACGAACTCGGGTGACAAGATGCGCATGTAGCGCGCGAGAACCACGAGGTCGGCACGAAGCTCACGGATCCTTTGTGCGAGAAACGCCTCGTGACCCACGCGGTCTTCGGCTTCGCGCGCGAAGAAAGGAATCCCGGCTGCCTCGGCGTGGCCGCGCAGCAGCTCGTGGTTGGACAGCACCACCACAGGGTCGCCCGCGAGCTTTCCGGCTCGATGGTCGCGGACCAGCGCCTCGAGGCAGTGAGGCTCCTTGGTGACGAGGATCGCGAAGCGCTTGCGCTCGCCCCCGCCGGTGAGCCGCAGCGTGATCTCCACGCCGATCTCCACGCCGATCGCCTTGAGGCCGACGATCACCTCGTCGAGCGTCGTCGAGACGTCCGTGAGGTCGACGCGCATGCTCATGATGAATAGGCCTTCGACGATACGCTGCTCGGTGTCCTCGATGTTGATGTCTCGTGCGGCCAAGTAAGTGGAGATGCGAGCGACGATCCCCTTCTGGTCGCGCCCGATCACGGAGACGACACCGCGGTTCTTCATCCAGGTGGTCGTACCTGCAGGATCACCGGGAGTCTACTCGATAGACGCGCTAGGACCCTACCGGAGTCTCGACGTCGCCGAGCAGCGTCGCGTAGGTGAGGCTTCTCCACCCGTGGTCCCATACACGCTTGCCGCGGCGAGGGGCAGCGGCACGGCCTTCTTCGCGAAATGGCGGCCAAATAAGAGAAACCACGCGATTTCCCTGCCCTGACGTTTGACACGCTCGCACCCGAGGGAACATGCTTTAGGGGAATGTCGGCCCAGCGCGATCGCGGCGCACCCATCGGCGGCGCATCGGTGGAGGGACGACCCGTGGACTTTCGGCCCGAGACCGACGACGACGCGATGGCAAAGCAATCTTCGACCAGGGAAGCCGCGCCTCCTGCGAAGCGTGTCAGCGTCATCATCCCGGCATACAACGTCGCTCCCTACATCGCCGAAGCCTTAGCTTCGGTCTTCGCTCAACGATTCCCCGCTCACGAGGTGGTGCTCGTCAACGATGGCTCGTCGGACGGGGAAGCCCTGGAACGGGAAATCGCACCGTTCCGAGACCGGCTCGTCTACATCAAGCAAGCCAACAAGGGCGCGGCCGCTGCGCGAAACACCGCGATTCGCGCCGCGAGCGGTGAATGGGTGGCCTTCCTGGACGGCGACGATGCCTGGATGCCGGACTTCCTCGAGTCGCAGGTCGCGTTCTTGGAGAAGACCGGTTTCGACATGGTGTATTCGAACGCGTTGATCTTTGGCGACGGCGTCGACACGCCGCGAAACTTCATGGCCACTACACCCTCCCGAGGAGAGGTGACGCCGCTCAGTCTGATTCAGATGACCTGCAACGTCATCACGAGTGGAACCGTCGTGCGCCGAGGGCGCATCGTGTCGGCGGGGTTCTTCGACGAGTCCCCGCAGTGGCGTCGCGGGCAGGATTTCGAGATGTGGTTTCGCCTGTTGAAGCTCGGCGCCAAGATCGGCTACCAAGAGCGAGTCTTGCTGAAGTATCGCCAACGGCCGGAGAATCTGTCTGGCACCGAACTCGATCGATCGATGAGAGATCTCTGGTCGCTCCTGGGAATCAAGGCCAAGTTCGAGGTCACCCCATCCGAGCAGACGGCCCTGGATCACCAGATCGCCGAGGTGACTGCGCTCTGTCAGGTGGAGTTGGGCAAGACCCAGCTTCTGAGGGGCCAATTCGATGAGGCCCGCTCGAACTTCACGGCTGCCAATCGCCACCTTCGCAGATTGAAGCTGTCCGTAGTCTGCTTCCTCCTGAGCTTCGTGCCCGGTGCCGTCCAGCGCGTGCTACGGCGCCACTACGCGCGTCGCCCGGACGACCGGCGAGCCGCGGACGTCGCGGGTGGCTCCAAACTCAGTCCGACCGTCACGCCGGCCCCCTGATCCGCCGTATACGCCGCGCGCAGCAGACGGCGGAGCTAGGTCCACACCTTGGACGTCTCGGCGAGCTCGACGAGCCTGCCCTCGAGCTCACGGCGGAAGGTCTCGAAGCGCTCCGAATCGGCGGCGTCATCGGGTGCGAAGAACGGGCCCACGAGATACTGCCGGATGCGATTGAACGGCAGCGGCACCGCCATGCGGTCCCAGGTCGGCAAGCGAAGATTGCGTTTCGCCCAGGTGCGCACCAGCACGATCGGCTTCCCGCATTTGCGGGCGATAAACAGCGCCCCCGGCTTCATCACGTGATAGGGTCCGTTCGAGCCATCGACCGTAACGCCGTAGACGACCCGACGGCTCTCCCGCATGTGGCGGACCATTTCGACCAGCACGTACTCGCGCTGGCGGGACCTCCGCCGCGAAGAGCCGCCGCGAAACACCACCGCGCCGCAGACCTCGAGGATTCTCGTGATGAGCTCGCCCGAGTCGCTGACGTTTGCCAGCGTGTGCGGCCGCGTCTCTCGGTAGGACCACGCCACGGAGAATACCTCCTCGTGCCAAAGCATGGCGATCAGGCCGTCGTGCCGCTCGATGATCTCTGGAACGAGGCTCGGATACCCACAGTCTTCGACGCGGCTGGTCTTCCAAACGAGCCACAGGTAGCCGACGTAGAGATAGGGAACGACCGCGTGCGCGAGCCACAGCAGCGGCTGCACGAAGAAGGCACGGACCCGCCGGCGGATCCGCCGATAGAGCGGATCGTGAGCCACGCCTCAGCGCTTCTGGCGCGGGATCGACGGGTTCGTCATCTCGTCGAAGATGCCCCTGGAGCGTCGCTTCCAGGAGCACCCATGGGCACTGGCTTGGCGGGGTCGCTCATCCGCGGCTGATCTATTCCCAGATCTTTCCCGGATTCAAGATACCGTGCGGATCGAAGACCGCCTTGACCTGCTTCATCAGCGCGAGCGATTCCCCATGTTCCAGCGCCGCGTATTGGCGATTGCCGGAGCCGAGGCCATGCTCGCCGGAGACCGTGCCGCCTAGGGCCAACACGAAGCGTAGGATTTCGTCTTTCGCCCGCAGCGCCGCCTGCCAGCGCCGCGCGTCGTCCGGCCGCTCGGCGATCAGCACGTGGAGGATGCCGAGCCCCGCGTGGCCGAACGCGTAGAGCGAGATGCCGGCCGCATCGCCGCGCCGGTAGCTTTCGTCCACCACCTCGGGCAAGCGCGAGATCGGCACGGCGAGGTCGGTGCGAAC
>JBEVNX010000038.1:0-29088 GCA_040507895.1 Binatia bacterium | reverse complement strand
CGGGCGAGCATCAGGTTCAATTGACGACTTCTGGAGGAGATGATACCAGCCCCTCGTGGTCTCCGCGGCTTCCTTAGAACGCCGCGCGCGCGAGTTCTGGCCGATCGGAGAGGGGTTCGAGAATGAAGAGAGTGCGGGAGCGATCGATCGCGCTGTGCGCCGTGGTGATTGCGATCGCTTTGACGGGTTGCCCGGCGAAGAAGAAGCCTGGCACCGGTGAGGCCGAAGGACAAGGCCTCGGACAGGGTCAACTCGGCGGCGGTAGCCTCGACAAGTTCAAACAGGGTATGGGGCCTGGGGAGGGTGGCCCGCTGCAGGACGTGCACTTCGACTACGACCGTTACGATCTCCGCACCGAGGATCGTGCGACTCTCCAACAGAATGCGAACTGGCTGAAGGAGCAGGCCGGGGCCAAGGTAGAGATCGAGGGGCACTGTGACAATCGCGGCACGGTCGAGTACAACCTCGCTCTCGGGGCGAAGCGCGCCAAGGCCGTGAAGGACTATCTGGTCTCGCTCGGCACCGCGGCGGATCGCCTCTCGACGATCAGCTACGGCGAGGAGCTTCCGCTGTGCCGCGAGGACACCGAGGAGTGCTGGGCCCGCAATCGCCGCGCGCACTCGGTGGTGCTGCAGTAGATTCGATCGTGCGCCCGCGACGTCCGCAGTGGCTCGCTCTTGCCGGCTGCATCGTGGCGATCGGCTGTGCGACGCAGGCCGACGTGCAGTACGTGCGGGACGACGTCGACCAGTCCCGCAGACAGGCGGCGGATGCCAAGGCGATGGTCGAGGGCCTGAAGGTCGACGTTCAGTCGCTGCGAGGAGAAATCGAAGCACTCAAGTTCCAGGGCGACGGCGGCAAGCTCGACTCGTTGACGCAGCGGCTCGACTCGCTCGATTCGCGGCTGGCGGCACTCGAGCAGTCGCGGACCGCGACCGTCGCGGTTCTGCCCAACGGTAGCGAGGCCACGTCTGCGGTTTCCGTCACGCCGGCTCCGGCCGAGGGCTCGCTCGCGTCGATTCCGATACCCCCGCTGGCGCCTCCGGAATACCGCGAGGGGCTCGAATTCTTGCGAAGCGGCGACAACGGAGGAGCGATCCAGAAGCTCCGCGAGTTCGTGCGCAAGTCCCCGAAATCCGAATACGCCGACGACGCGCAGTACTGGATCGGCGAGGCCTACTTCGCCAACCGCGACTACAACCGCGCGATCCTCGAGTTCAACGAGGTTCTGCTGCGGTACCCGAAGGGCGACAAGGTGCCCGCGGCGCTGCTGCGTCAGGCGCTTGCGTTCGCCGAGCTCGGCGACAAGGTCGACGCGCGTCTCGTGTTGCAGAAGCTGGTGAGCGAGCACGGTGACGCGCCCGAAGCCGAGAGGGGCCGCCAGAAGCTCGCCGAGCTGAGCTCCTAGGGCACGAAGCGCGCCCGCGCCCCGATGCAAGTCATTCGGCATCTCGAGGCGTGCGAAAGGCGCTTCCGGTCACCGGTCGCCACGCTCGGAAACTTCGACGGCGTGCACCGCGGCCACCAAGAGATTCTTTCCCGGGTCGTTCGCCAAGCGCGAGAGCTCGGAGGCGAAGCGGTCGTGATCACGTTCTTCCCCCACCCGACGGCGGTGCTCGCGCCCGCGCGCGCGCCCGCTGCGCTCGGCTCTCTGCGCGAGCGCCTGTCGCGATTTCGTGAAGCGGGCGTCGACGTGGTCCTCCTGCAGCGCTTCACGCGCGCGTTCGCCGCGCTCGACGCGGACGACTTCATCGAGCGCTATCTGGCGCGCCGCTTGGGGGTGGCCAAGGTCGTCATTGGACACAGCGTGAACTTCGGCCGGGCGCGTGGCGGAAGCGCCGCCACACTCGTGGCGGTGGGCGCGCGGCTGGGATTCGCGGTCGAGGTGGTCGGGCCGGTCAGCGTGGACGGGATCGCCGTGAGCAGCACGGCGGTGCGCGAGCGCCTGGCGGCCGGGGAGGTCGCCGTGGCGTCGCGGCTGCTCGGCGGCGCCTACGCGGTCGACGGACGCGTGGTCCGCGGCGACCGCCGGGGCCAGGGGCTCGGCTTCCCGACCGCCAACGTGCGGACGCGCACGGCCGTGTTGGTCCCCGACGGCGTTTACGCCGTACGCTTGCGGTGGAACGGAGAACGGCGGGATGGCGTCGCCAACGTCGGGCGAAATCCAACCTTCGGTCAGGGTCGGGAGCGCACGCTCGAGGCGCATCTGTTCGAGTTCGACGGAGAGCTCTACGGTCGGGCGCTACGAGTTGAGTTCGTCGAGCGGCTGCGGGGCGAGATGAAATTTGCCTCCGCTCAGGCGCTCGTCGCGCAGATCCGCGAGGACGCCAGGCGCGCCCGCGAGGTCCTGAAGGTCTGAACGAGTCCGAGCAGCTGACGGTGCCGGCACTCTCCGCGGAGACACGGCTCGACCTGTTTCTCGTCGCCAGCGGCGCGGCGCTCACGCGCTCTCAGGCGAAGAAGTGGATCGACGCCGGGCACGTGCGGGTGGATGGCGTGGCGCGCAAGGCGGGGTTTCCGCTCGTCGGCGGAGAATCTATCGAGGTGGCGAGGCCCAGGGAGCGGCCCGCAATCGCCGAGCCCGAGGACATTCCCCTCCGCGTGCTCTACGAGGACGACGACTTGCTGGCGATCGACAAGCCGCCCGGCATGGTGGTGCACCCCGCACCCGGCGCGTGGCACGGCACGGTCGTCAACGCGCTGCTGCATCGCGGGCTGGTATCCCGTGAGCTCCCCGCGGAGCGCCCCGGGATCGTCCACCGGCTCGACAAGGAAACTTCGGGAGTCCTGCTGGTCGCGCGCCACGAGCGGGCGCAACTTGCGCTCTCCCGCGCGTTCCGCGAGCGACGGGTCCGCAAGACGTACTTGGCGATCGTACTCGGGGTTCCGCGAAGCGTCTCGGGAGCGCTCGAGTGGGCCATCGGACGCCACCCGCACGAGCGCCAGCGCATGTCGATTCGCAGTCGCTCGCCGCGCGAAGCGCGCACGCGCTACAGCGTGGTCGAGCGCTTCGACGGCCTCGCGCTCCTTCGACTCCACCCGGAGACGGGGCGGACGCACCAGATCCGCGTTCACCTCGCGGCGATGGGACATCCGGTGCTCGCCGATCCGCTCTATGGCGCGAAGAGGCGTCGCGCGCTGCCGCCGCGCGGACCCGCGCGCAGCTTTTCGCGTCAGGCGTTGCACGCGTCGGAGATCGAGCTGGCCCATCCCGTCAGCGGTGCGATCCTCCATCTCGTCGCTCCGACTCCCGACGACATGAGCGAACTGCTGCGCGAGCTGCGAGAGGCGGCGACGAGCGAAGACCGTAGTTGACAGCCCCACCTCGATTCATTACCAAACGATTGGCTATTGCGCTTCCCGAAGCCCCCTTCCTGCGCCCTTCGCTTTGGCCCTCTCTCGGCCGACTTCAGGAGATTGGATGTCTCGACAGCGTCGCAACAACGATCCAGAGAGCGCTCCGGTGTCCGACGTCGCCGAGGAGACGGCGGCGGCGAGCGGCGCGGGTCTCAATCTCAAGCTGCTGAAGGAGAAGAAGATCAACGAGCTGGCGGCGATCGCCCGCGACTTCCAGATCGAGTCGGCGTCGAGCCTTCGCAAGCAGGATCTGATCTTCTCGATCCTGCAGGCGCAGGCGGAGCAGAAGGGATTCATCTACGGTGAGGGCGTGCTCGAGATCCTGCCGGACGGCTTCGGCTTCCTGCGAGCTCCGGACTACAACTATCTGCCCGGGCCCGACGACATCTACGTCTCGCCGAGCCAGATCCGGCGCTTCAATCTGCGCACCGGCGACATCGTCTCGGGCCAGATTCGCCCGCCGAAGGAAGGCGAGCGCTATTTCGCGCTGCTCAAAGTCGAGGCGATCAACTATGAGGAGCCGGAGAAGGCGCGCGACAAGATCCTCTTCGACAATCTCACGCCGCTCTACCCGCAGGAGCAGTTTCGCCTCGAGCACGACCCCCAGGAGTACACGACGCGGGTCATCGACCTGTTCACGCCGATCGGAAAGGGACAACGCGGGCTCATCGTCGCCGCGCCGCGCACCGGCAAGACGATGATGCTGCAGTCCATCGCGCACGGCATCGCGGCCAACCACAAGGAATCGATTCTCATCGTGTTGTTGATCGACGAACGGCCCGAGGAAGTGACCGACATGCAACGGTCGGTCGACGGCGAGGTCGTGAGCTCGACGTTCGACGAGCCGCCCACCCGCCACGTGCAAGTCGCCGAGATGGTCATCGAGAAGGCGAAGCGACTTGTCGAGCACGGCAAGGACGTGGTCATCCTGCTCGACTCGATCACGCGACTGGCGCGCGCCTACAACACCGTGGTGCCGCCTTCCGGCAAGATCCTCTCGGGCGGCGTCGATTCGAACGCGCTGCACAAGCCGAAGAAGTTCTTCGGCGCGGCGCGAAACATCGAGGACGGCGGCTCGCTGACGATCATCGGTACCGCGCTGATCGACACCGGCAGCCGTATGGACGAGGTGATCTTCGAGGAGTTCAAGGGTACCGGCAACATGGAGATCCATCTCGATCGCCGGCTGATGGACAAGCGGGTCTTCCCCGCCATGGACATCAACCGATCCGGGACGCGCAAGGAGGAGCTGCTGATCGCGCGCGAGCCGCTCAATCGGATCTGGATCCTGCGCAAGCTGCTTTCGCAGCTGAACGCGGTCGAAGCGATGGAATTCGTCATCGACAAGATCCAGGGAACCAAGGACAACAACGAATTCCTGACTTCGATGAGCCAGTGAGTCCGCAGCCGGTCTCGGGACCGCTCACGTTGCGGGCTCGGGCTCTTTCTGGTAACTCCGTGAGTTTCGGGTGAGCGACTAGGAAACGGGCGAGGAGACCGCATGGCCGAAGTGAGCATGAAGCAGCTTCTCGAGGCCGGAGTGCATTTCGGCCACCAAACGAGTCGGTGGAATCCGAAGATGAAGCCGTACATCTTCGGAGCGCGCAACGGCATCTACATCATCGACCTGCAGCAGACCGTGAAGCTCTTCCGCGACGCCTACGGCTACATCCGGGATGTGGTGGCGGACGGCGGCGTGCTGATGTTCGTCGGCACCAAGAAGCAGGCCCAGGACGCTGTTCGGGAAGAGGCGGAGCGCTGCGGCGCGCTCTACGTCAACAACCGCTGGCTCGGCGGCATGCTCACCAACTTCCAGACCATCAAGGCGTCGATCGATCGGCTGAAGAGGTTCGAGGAGATCCTCGAGGATCCCAAGATGGCCGAGGCGCTCACCAAGAAGGAGATGCTCGGCATCCGGCGCGAGCGCGACAAGCTTCTCGCCTCCATGGGCGGCATCAAGAACATGAAGCGGTTGCCCGACGCGATGTTCGTGATCGATCCGAAGAAGGAAGAGATCGCGGTGCGCGAGGCGAATCGGCTGTCGATTCCGGTGGTCGCGGTGGTCGACACCAACTGCGACCCCGATCTCATCGATTGGAAGATTCCCGGCAACGACGATGCGATCCGCGCCATTCGATTGTTCACGGCCGCGATCGCCGATGCGGTGCTCGAGGGCAAGGCTCTGGCCGAGGAGCGCAATCGAGGAAACGAGGAGGAAGAGCGGGAGGATCTCGAGCCGACGACACCTTCCGCGACGGCGGAGGGGGAAGCGCCGTAATGGAGATTCGAGCCGAGTCGGTCAAAGAACTCCGCGAGAAGACCGGCGCCGGTTTCATGGATTGCAAGAAGGCGCTCGCGGAGGCGCAGGGGGATCTCGAGCACGCGGTTCGATGGCTGCGAGAGAAGGGCCTCGCCGCCGCGGCCAAGAAGGCCGGGCGGGCGACCAGCGAAGGGCTCATCGGCACGTACCTTCACGCCGGCGGCCGCATCGGCGTGCTCGTCGAGGTCAACTGCGAAACCGACTTCGTGGCCAAGACGCCCGATTTTCAGACGCTGGTGAAGGAGCTCGCGATGCAAGTCGCCGCGGCCTCCCCGGCGCTACCGCGGTACGTGCGCCGCGAGCAGGTGCCGAGCGAGGTGGTCGAGCAGGAGCGAGAGATCTACCGTGTCCAGGCGCGGAACTCGGGCAAGCCAGACAAGGTCATCGAGAAGATCGTCGACGGCAAGATCGACAAGTTCCTCTCCGACATCTGCCTGCTCGAGCAGCCGTTCATTCGCGACCCCGAACGGACCGTGAAAGACGTCGTCACCGAAGCGGTGGCCAAGCTCGGCGAAAACATCCAGGTGCGTCGGTTCGCGCGATTCCAGTTGGGCGAAGCCGCTTGAGCCGCTAGAATTGCGTTGGTGCCCGACGGTCCACAGGCCGCTGCCCTCCCGAACCAACCCGCTCTTCGTTATCGACGCGTGCTCCTGAAGCTTTCCGGCGAAGCCTTGGCCGGAGAGCAGGGGCTGTCGATCGATCTCGACGTCGTCCGCAACTTCGCGCAGGAGATCAAGGAAGTCCACGCGCTCGGCTGCGAGCTCGCGATCGTCATCGGCGGCGGCAACATCGCGCGCGGCCTCTCGGCGAGCGAGCAGGGGGTCGACCGGGCGACGGGCGACTACATGGGAATGCTTGCCACGCTGATCAACAGCTTGGCCCTGCAGGACGCCCTCGAGAAGCTCGGCGTGATGACCCGGGTGATGACGGCGATCGAGATGCACCAGATCGCCGAGCCCTACATCCGCCGCCGCGCCACGCGGCACCTCGAGAAGGGACGCATCGTCGTGTTCGCCGCCGGAACCGGCAATCCTTACTTCACGACGGACACGGCCGCGGGCCTGCGCGCGATGGAGATCGGCGCGGAAGTGATCTTCAAGGCGACCCGCGTCGACGGAGTCTACGACGCCGACCCCTTGAAGAACGCCGGCGCGAAGAAGTACGGAGAGCTCACGTACATCGAGGTGCTCAGTCGCGGCCTCAAAGTGATGGACTCGACGGCCATCTCACTGTGCATGGACAATCGCCTGCCGATCCTCGTCTTCAACCTGCTGCAACGGGGCAACATCAAGAAGGCGGTGTTCGGCGAGCGGATCGGGACCCTGGTGCATCCGGGCTGAGGCGAGCATGACGGATCAGGAAGTTCTCGACGATCTCAAGAAGGAGATGGAAAAGACCGCGGCGGTCTTTCGACGCGAGCTCGCCCGAACGAGAACCGGCCGCGCCTCGACCGCGCTCCTCGAGGGAATCCAGGCGGAATACTACGGAGCGAAGACCCCGCTCATCCAGCTCGCCACGCTCTCGGCGCCCGAGCCGCGTTTGCTGATCGTGCAGCCGTTCGACAAGGCGGCGCTTACGGCGATCGAGAAGGCGATCCAGCAGTCGGATCTCGGGCTCAACCCGATGAGCGACGGAAAGATCTTGCGCATCCCGATCCCCGAGCTCACCGCCGAGCGCCGCAAGGAGATCGTCCGCCATCTCCACAAGGTGGCGGAGGATTTCCGCGTCTCGATGCGGGCTCACCGTCACGACGCGCTCGAGCTCCTCAAGGAGATGCTCAAGGAGAAAAAGCTGACCGAGGACGACAACCGGCGCGCGCGCGAGAAGATCGAGGCGCTCACGAAGGAATCCCTCGAGCGGCTCGACAAGATCCTCAAGGCCAAGGAGGAGGAGGTTCTCTCAGTTTGAATCGGCTGCCGGCGATCGGCTATCGGCAGATATTGAGGAAGGTGTTGCGAAGGTGCCGACGGCCGATAGCTGAGAGCTGAAGACTGACTATGTCCCTCGTCGATCTCGATCCCAAAAGACTGCCGCAACACGTCGCGATCATCATGGATGGGAATGGCCGGTGGGCGACCCGGCGCGGGCTTCCCCGGGTCGAAGGCCATCGCCGCGGCAAGGATGCGGTCCGCGCGGTCGTCGAGACGGCTCGGCGCCTCGGCATCCCGTACCTGTCGCTCTACGCGTTCTCGAGCGAAAATTGGAATCGGCCCCGTCAAGAGGTGAACGTGCTGATGGGCCTCCTGCGGCGCTATCTCGCGACCGAGCTCCGCCGCATGATGCGCAACCAGATCCGCCTCGTCGCCATCGGCAACTTGAAGCGCCTGCCGACGGCTGTGCAGGAAGCGCTGCGGCGAAACATGGAAGCGACGCGAGACAACACCGGCCTGACCGTGGTGCTCGCCGTCAGCTACGGCGGCCGCGAGGAGATCGCCGGCGCGATGCGCGAGATGGCTCGCGAGGTGCGGCGCGGCAACCTCGATCCCGAGGACATCTGCGAGGACACGGTCTCGCAGCATCTCTCGACCACCGGGATTCCCGATCCGGATCTGTTGATCCGCACCAGCGGGGAAATGCGGTTGTCGAACTTTCTGCTGTGGCAGATCGCGTACGCGGAGATCCTGACCACGCCGACGCTCTGGCCGGACTTCGGCGAAGCGGAGTTCATCGCGGCCCTGTCGCACTATCAGCGTCGTGAGCGCCGCTTCGGCCGCACGCCGGAGCAGATCGAGCGCGAGCGCATTGGTGCGGCCCGCTAGCGGGCGCACCACTCTCACGGGGAGGGCCGGTGCTACCCGCTAGGCTCGCGACCGCGGCGGTCGCGGTTCCGATCCTCCTATGGCTGATCTTCTGGGCGCCCTTCGTGATCTACCGGGGTGTGGTGCTGCTGTTCACGCTGGTGGCCCTGGTCGAGTACTTTCAGATGGCCTTCC
This sequence comes from Binatia bacterium, assembly GCA_040507895.1. Lineage (GTDB taxonomy): Bacteria > Desulfobacterota > Binatia > JACPRU01 > JACPRU01 > JBEVNX01. The sequence continues at coordinate 20,478 of JBEVNX010000038.1, read as the reverse complement.
CGACCCGCTTGCCGTTGCAGCGCCTCGGCATCGTGTCGGGCACCTTGGTCGCACTGGCGATGGCGGGCGATCCCACGGAGAGCGCCATGGGCATGGCGGCGGGCCTGATGGCCATAGTGACGATCGGTCTCATGAGCTGCTTGCTCGGCTCCGGCGACCCGGCCGGCTCGGTGAACAACCTGGGGCACATGGTGCTCGGCGTCGTCTACGCGGGCATGTTCCTCCCCCACTTCATCTGGCTGCGCGTCAATCCGCCGGGCAGCGGCCCCTCCTGGGTCACGTTCGTGCTGGCGGTGGCGATGCTGGGAGATTCCGGTGGCTACTTCGCCGGCAGATTCTTCGGTAAGCATCTTCTTATGCCTTCCGTGAGCCCGAAGAAGACGATCGAAGGAAGCCTCGGCTCGGTCGCCGGCAATCTGTTGGCTGGGGCGGTTATCAAGCTCGTTCTGCTGCCGTCCGTTCCCTGGCGCGAGATCGCGTTGTTGTCGCTCCTCGCCGGGCTCCTCGCGCAGCTCGGTGACCTTTGCGAATCGCTGCTCAAACGCGCCTTCGGTGCGAAGGACTCCGGCTGGCTGCTACCCGGCCACGGGGGAGTGCTGGATCGAACGGACAGTCTCGTGTTTCCCGTCGTGTTGGTCTACTATTACGTGAATGTTCTTCGCGTCGCCGGCTAGCGGACTCGGCAGCGGAGGGGTGAGAAATCGATGGGCACCGTCGTAGTCTACGCGCTCGCCGCCATCCTCGTTCTCGGCGTATTGATCTTCGTCCACGAGCTCGGCCACTTCCTCGTCGCCAAAGCATGCGGAGTGCAGGTTCTGCGGTTTTCCCTCGGCTTCGGGCCGAAGGTTCTCGGCAGGAAGGTCGGCGAGACCGAATACCTGCTCAGCCTCGTCCCGCTCGGCGGATACGTGAAGATGCTCGGCGAGGACGACCCAGAGAGCGCGTCGGCGGCCGCCGATCCGGCGCGTTCGTTTGCCCACCAGCCGCTCTCCAAGCGCTTCGCGATCGTCTTCGCGGGTCCGTTCTCCAACCTCTTTTCCTCGTGGGTCTGCCTGGTGGTGGTCGCGGCCTTCTACGGCATCCTCGTGCCGTCGAATCAGGCCAAGGTCGGGGGGCTGGTGCATGGCCTGCCCGCCGAGAAGGCCGGGCTCGTCAGCAACGATCTCATCCTCTCCGTCAACGGCGACGAGATCGGCAGCTGGGACCAGTTAGTCGAGCACACGATCAACAGCCAGGGCAACCCGATGGCACTCAAAGTGCGGCGGGGCGACTCGATCACGGACCTGACCGTGGTGCCCGAGAAGCAAATGACGACCAACATCTTCGGCGAGAACGTCGGCGAGGCGTACCGCATCGGCATCGAACGCGCGGCGGAAACCGAGAAGGTGGCCGTCATCGAAGCGCCGTGGCTGGCCGCGAGGCAGGTGTACTTCTATTCCGAGCTAATCGTCCTCTCGCTCGCGAAGATGGTGCAGGGAAAGGTCTCGGCCCGCGAGCTCGGCGGACCGATCACCATCGCGCGGATCGCTGGCGAGCGCGCGCAGAGCGGTTTGAAGAGCCTGCTCGAGTTCATGGCGTTCCTGGGCGTCAACCTCGGCGTGCTGAACCTTTTGCCGATCCCGGTCCTCGACGGCGGTCATCTGGCCTTCTTCGCGGCCGAAGCCGTCTTCCGCCGGCCGGTGGAGGCCCGGGTGCGCGAGGTCGCGCAGCAGGTGGGTCTGTTTCTGCTCGTCAGCCTGATGCTCTTCGCAGTCTACAACGACATCTATCGGTGGATTCAGGGGTGAAGCGCTGACCGTTCTCGGCATCGACACGGCTACCACGTACGCTACGGTCGGCATCGTACGCGACGGCGAAGTGCTCGCCGAGACATCGGAGAAATCCGCGAAGGGGCACGCGGGGGTCCTGCCGGGGCTGGTCGCGAGAGCGCTGGAGATGGCGGCCGTCTCGCTCGCCAGCGTCGACGCTCTGGCCGTGTCGCTCGGCCCCGGCTCGTTCACGGGGCTGCGAGTCGGATTGAGCTTCGCCAAGGGGATGGCTTTCGCGAGCGGCGCGCGCATGGTTGGCGTGCCCACCCTCGAGGCGCTGGCTTCGGTGGCGCCCGCTCAGTTCGGCCTTGTCGCCGTCGCCTGCGACGCCCGGCGCGGAGAGACCTACACCGCTGCCTTTCGAAGAGGTGACCGGGACCTCGAACGCGTCGCGGAAGACGCCGCTCGATCGCCCGAGGAGGCCGCGGCCTGGATCGGCGTGCGGCTCGAGAGCCAAACGTCGGCAATCCTGGTCGGCGATGCGCCGGAACGCTATCCGCAATGCTTCGAGCGATTGCGCGACCGAATCACGATCGCTGACTTCGAGCAGATTCACCCCTGCGGAAGCAGCGTCGCGCTCCTCGGGGAGAGGCGACTGCGGCGCGGGCAATGCGATCGCATCGAGGCTCTGGTGCCGTCCTACGTGCGGGCCTCTGCCGCCGAGCGAAACCTCGAAAGGGCAACATTGACAATACAAAACGCGGTGTCGTAAACCGCAAGGAACCTGGAAGAGGGAAGGCGACATGGAAAAGAGAGAAGAAGACGAGATTCTTTCTCTGGTCGACCAGGTGCCCGAGCTCCGCAGCCTCTACACGGAGCATCAGGATCTCAAGAAGAAGCTCGACACGCTCAACCACAAACACTACCTCACGCCGGACGAGGAACTGGAGAAAAAGCGCATCCAGAAGCTCAAGCTCGCGGGTAAGGACCGTATGATGGCCATCCTGGCCGCGCACCGTGGCGAGGGGGCGAAGCCGATCGAGGCCGCTTCGCGTTAGGCAAGACGCTCGCGGTCAGAGATTGACGAAACAGCAGCATACGCTTTCCGTGCTCGTGGAGAACGAGTTCGGAGTGCTCGCGCGCGTCGCCGGCTTGTTCAGCGGGCGCGGGTTCAACATCGAGAGCCTGTGCGTCGCAGCCAACCCGCTCGACCCGAGCATGTCGCGGATCACGCTGGTGACCACGGGCGACGATCTCGCGCTCGAGCAGATCACCAAGCAGCTCAACAAGATCGTCCACGTCGTCAAGGTCACGGACTTCAAGGACGTAGCCACGGTCGATCGGGAGCTGGCGCTCATCAAGGTCAGCGCGGAAGAGCGCTCGCGCGGCGAGGTGATGAACGTTGTCGACATTTTCCGCGCCAAGATCGTCGACGTCGGATCGAAGTCCTACATCATCGAGGTCACGGGGAACGAGGAGAAGATCGAGGCGATGATCGATCTCTTGCGACCGATCGGTATCCTCGAGGTCGCGCGCACCGGACGTGTGACGATCGCTCGCGGCAATCAGAAGACGGTGGAGCCCGGCGTCCGCCAGTCGAAAGAGAAGGTGGCATGAACATACACTACGACAAGGACGCCGACTCGAAACATCTGCAAGGCAAGAAGGTGGCGGTGATCGGGTACGGCAGCCAGGGGCACGCGCACGCTCAGAATCTCAAGGACAGCGGCGCGGACGTCTGCGTGGGGCTCCGCGAAGGCAGCAGCTCGTGGCAGAAGGCCGTCAATGCGGGCTTGCCGGTGAAAGACACGTTGGCCGCCGCCATGTGGGGCGACATCGTGATGGTGCTGGTGCCGGACGAGGTTGCGAGCGTGATGTATCCGGGCGAGATCGAGCCCGGCCTACGGCCGGGAAAGTTCCTCGCGTTCGGTCACGGCTTCAACATCCATTTCAAGAAGATCGTACCGCCCGCCGGGGTCAACGTGTTCATGGTCGCACCGAAAGGGCCAGGGCACTTGGTGCGAAGCGAGTTCCTGAAGGGCCGGGGCGTGCCTTGCCTGCTCGCGGTGTACCAGGATCCGGGTGGACAGACGAAGGCCGTCGGCCTCGCCTATGCGTGCGCGATCGGCGGCGGACGCGCCGGGATCATCGAAACCAACTTCCGCGAGGAGACCGAGACCGATCTCTTCGGCGAGCAATCGGTGCTCTGCGGAGGCCTGACCGAGTTGATCCGCGCGGGCTACGAGACGCTCATCGAGGCGGGGTACGCCCCGGAGATGGCCTACTTCGAGACCGTCCACGAGGTGAAGCTGATCGTCGACCTCATCTACGAGGGCGGGATTCAGAACATGCGCTACTCGATCTCGAACACCGCGGAATACGGTGACATGACCCGCGGCAAGAAGATCATCGGACCCGAGGTGCGCCAGGCCATGAAGCGGGTCCTCGCCGACATTCAGTCGGGAAAGTTCGCCGACGAGTGGGTGACCGAGTACCGCTGCGGCATGCCGCACTTCAAGGAGCTGCGAAAAGAGGCCGAGAGTCATCCGATCGAGAAGGTGGGCTCGAAGCTGCGCGGAATGATGCCCTGGCTCGCCTCGGAGCGGCTCGTTGATAAGTCGAGGAACTGAAGCCTCCAGCGCGCGCCGATGAAGCTCGCCCGGGAAGGCATCGCTTTCGTGATGGCGCTCGGGGTGGCCACGCTCGCCGCGGATCTCCTCGGCTACTGGTGGCTGGGGCTGTTTCTGCTCGTCTCGACGCTCGCCGTGGCGGCGTTCTTCCGCGACCCCGAACGAGCCGTGCCGCTCGGCGACCACGTGGTCTCGCCCGCGGACGGTCGCGTCGTCGCCATCGACCGCGAGGTGCGCCCCGAGACCGTGTCCGGCGAGACGTTTCAGCGCGTGGCCATCTTCATGTCGCCCGCGAACGTTCACGTGAACCGCGTGCCGTCGAGCGGTGAGGTCGTCTCGGTCAAGCATACGTCGGGGCGGTTTCTAGCTGCGTTCGACGAGCGTTCGTCGATCGAGAACGAGCGCAACGAGGTCGTGCTGCGCGATCTGCACGGTCGCTTGATGGTCTTCGTGCAGGTCGCCGGCTTGCTCGCCCGGCGCATCGTTTGCAAGCTGCGCCCCGGTCAGCACGTGGAGCAAGGGGAGAGGTTCGGATTGATCATGTTCGGCTCGAGGGTCGACGTCTACGTGCCGCCTTCGGCGCACGTCGTCGTGCGCGTCGGCGATCGCGTACGGGCAGGCTCGGTGATCCTCGCGGAGTATCGGGTATGACGGACCAATTGTACGTGCTGTCCGGACGCAGTGATCACCTCGCGCGCCGCGGTGTCTACATCCTGCCGAACCTCGTCACGACGGGGGGCCTCTTTGCGGGATTCTACTCGGTCATCTCGACCTTCGCCGACCGCTTCGAGCTCGCGGCGGTGATGATCCTGATCGCACACGCCTTCGACGGCCTGGACGGGCGGATCGCGCGCCTGACGCGCACCTCGAGCCGTTTCGGTGTCGAGTACGACTCGCTCTCCGATCTCGTCGCCTTCGGCGTCGCACCCGGAATCCTCGTCTACAAGTGGGCCCTCGAGCCTTGGGGAACCTTGGGTTGGCTTGCCGCTTCGCTGTACGTCACCTGCGGAGCGCTGCGCCTGGCGCGCTTCAACGTCCAGGTCGAATCGGTGGAGAAGCGGGCCTTCGTTGGGCTGCCGATCCCGGCCGCCGCCGACATGGTCGTCGCGACCGTGCTGCTTTACTACTTCTTCGGCGGCGAAGGGGCGACGCACAAGCACATCATCCTGTTGCTGCTGATCTACTCGCTCGCGGGGCTGATGGTCAGCGAGGTACCTTACTACAGCTTCAAGGACATCCACTGGCACAGCCGGCAACCCTTCTGGCTGCTGATCGCCGTGATCGTCGTGCTGAAGTTCGTGATCGCTCAGCCGCAGGTCGCGCTGTTCACTTCGATCACGCTCTACCTGATCTCGGGACCGATTTGGTGGATCTTGCGCCGAACGCGCCGCCTGCGTCGGGCAGTGCCGGCAGTGACTGGCGCCGCGGGCCGCTCCGGCGCCTCTTCGTCTTGACAACGCCGCAAGCCGCCAGTAATGCTGGCCGCGTTGTGATGAACGGGACCGCGACCGGACTGCTGCTCCTTCTCGGGCTTCGGGGCCTGCTGCTTAGTGCCCCGCCCATTGCGTCCGACCGGGGTTTCAGCGGATAGAACGGAAGGACGTCATGGGCGGAAGGAACCGCCCGTGACCAGGCAGCGCGAGGCTACGGGCGGCTCTCCCCCGTAGCTTTTTTGTTTCGGACGCAACCCAAAGGAGGGTGAACGACATGAGCGCAGAGACTCACACGACCCCGCAGCGAGTGCAAATCTTCGACACGACGCTGCGCGACGGCGAGCAATCGCCCGGCGCGACGATGAACGTCGAAGAGAAGCTGATGATGGCGCGCCAGCTCGAGAAGCTCGGCGTCGACGTCATCGAGGCCGGGTTTGCGGCGTCTTCGGAGGGCGATTTCGAGGCCGTCTCCAAGGTCGCGGCGGCCGTCAAGCGCCCGGTCGTACTGTCGCTTTGCCGAACCCGGGAAGGCGATATCATGCGCGCGCTCAAAGCGGTGGAGAAGGCCGCCCATCCCGGCATCCTCATCGTCATCGCCACTTCGGACATTCATCTCAAGCACAAGCTGCGGATGAGCCGCCAAGAGGTCGTCGACGCCGCCGTCTGGGCGGTCTCGTTTGCAAAGAAGCATCTCGACTATGTGGAGTTTTCCGCAGAGGACGCCTCGCGGAGCGATTTCGACTATTTGGTGGAGGTATTCGGCGCCGTGATCGCCGTGGGTGCAAGCACCGTCAACGTCCCGGACACCACAGGCTACGCGATTCCCGAGCGGACTACCGAGCTGTTCCGCAATCTGATCGAAAAGACCCCGGGCGCGGATCGAGTGGTCTGGAGCACCCACTGCCACAACGACCTCGGCATGGCCGTGGCGAACTCGTTGGCGGCGGTCATGGGCGGCGCCCGGCAGATCGAATGCACGGTGAACGGCATCGGCGAGCGCGCCGGCAACACCTCGCTCGAGGAAGTGGTGATGGCGATCCGCACGCGCCGCGACGTGTTCGCCGCCGTCGATACCGGCATCGTCAGCGAGCAAATCTACCCCACCAGCCGCTTGCTCTCGCAAATCATCGGCCAGCCGATCCCGATCAATAAGCCCATCGTCGGCGACAACGCCTTCGCGCACGAGTCCGGCATCCATCAGGACGGCGTCCTCAAGTATCGGGAGACCTACGAGATCATGAAGCCCGAGACCGTAGGGCTGCAGTCGAACCGGATCGTTCTCGGCAAGCATTCCGGGAGGCACGCCTTCACCGACCGTCTGAAGGCGTTGGGAGTCGAGCCGGGGCAGATGGACATGAACAAGGCGTTCGAACGCTTCAAGGCGCTCGCCGACCGCAAGAAGAATATCTACGACGAGGACCTGCTGTCGCTGATGGCCGGAGAGGCCACGCGCATTCCCGAGCGTTACGAGCTCGTCTATCTGAACGTGACGTCTTCGAGCATGGCGGTACCGCACGCCACCGTGAAGCTGCGCGTTGACGGAGAGGAGCGCATCGACCACGCCACGGGCGACGGCATGGTGGACGCCTGCTACAAGGCGATCAAGAAGATCGCCGGGGGGCCCGAGCTCCAGCTCGATCGTTTCGGCGTGAGCTCGATCACGGGCGGCACGGACGCGCAGGGCGAAGTGTCCTGCTTGGTCCGCGAGAGCGGCATGGCGGTCGCGGGCCAGGGTGCGCACACCGACATCATCATGGCGAGCGCCCTGGCCTTCGTGAACGCGTTGAACAAGCTCGAGCATCGCAAGCGCTATCAGCGGCAGATGCAAAGCGTCGGACCCTAAAAGAGGAGGCGGATTGGAGGCGAAGGTTCTCGTCCTTCCGGGCGACGGCATCGGCCCCGAGGTCACGAGTCAGGCGGTGGCGGTGCTGCGGGCAGTGACGGGCCGCGGCATCGACGTCGAGCTCGCCGAGGCGAGCGTCGGCGGCGCGTCGATCGACGCGCACGGAGCGGCGATCCGCCCAGAGGTGCTCGAGCAGGCGAAATCCGCAGATGCGCTTCTCCTCGGCGCGGTCGGCGGCCCGAAGTGGGACGACCCGCGCGCCTCGGTACGCCCCGAGCAAGCGCTCTTCGCGCTTCGCAAGGGTTTGGGACTCTTCGCCAACCTGCGTCCCGTCCACGTCTTCGCGGAGCTCGTCGACGCCTCGACGTTGAAGCGCAAGGTGGTGGAGGGTGTCGACTTAATGGTCGTGCGCGAGCTCACCGGAGGCATCTACTTCGGACAGCCGAGCGCGCGCCGCACCGGTTCGAACGGGCGGGAGGCCGTGGACACGATGCCGTATCACGAGGGCGAAGTCCGCCGCGTGGTGAAGGCGGCCTTCGATCTCGCACGCCTACGGCGCAAGAAAGTGTCTTCGGTCGACAAGGCCAACGTGTTGTCGACTTCGCGTCTGTGGCGGGAAGTGGCGGGCGAGGTGGCGCGCGAGTACCCCGACGTCGCCTTCGAGCACGTGCTCGTCGATGCCATGGCCATGCACCTGATCCGTCGGCCCCGTGACTTCGACGTGATTGTCACCGAGAACCTGTTCGGGGACATCCTCACGGACGAGGCGGCCATGCTATCGGGCTCGATGGGCCTGTTGCCTTCGGCTTCGCTCGGCGACGGCAGGAATCGCTTCGACAAACCGCGCGGGCTCTACGAGCCGATTCACGGGAGCGCGCCCGACATCGCCGGGCAGGACAAGGCCAATCCACTCGCGACGATCCTTTCGGTCGCGATGATGCTGCGCCATTCTCTGGGCGCGGAGGCGCAGGCGGCGCGCGTCGAGGGGGCCGTTCGTCGAGTGCTCGGGGACGGTTGGCGCACGCCCGACATCGCCGAGGCTCGCGCTCGGACGATCGGCACTGTCGAGATGGGCCGCGCGGTGGTCGCGGCGCTCGGAGCGTGAGCGACTCGCGCGCATTGCGGGTCGCGGTGATCGGTGCCACGGGCCTGGTTGGCCGCGAGATCGTGGCGCTTCTCGACGAGCGGAGCTTCCCAGTCGGCACCCTTGCGCTCTACGCTTCGCGGGCATCCGCGGGCGCGACACTCGATTTCGGCCAACGGGAGAGGCCTGTCGACACGCTTCCCGCGGAGATACCGGAGGTCGATGTGGCCTTTCTCTGCGCGCCGCCGGAGGTGAGCCGCGGCGTCGCGGCGAATCTCGCTGAGGGCGGTGCTCTGGTCATAGACCTCGCGCCCGGCGGCCTCGACGACGTACCGCTCCTGCTCGGGGCGGCCGATCTCGGAGCCGCGCCGCGCACCGCGCGCGGCGGCCTGTGGGTTCGGGTGCCGGATCCACTCACGCGCATGATCGTGGCGCCGCTCCGCGCGCTGGGTGCGGCGGCGGCGCCGCCGATTCATGTGATCGCCACTCTGTTGGTCTCCGCGTCCGCGTTCGGCCACGCAGCAGTGGAGCGCTTGAGCGAGCAATCGATCGCCCTTCTGAGCCTTCGGGGAGAGGAAGAAGCGAGCGCTTCCGAGGGGGCTTTTCGTTGCACCCCGCTGGCGCCCAAGTCGCCGGTCGCGGCGCGCGTGTCGGCGGAAGTCGCCGCGCTTACGGAACTCTCGTCACTGCTCGCGCTACACGTTGCCCGGGTGCCGATGTTCCACGGTCAAGCTGCGGCCTTGTCCCTGGAACTCGCTTCGCCCGTTGAGCTCGACAAGGTGCGGGACGCGCTGCGTGGAGCGCCGTCCCTGGTGGTCACGGCGGACGAGGTCACGGGCGCTGAGGTTAGCACGCTCGACGCGATCGGCGTCGACGCGATCCACGTCGTAGGTCTCCGCCAGGACGTGAACGATCCTCGCTGGCTGCACTTTTGGGCGCTGGGAGACAACGTTCGGCAGGGCGCGGCGCTCGTAGCCGTCTCTCTCGCCGAAGGGATCTTGCTGAAGCACTGAGTGGGGTCGGCCATGCGGATCGGCATGGTTCTCGAGTACGACGGGACCGACTACCACGGCTGGCAGGTGCAGCCGGATCTCATCACCGTGCAGGGATCCCTCGAAGGGGCGCTGGCGACGATTCTCGGCGAGCGCGTGCGGATCGAGGCGGCCGGCCGCACGGATGCGGGTGTGCATGCGCGTGGCCAGGTGGCGGCTTTTTCCACCGTGCGGGCGGCCGACTGCGCTCGCCTCCAGCGAGCGCTCAATGCGCTCTGCGGTCCCGGGATCGTCGCGCGACAGGTGGGACCCGTCGCTGACGATTTCGATCCTCGCCGCGATGCTCGCAGCCGCCGTTACGAATACCGCATCCACAACGCGCCGTGGCCGTCTCCATTCACCCGCCGCCATGCCTGGCACGTACACCGGCCGCTCGACGCCGCGGCGATGACGGAAGCTGCTGCGGTGCTCGTCGGCGAGCACGACTTCAGCTCGTTTCAAGCCGCGGACTGCGACGCCGAGAATCCGGTTCGGCGGGTCTTGGCGAGCACCTGCGAGACGGCGGGCGACGAAGTCGTCTACCGCGTCGAAGCGACTGCCTTTCTACGCCACATGGTACGGAACGTCGTGGGGACGCTGGTCGAGGTGGGAACGGGGGAGCGGGCGCGCGACGACTTCCTCACGCTGCTGGCGGCCCGCGACCGTACCCGAGCCGGAGCCACGGCTCCCGCGCATGGTCTGTGCCTCGTGAGAGTCGAGTACGACCGACTCTTTGCGGCGGGCCTGTCGTGAAGCCCGATGAGCCCCGGCGTCTCTCGTTCTATCGACGGTTGAGCGCCGAACAGAAGCGGGAGTACGACCGCTCCGACGCGCGGCGCACCCTGCCGCTGACACCCGCCGCGGCGCTCGGGGTGGCCGCCGACGAAGTGGTCCACGCCCTCGAGGACGGCGCGCTGGCCCAGGTGCGTAGAGCGGCTCAGAGGCTCGTCGACGACGTCTGCGCCTCGCTCGGCGGTCGTAGCCGGCGCGCGCCGGCGGCCGTGCCGCGCGTCAAGGTGCTACGCGCCCGGCCCCGCAGAGGGCAGAGCGAGTTCCACGGCCTCTACACGCGCTTCGAGAACGGGGAGTGCGAGATTCGGGTGTGGATGCTGACGGCCGCGAATGCACAGGTGGTCAAGCCGCGCACCTTTCTGCGCACTCTCCTTCACGAGGTCTGCCACCACGTCGACATGACGATCCTCGACCTGCCGCACTCCCTCCACACGCTCGGGTTCCACGCTCGCGAGTCCTCATTGCTGCGCGCACTCGAGGAGAGCGGAGCGACGATCCCGGGAGGACGCCACCCGCGCAGACCCGGCGGGCCAGGCGTAACCGAGCCTCCAGGGATGGTGCAACAGCTCGATCTCTTCAACCGGTCGAGCGCTGGCTCTTCCAGCGGCCGCCGTCGAGAACGAGACGGTTGAGGCCGTGGCCGCCTCTCCCGGGATAGTCGCGGTCACCCGGATACACCATCGTCAGAATGGGAGCATCGCGCAGCGGCATGGGGAGGATGGGTCGGGGAGGGCCGGCGGAGCCTAGCGCGGCGCAGGCTCCGGTGGCAGTCGAAAAGCCGCAAAGGTCTTCGAGGACGCGAAACGTCGGCGGCGCCAGCAGGTGCTCGCCCGCTCGGTAGGCGTCGAGGGCCGCCGCGGGGGCCAGCCAGACCGCCTCGCTCGTCTCCGTGCCGTCGCACTCCGCGGTCTGGCCCTCGGGGGCTTCGGCGACGAAGAAGCGAGTGTCCCACCGCCTCTTCTGGAACTCCGGAGTGATCCAGCGAGCGAACGGCGTCAGCCGCGCGAGCGCCAACACGCAGCCCTCGCGTGCCAGCGCCATCCGTAGCTGCTCGGTGCCGGCCTGGAGTGCTGGGCGAAGCTCGCAGAGGCGACGAAAGCTGCGTTCATCGACCCCGTGAGCGAGCAACAGGCCGGCCTCCTCGAAGAGCTCGCGACACGCAGCGACGTAGAGTGCGCGCGTTTCGGTCTCTTCGAGCGGTTCGCCGAGGGCCACGAGCGCTCGCTCGAGAGAGAACCCGCTGGCGGCCGGGGCGAGACAGGGGTCGGCGTCGGAGGCATCGACGACCCCACCGGGAAAGACGCTCGCGCCCGCGAAATCACCGGCTCGCTCGTGACGGCGCACCATCAGCACTTCCGGCCCGCGCGGCGCATCGCGCAGTAGGACCACGGTTGCGGCGGGAATCGGCTCCGCGGGCATGCGAGGATTCTGCGCACGGATCGAAGCCCCCGCAAGCCGCCTTCGAAGCGCTGGCGGCTAGGCTGGTTCGCGAGCTTCACGTCGAAGCTGGAACGACCATCAAGAAGGCGCCGTGACGGCTGCGGTCAGCGACCCCGCCGACCGCCCGACCTACGGATGCGCCGATAGCGGTGGCGAGTCGGCGGCGTCGCCGTGATCTCTGCCGAAGAGCTTGCGAAACATCGTACGCAGGCCGCGAAGGATCTTCGGCACCAGATAGATCGATAGCCCGAGGAACAGGCCCACCAGCGCGAGCATCACGTAGGGATGCTGAAGCGCTGCCCAGACGCCGAGAAACGCCACGATGTCCTCGGCGATGCTGGCCGCCCAGTTGGTAAACGGTTCGGGGCTCGTATTGATTGCCAGCCGCGCGGTGGCTTTCGTTCCGTGGGCGGCGAGCGCGACGCTGCCACCGGCAAGTGCCGCGACCACTTCGAGCGCGGGGTTCGTCGGCCCAAGGGCGCGGGCAGCCAGGAGCGCGCCGGCCGGCACGCGTATGAACGTGTGCAAGGCGTCCCACCCCGTATCCGCGAACGGGACCTTATCGGCGAAGAACTCCACGAAATACATGACGACGGCGATGGTGATGACGGCTGGATTCGCGAGTACTTCGAGGCCCGGCGGCAGTTGAACGAGGCCAGAGGCTTGGGCAATGCCGAGCGTGGCGACCGTGGCATAGAGGTTGATCCCCGACGTCCAAGCGGTACCCATTGCAAGACCGAGTTGCTGTAGCGGTTCCATGGTTCCTCCCCAGGGACCCTTAAAGGCGGCCTCTAGAGAATAGTCGCGTTCGGCTCAGCGAAAGTAACCCTGGCTTCGCGGGCGGGCAAGGGCGTCGACTGCAAACTGCGTAGGGGCTGTCGCAGGCGCTAAGACTTCAATGGTTGACCGGCGGCGTTTTTCTCGCGCAGCAATTGAAGCAGCTTGTCTATGCCTCCGTTCGCCATCACTTCCTGGAACTGCGATCGATAGTTCGACACCAGGCTCACGCGCTCGATGATCAAGTCGATCACCTTCCACTCTCCGTCGATCCGTCGCAGCCGGTAGTCGACGAGGATGTCGCCGCCGCCCTGCGGACGGAGGATCTTTGTTTGCACGGTCCAATCACCGCGCCCCTCGTCGCGGTCGCCGACGATCTCCACCTTCTCGTTGTTGTACGTTTCGACGTTCCTGCCGTATGTCACCGATAGGTGCTGCTTGAATTCCTCGGTGAAGGCGGCCTTCTTGGAATCGTCGAGACCGCTCCAGTTGCGCGCGAGCACGAGGCGCGACATCGTCGTGAAGTCGACGTAGTCTTGTACGATGCCGCGAATCTTTTCCCGCTTGGCATCCGCCGAGAGATTCTTTTCCTGGAGCACGGCGATCACCGCATCGCTCAACTTGCGAACCAGGTCGCGCGGGCTCTCCGCGGTGGACGCCGTTTGTGCGAACAGCGCGAGGAACGTCACCAGGAGCCCTCCGACCGCCCAAGACCGACGTGATCTCACTAGCATCCTCCTCGACAATCCTTTGAACACTCAATCACCCTCGGGGTGGTAGAGATCCTCCTGGGTTGCTTCCGTCGCAGCCGCCTGGTCATTGACCAGACTCGCTCGGCGCTGCAGGTAGGCGTTGCGCACGAAGGTGTAGTAATCCAACGAAGAGTCCTTAGCCTTCTGGATGGCGTCGGCATAGATGGCTCGGGTGTTCACGAGGTCCACAGTTCGGGCGGCCAGGAGATAGTAGCTGCTGACGAAAAACGGCGTGATGCTCGCGGCCGTGTCGACGATCAGTCCGCCGCCGTCGCGTAGGTCGGACGGGCCGAGAACCGGCAGCACCAGGTACGGACCGGTGCCGACGCCCCACCAGCCCAGGGTCTGTCCGAAGTCCTCCCAGTGATGCTCCAAGCCGAGCGACGTCGCGGGGTCGAAGAAGCCGGCGAGCCCGACGGTGGTATTCACGAAGAAGCGGCCCACGTCAGTGACCGCATACTGCACCTTCCCCTGAAGAAGGTCGTTCAGGGTATCGATGGGAAAGCGGAGGTTGTAGAAAAAGTTCGACACACAGGTTTCGACTCGATTTGGCATGACGAAGTCCCAACCCTTCGCGGCGGGCTCTAGGACGTAGTCGTCAAGCTTGTCGTTGAACCAGAACATCCTCCGATTAAAGGATTCCCAGGGATCGCCCTCCCCGACGCCAGGCGGCTGCGGAGCGGGCTCCGCGAGTGGCGGGAGCGGCATGGGTCTAGGCCCGGGATGGGGTGGTGGCTCCTCCGCCAGGACTGGAGATGCGAGAGCGAGTGCGAGAATGAACGTGAACCACCGGTCTACGAGCCTCTTCGCCACATCCGCCATTCGTTCAGGATCCCTTCTTTTGCGCTTCGCTTCCACCATTGCCGCCGCTGTCACTACCGGCAGAGCCGCCGCTACGTCCGTACATGAACTTACCGATCAGACTTTCCAGAATGATGGCCGATTCGGTGAACGTGATCGAGTCCTCTGGGGCGAGCAGTTTGTCGTCGCCGCCGAGCTGAAGCGAGATGTAGCGGTCGCCAAGGATTCCCGCCGTGACGATCGACGCCGCGGTGTCGGTAGGCAGCTTGAGCCGCCGGTCGAGGTCCATGGCGACGCGAGCCCGGAAGTTCTCGTTGAGCGTGATCGAGGTGACTTGACCGACTTTGACTCCGGAGATGACCACCGGCGCGCGGGGCTTGAGGCCGCCGGTTTGGTCGAAGGCCGCATAGATCGTGAGCCCACCCGGGCCGCCGTACGAGAGGCCGCCGACGCTGAAGGACAGATAGGCGATCGCTCCGAGGCCGGCGAGGATGAACAAGCCGACCAGCAGGTCGCGCAAGGGAGACCTTGTCATGCGTCATACCCCCCAAAGAGCCGTGATGAAATAGTCGAAGATGAGCACGCTGACTGAGCCGACCACCACCGTCGACGTTGTGGCCGCGCTCACCCCTTCGGAGGTCGGCGCGCTGGTGTAGCCCCGGTAGGTGGAGATCAGGCCGATCAACACGCCGAAGATCAGCGCCTTCAGCAAGCTCCCGAGCACGTCGTCGTGGAAGTCGACGGCCGACTGCAGGCTCGACATGTACGTACCGCCGTCGAGGCCCATGAGACCGACGCCGACGGCGTAGCCGCCGAAGAGACCGCAGACGATGAACAACGCGGAAAGCAGCGGCATCACCGCGATCATGGCGGTAGCCTTCGGCGTAACCACGAGATGCACGGGATTGATCGACATCATGCGCAGCCCGTCGAGCTGCTCGGTCGCGACCATGGTGCCGATCTCGGCCGCCGTCGCGGAGCCCGCTCGACCGGCGGCGAGGAGCGCCGTCAGCACGGGACCGAGCTCGCGGATCAAGCTGAGGCCGACCACGGCTCCCAGCGACTGCTCCGCGCCGAAGCGCACCAGCGTATTGTAACCCTGGAGTCCGAGCACCATGCCGACCGCGATGCCGCTCACGCAGATGATGATCAGCGACAGCACGCCGAGCTTGAAGAGCTCCGCGACGAATACCCGTCCGCGCAGCGGCGGCGTGAAGCGCGCGCCGAGGATCTGCAGCGTGAACAGGGCGAGCTTGCCGAGGTCGTCGACGAAGCGGAGCGCGAGGAAGCCGAAATCCTCGATGGCGCGCAGCCGCATCACCGCATCCGCCCCTTCGCCCGCACGGCTTGGCCGGCGGGCGGCTCGTCCGGATCCTCGTTCGCCGCGGCACCCAGTTCGGGATCCTCGTTCAGGAAAGCCGTGACGCGAGGATCCGGGTGCGCTCGCAGGTCTCGCGGCTGGCCTTCCACCGCGCCGTGCGGCAGCAGCAGGAGCACGCGGTCCGCCATGCGCATCGTCGACGGGATGTGGTGCGAGACGACGAGCATCGTCACCCCCGAGTTGTGATTCATGCCCACGAGCAGGCGCTCAATGCGCTTGGTGGAGGCGGGGTCGAGCCCCGAGAAGGGCTCGTCGCAGAGCAGGATGGAGGGTTTGCGGATGATCGCGCGTGCCAGTGCGGCCCGCTTCAGCATGCCGCCCGAAAGCTGGCCCGGGAGCAGATCGCCGACGCTCGACATGCCGACCGCGTCGAGCCGGCTCTGCACCTCCGCCGCGATCTCGGTCTCGCCGAGGCGCGTGTGCTCGCGGAGCGGGAACGCGAGGTTGTCCGTAACCGTGAGCGAGTCGAGGAGCGCGCCGCCCTGAAACATCATGCCGAGCTTGCGCCGTACGTCATACATGCGCCGCTCCGACAAGCCGACCACGTCGTGCCCGTCGACGACGATGAAACCCGACTGCGGCCGCACGAGCCCGCCGACCAGCCGGAGAATGGTGCTTTTTCCAGAGCCGCTGCCGCCGAGGATTACGGAGATCTTGCCACGGGGAAAGCCGCAGGACAGCGAGTCGAAGACCACGCGAGGGCCGAAGGCCATGTGCACGCCGCGGAATTGCACGTGGAACTCGTGGCTCTCTTGGGCGGCGGACATGGTGGAAGCGGGAGCAGGGACGCGTCGAGCGCCCCCCTAGAGGATATCAACCCTCGGGGCAACGCAATCGCTCGCGCTTCGAGCGGCGACGAGCGGCTCGTTGAGAGATTTCCGCCGTCGTGGAATCTAAGAGACCATGCGCAACGCGAGCCGCGCCGGTGTTCCGACCGGACGTGCCGTATCGCTGCCCGGCCGCGGCAGCACGTGGGTCTGCGAGGCGGGCGGACCTGCGGGCGCACCGACGGTGTTGCTTCTCCACGGGCTCGGCGCGACCGCCGCGCTAAACTGGCACGCGGTGTTCGATGGGCTGAGCCGCCGCTACCGAGTCGTCGCTCTCGACCAGCGCGGCCATGGACGCGGGGTCCACTCGCCGCGGCACTTTCGGCTCGCCGACTGCGCCGACGACGCGGCGGCGCTGCTCGATAGGCTCGAGATCGAACGCGCGATTGCCGTCGGCTACTCGATGGGCGGACCGGTCGCGCAGCTCCTATGGTACAGGCACCGCAGTCGCGTGGCCGGGCTCGTGCTCTGCGCCACGGCGCGCAACTTCCGGGGACGAGCGCGCGCCGGCCTCGCGGACGTGGTCATGCCCGCGGTTGTTCCTGGGCTTGCGATCGGCGCCCGCCTGGTGCCGGCGCCGATGCGCCGAAAACTGATGGCCGGGTGGCTGTCGCGGCGGATCGAAAATCCCGACGCGCGCGCATGGGTTTCCTCCGAGATCGCCGATCACGACCCGGGCGCGATCCTTCAAGCCACTCGCGCCATCCACGCGTTCTCCTCCCGGGAATGGATCGGCTCGGTGGATGTTCCGACGGCCGTCGTCGTAACCGAGCGCGACGCGCTGGTCTCACCCGACGCCCAACGGAAGCTCGCGAGCTCGATCCCCCGCGCGACGATCCATCCAGTCGACGGCGACCACGCCGCGTGCGTCTACCGGCCTCGGGAGTTCCTAACGGCGCTCCTCGAGGCTTGCGAGAGCGTCGCCTCGCGAGCGTTCGCGTCGAGGAGTGCCGGCGGCGAATCGTAGCGGAGGCTTCCGCGGATCGGCCGAGGCTTGAAATGGCAGGCGCTTTCCCGGTCATTGTGCTGACGCCAAAAGGATCGGCGAGGTGTGATCATGCGAAAGCTACGATTCGGACTGTGGTACGACTTCCGCAATCCGCCGCAATGGCGCCAAGACCCCGCGCGCCTCTACGAGTCGATCATCGCGCAAGCGGTTCGTGCGGAAGCGCTGGGATGGGACGACGTTTGGCTCTCCGAGCATCACTTCATCGAGGACGGCTATACGCCCTCGATGCTGCCGCTCGCCGCGGCGATTGCGGCGCGCACCAAGCGGGTTCGCATCGGCACCAGCGTTCTGCTGCTGCCCCTTCACGATCCGCTGCGGGTAGCCGAGGACGCTGCGACGATCGACATCGTCGCCAATGGCCGCTTCGACCTCGGGGTGGGCGCCGGCTACCGGGTCGGTGAATTCCAGGGCTTCGCCATCCCGCGCCGGGAGCGTGACGAGCGTATGGCCGAGGCGATGGAGGTGTTAAGGCGTTGCTTCTCCGGCGAGCGCTTCACCTTCGAGGGCAAGTACTACCGATACCGGGACGTGCAGCTCTTTCCACAGCCGGTGCAGAAGCCGATGCCGCTCTGGCTCGGCGGCTTCCTGCCGAAGGCGTTGGAGCGCGCCGGCCGGCTCGGCGACGGTTACATTTCGATCGGGGCGATCCGACCGCTGGTGGATCGGTGCCTCGACGCCGTGCGAGCAAGCGGACGCGATCCGGAGCGCTACGAGGTCGCGGGGGGCTACCTGTGGCTGATCGTGGCGCGCGACCCCGAGCGGCGATGGAAGGAAGCGATGGCGCACTTCCTCTACCAGATGAACCTCTATGCGCGCTGGTTTGCCGAAGCGGGAATGCCTCTATTCTCTCCAGCCTCGAGCCGTGAGGATCTCGAACGCCAGGGGTTTCTCATCCTTCGCGCCGAGGAGGCCGTCGAGCGCATTCGCGAGTACGTCGAGGTCAACCGCGTGGATCGCTTCTACGGGTGGACCGTGCCGCCCGGACTGCCGCCGGAGTGGAGCGATGAGCACGTCGAGCTGATGGCCAGAGAGGTGATCCCGACGTTTCGCTGACCGTGAAGCCGGTCAGAGCCGCGATCCACTACAGAAGTAGGGGATGTTTGCGGGTTCTGCAGGTCGGACGAGAGAGAGAAGCGGCGAGGCTGCGGGGAGCTCCGCGCGAGGGTCTCACTGGTGGGCGGACACCCCGGTCCGGCGCCTGTCATCGACGCGCGAGGAAGATCTGGTGATACGGATTCTTGATCGCGAGCCGCTCGAAGCTGGTGAATCCAGCCTCCGCGGCCATGCTCCGGGCATGGCTCTCTCCGATCACCACGCCTAAGCCCTCGCCGTGGTCGGCTAGCGACACGGTCATACAATGCATCGTGCTCGCGCCGTACAGAGCACGTCCCGCTGGGTTCAGGTTTTCCTCGAGATGGTCCGACGCGTCCGCTTCGGACCAAAGCAAGGCTCCGCCACGTTTGAGGATGCGCCGAATGGCGGCCAAGGCGGCTCTCGGGCGTGCCATGTCGTGGATGCAGTTGAAAGCCATGACGAGGTCGAAGCGGTCGACGAACGGAAGATTCTCCGCGGCGACCTCTTCGAAGAAGAGGCGATCGGCGACCTTGGCTCCAAGCGCCTTTTCGCGCGCCCGCTCGAGCGAGTAGCGGTCCACGTCGTAGCCGAAGAATCGAGAGCTCGGGTAGGCCAAGGCTACGGGGATGATGCATTGACCGGCCCCGCAGCCCACCTCGGCCGCTAGGCCTCCCGTGCTCAGGCGCTCGTGGACGTCAGGGGCCGCTGGAATCCATTGCGCCGCGACCCAAGTCTCGTAACCGATCCGAAAGAGCCGCTCGATCGCTTCGACGATGTCGGGGCCGAAGTCCGCGAAAGGGACGCCCCCGCCGTGCCGGAACGCTTCCAGCAGCTTCGGAATCTGCCGGTAGCACGTGACCGCGTATTGGAAGGCGCCGCCGGTGAAGAACGTGTTGTCCTCGTTGGCGAGCACCATCGCCTGCTCGGCGCTCATTCGGAAGGTGGAATCCGCGGCCCTATAGTCGAGATAGCCGGCGGCTGCCATCGTCGACGCCCATTCGCGCACGTATCGTTCATCCAGTCGCGTGTGCTCTGCAATCTCGGCGCTGCTCATCGGCCTGCCCTCGGCCATCGCCTTGAAGATTCCCAGCCGATCGCCGATGTACGCGAGCGCGACGGTCATGGCGGCGCCGAAGTCGACCCCGATCTGCCGCGCGAGCGCAACGGCATCCTTGGAATCCTCTAGGGCTCGCGTCATGGCTTCTCCGCTGATACGCGAGACAGGAATGGCGGCGCGTGGACTCGAACCACGGGCCTAGAGACTATGAACGCGTACCGAAGTCCTGCAAAACCAAATCGTGACCGCGTTTTCAAGGCCCGATGCACGGGGATCCCTAGTGATCCGCCACCGGTCGGCCATCGTGAACAGTCCGCGCCTGGCGCGTGGGGGAGGTGTCTACGATGAGATTCAGGAGTGTGCGGCGTGTCCATCTGTTCGCAGCGATGTTTGCCCTCGCGGCCGGCGATGCGCTTTCGCAGCACGCCGCCTTCGCTCAGATTCCAGAGGCGCCCGGAACCTACACGGATGCGGACGGAGAGATCGAGGAGGACCTTCCCGTGGAGGGCATGCCTCGGCGCGAACGGGCCAAGCCCAAGCCGGACGAGCCCGCGCCCGATCCCGCTCGTGACACGATCGACGAGCTTCAAAGGGCTAGGGCGCGAGCCAGCGGCACGCCGGAGCCGGAACCCGACCCCACGCGGCCTCAACGGGGCGGAATGATGCGATGTTCGGCGGCGGTTTTCCTGCGCGCACGAGCGTGAGCGCCGGATGATGCTGCTCTACCTCCTGAGCGCCGGCACCGTGCTGATCATCGGTGTGATCGTCATCGTCTATCTGCTATGGCGCGCGGTCGATC